>JAZKDV010000237.1:0-27501 GCA_040387395.1 Pseudomonadota bacterium | reverse complement strand
GCGTTTCGGCGCATGTCCTGCCGGTGCCGATGATGAACATCATCAACGGCGGCGAACATGCCGACAATCCGATCGACTTCCAGGAATTCATGATCATGCCGGTGGGCGCGCCGTCGTTCCGCGAGGCGCTGCGCATGGGCGCGGAAATCTTCCACACCCTGAAGAAGCAGCTGGCCGATGCCAGCCACAACACCAATGTCGGCGACGAGGGCGGCTTCGCGCCCAACCTGAAATCGCCCGATGAAGCGCTGACCTTCATTTCCAAGGCCGTCGAAAAGGCCGGCTACAGACTGGGCGACGAGGTCTTCTTCGCGCTCGATCCGGCCTCGACCGAATTCTTCAAGAAGGGCAAGTATGAGCTGGAAGGCGAGGGCAAGTCGCTGTCGCCGGACGAGATGGTCAAGGTCTATGCCGACCTCTGCAAGCGCTATCCCATCGTCTCCATCGAAGACGGCATGGCCGAGGACGACTGGGCAGGCTGGAAGGGCCTGACCGATGCGGTGGGCAAGACCGTCAACCTGGTGGGCGACGACCTGTTCGTCACCAACGTGAAGCGGTTGAAGCAGGGCATCGACCAGCAGACCGCCAACGCCATCCTGATCAAGGTCAACCAGATCGGCTCGCTGACCGAGACGCTGGATACCGTCGAGATGGCGCACAAGGCCGCCTACAAGGCGGTGATGAGCCACCGCTCCGGCGAAACCGAGGATTTCACCATCGCCGACCTGGCGGTGGCGACCAATTGCGGACAGATCAAAACCGGTTCGCTGGCCCGGTCCGACCGCCTGGCCAAGTACAACCAGCTGCTGCGGATCGAGGAGCAATTGGGTGACAGCGCGATCTATGCGGGGCGCTCGATCCTCAGGGCCTAATCGTTAAAGCGACTCAGGCTAAGTTCCTTAAATCCTTTACTCATTTTCTCTTGACGGCGCGAATCAGTGTGTGATTCGTTGTGTGAATGCGAATCAAGCGTTCGGTCTCCCGATTTTTCGGCGTTCTCGTCGTCCCGGCCCTCAGTCTGGCCGTGGTCGGCTATTTCGGCAGCTATGCCATCTGGGGCGATCGCGGCATTCTTTCCTTGCAGAATACCCATGCCGAACTGGGTCTGAAGCAGCAGCAACTGGCCGAACTCAAGGACAGCCGCGCCCGGCTGGAACATCGCATCGCCCTGATGGAAAAGAATGGCGCCGACCCCGACCTCGTCGAAGAGCTGGCCCGGACCGAATTGATGACGGCCGCGCCCAATCAGGTCGCCGTTTCAAGAACCGCCCGCTAAACCTTCCGAATATTGCGCGCCTCCACCCTTCGTTTGCGCAAGGATTGCGCAGCCGCGAACACTGTTCGCTTTCGCAGCGCAATAAAATAACAACGCTCTTGCCAAGCTTGCCGGGGCTTGCAACAAACCGTTTCCTTGGCTTTCAAAAATCAAAAAACGGCACCCCAAACGCCCATGCCCGACGCCCCCAAAAGCAATTCGGACACATCCAAAAAACTCTATTCGGACATGCTGTTGATCCGCCGCTTCGAGGAGCGGGCCGGTCAGCTTTACGGCATGGGCCTGATCGGCGGCTTCTGCCACCTCTATATCGGCCAGGAAGCCGTTGTGGTCGGCCTGATGGGCGCCGCCCAGGAAGGTGACCAGCAGATCACGGCTTACCGCGACCACGGTCATATGCTGGCCGCGGGTATCGACCCCAAGGCGGTGATGGCCGAACTGACGGGCCGTTCCACCGGCCTGTCGCGCGGCAAGGGTGGCTCGATGCACATGTTCTCGAGCGAGAAGAAATTCTATGGCGGTCACGGCATCGTCGGCGCCCAGGTGCCGCTGGGCACCGGCCTGGCCTTTGCCAACAAGTATCGCGGCAACAAGAGCGTCTGCCTGACCTATTTCGGCGACGGCGCGGCGAACCAGGGCCAGGTCTATGAAAGCTTCAACATGGCCGAGCTGTGGAAGCTGCCGGTCATCTATGTGATCGAGAACAACCAGTACGCCATGGGCACCAGCGTCGAGCGCTCCTCGGCGGTGTCCGACTTCTCCAAGCGCGGCGCCTCCTTCGGCATCCCGGGCGTTCAGGTCGACGGCATGGACGTGGAGGCGGTGCAGAAGGCGGGCGAAGAGGCGATGGCCTATTGCCGCGCCGGCAAGGGCCCGATCATCCTGGAAATGAAGACCTACCGCTATCGCGGTCACTCCATGTCCGACCCCGCCAAGTACCGCACCAAGGAAGAACTGACCGAGGTCCGCGAGAAGCGCGATCCGATCGAGAATTTCGGCAAGAAGCTAATCGAGCGCGGCGTGATGACCGCCGAAGACATGAAGGCGCTGGACGCGCAGGTGAAAGCCATCGTCATTGCCAGCGCCGAATTCGCCACCGAGAGCCCGGAACCGGGCGTGGCTGAACTTTACACGGACATTTACGCCTGATGAGCACCGAAATTCTCATGCCCGCGCTGTCGCCCACCATGGAAGAGGGCAAGCTGTCCAAATGGCTGGTGAAGGCGGGCGACACCGTCAAGTCCGGCACCATCCTGGCCGAGATCGAGACCGACAAGGCGACGATGGAATTCGAAGCCGTGGATGAAGGCACCATCGGCGAGATCCTGGTTTCCGAAGGCACCGAAGGGGTGAAGGTCAATTCGCCCATCGCCACGCTTCTGGCCGAGGGCGAAAGCGCCGGCGCGCCTGCGAAGAAGGCCAAGAAAGAAGCCGCGCTTCCCGCCGGCGAAGATCACAAGGCCGTCTCCGACAAGGGCGGCGAAAAGGTTGCCGCGCCCAAGGCCGAAGTCGCCGCCGATCCCGAAATTCCCGAAGGCACCGAGTTCATCACCCAGACCGTGCGCGACGCCTTGCGCGACGCCATGGCCGAGGAAATGCGCCGCGACGAACTGGTGTTCCTGATGGGCGAGGAAGTGGCCCAGTATCAGGGCGCCTACAAGATTTCGCAGGGCCTGCTGGACGAGTTCGGCGAGCGCCGCGTGATCGACACGCCGATCACCGAGCACGGCTTCACCGGCCTTGGCATCGGCGCGGCGTTCGATGGCCTCAAGCCCATCGTCGAATTCATGACCTGGAACTTCGCCATGCAGGCGATGGACCAGATCATCAACTCCGCCGCCAAGACCCGTTACATGTCCGGCGGCCAGATGAGCAGCCCGATCGTGTTCCGCGGTCCAAACGGCGCCGCCGCCCGCGTCGGCGCCCAGCACAGCCAGGACTATTCGGCCTGGTACGCCTCGGTTCCGGGCCTGAAAGTGATCGCACCCTATTCCGCGGCCGATGCCAAGGGGCTTCTGAAGGCCGCCATCCGCGATGGCAGCCCGATCATCTTCCTGGAAAATGAAATCCTGTACGGCAAGAGCTTCCCGGTGCCCAAGCTGGACGATTTCGTCCTGCCGATCGGCAAGGCCCGCATCTGCCGCACCGGCAAGGACGTCACCATCGTCGCTTACTCCATCACCGTCGGCCAGGCGCTGGAAGCTGCCGACAAGCTGGCGGAAGAGGGCATCGACGCCGAAGTGATCGACCTGCGCACCCTGCGCCCGCTGGACATGGACACGGTTCTGGCCAGCGTGAAGAAGACCAACCGCATTGTCACCATGGAACAGGGCTGGCCGATCTGCTCGATCGGTTCGGAGATCTGCGCCCAGGTCGCGCTGGAAGCGTTCGATTATCTCGACGCGCCCCCGACAAAGGTGACCGGCAAGGACGTGCCGATGCCTTATGCCGCCAATCTCGAAAAGCTTGCCTTGCCGACGGTCGAAGACCTGATCGCGGCGGTCAAGTCCGTCAGCTACAAGGAATAGGCCGTGGCGACGAACATCCTGATGCCCGCGCTGTCGCCCACCATGGAGGAGGGCAAGCTGGCCAAGTGGCTGGTCAAGGAAGGCGATGTGGTGAAGTCCGGCACCATCCTGGCCGAGATCGAAACCGACAAGGCCACCATGGAATTCGAAGCGGTGGATGAAGGCACCATCGGCAAGATCCTCGTCGCCGAAGGCAGCGAAGGCGTGAGAGTGAATGCGCCCATCGCCGTGCTGCTGGCGGAGGGCGAGAAGGCCGGCGCCGCGGTCGACATTCCCGCCGCAATGAAAGACATCAAGGCGGCGGTGAAGGCGGAATCCGCCCCCGCACCGAAAGCCGCGGCTGCCGCACCTGCCGCTGCCCCCGGCGGCGGAGCCGCCCAATCAACAAAGAATGACGGCGCGCGCATTTTTGCCTCGCCGCTGGCCAAGCGTCTTGCCGCCAGCAAGGGCATCGACCTTTCCACAGTGACCGGCACGGGTCCGCGCGGGCGTATCGTCCAGTCCGATGTCGAGAATGCCAAGCCCGGCGCGGCCAAGCCTGCCGCCGGTGCCTCTGCTGCTTCCGGTGGTGCTGGCGCTCCCGGCGTCGCGCCGCTTCCCGATGCGCGCCTGCTCTATCCGGCGGGTTCGTATGAAGAGACCCCGCACGATTCCATGCGCAAGGCCATCGCCAAGCGCCTGACCTCGGCCAAGACTCTGATCCCGCATTACTACCTGACGGTGGACTGCAACCTGAACGCCCTGATGGCGGTGCGCGAAAAGATGAACGCGGCGGCGCCGAAGGGCAAAGACAAGGTCCCGGCCTACAAGCTGTCGGTCAATGACTTCATCATGAAGGCGTCGGCCATGGCGCTGATGAAGCATCCCGATGTCAACGCGTCCTGGACCGACACCGCGATCCTGCGCCACAAGGATGCCGATGTCGGGGTCGCCGTGGCGCTCGACTTCGGCCTGATCACCCCGATCATCTTCAAGGCCCAAACCAAGGGGCTGGTCGAGATCAGCAACGAAGTGAAGGAACTCGCCGGCTTGGCCAAGGCCAAGAAGCTCAAGCCGAACCAGTATGAAGGCGGCGGCTTCTCGGTTTCCAACCTGGGCATGTACGGCATCAAGAACTTCACCTCGATCATCAACCCGCCGCAGAGCTGCATCATCGCGGTGGGCGCAGGCGAAGAGCGCGCCATTGTCGTGAACGGCAAGATCGAAGTCGCCACGGTGATGACGGTGACCATGTCGGCCGATCACCGCGTGGTGGACGGCGGCACCGGCGCCAAGTTCCTTCAAACGCTCAAGACCTTCATCGAGGAACCGGCCTCCATGCTGCTATGAGCGACACCAGCTTCGACGTGATCGTGGTGGGCGGCGGCCCCGGCGGCTATGTCTGCGCCATCCGCTGCGCCCAGCTCGGGCTGAAGACCGCCGTGGTCGAGCGCGACCGCATGGGCGGCATCTGCCTGAACTGGGGCTGCATCCCGACCAAGGCGCTGCTGCGGTCATCCGAAATCTGGCACATGCTGCACCGGCTGAACGAATACGGAATCAGCGCCGACAATTTCAAGTTCGACATCGCCAAGATCGTCGCCCGCAGCCGCGCCGTGTCGCAGCAGCTCTCCAGCGGCGTCGCCGGCCTGATGAAGAAGCACAAGATCACCGTGATCGCGGGCGAGGCCAAGCTGGCCGGCAAGGGCAAGTTGTCGGTGACCAAGGACGGCAAGCCTGCCGACTACACTGCCAAGAACATCGTGCTCGCCACGGGCGCGCGCGCGCGTACCTTGCCGGGACTTGAGCCCGATGGCCTGCTGGTCTGGACCTATCGCGAAGCGATGGTGCCGCCCTCCATGCCCAAGTCGCTGCTGGTCGTCGGCTCCGGCGCCATCGGCATCGAATTCGCCAGCTTCTATCGCACCCTGGGCGCGGACGTGACCGTGGTCGAAGTGCTGGACCGGGTGATGCCGGTCGAAGACGAAGAGATTTCGGCGCTGGCCGCCAAGGCTTTCACCAAGCAGGGCATGAAGCTCAAGCTCGGCACCACGGTGACGGCGCTGAAGAAGGGCGCGGACAATGTCACCTGCACCCTGAAGGACAAGGCCGGCAAGACCGAGGAAGTCACCGTCGACCGCGTCATCCTGGCCATGGGCATTGTTGGCAATGTCGAGAATATCGGCCTGGAAGCGGCGGGCATCAAGGTCGAGAAGACCCACATCGTCGCCGGCAAGTATGGCGAGACGGGCGTGGACGGCGTCTGGGCGATCGGCGACCTGGTCGGCGGCCCCTGGCTGGCGCACAAGGCCATGCATGAAGGCGTGATCGTGGCCGAGAAGATCGCGGGCGTGAAGGGCGTGCATCCGCTCAACACCGCCAACGTGCCGGGCTGCACCTATTGCTGGCCGCAGGTCGCCTCCGTCGGCATGACCGAGGCCAAGGCGAAAGAGTCCGGCCGCAAGATCAAGGTGGGCAAGTTCCCCTTCATCGGCAACGGCAAGGCCATCGCCCTGGGCGAGCCGGAAGGCCTGATCAAGACGGTGTTCGACGAGACCACGGGCGAGCTCTTGGGCGCGCACATGATCGGTGCCGAAGTCACCGAGCTGATCCAGGGTTATGTCGTGGCCAAGTCGGGCGAGCTGACCGATGCCGAGCTGTCGCACACCATCTTCCCGCATCCGACTCTGTCCGAGATGATGCACGAAGCGGTGCTGGCAGCCGACAAGGCCGCGTTGCACATTTAATTTAAGAGACGTTTGACGTCCTCGGCCACCGCAGCGGTATCGCTGGTGTCGGTGGTGACCAGCCGCGTGCGCCCTTCGCGGTCGAAGAAATAGACCGCATTGGAATGGTTGACATCATAGGGCGGGCCTTTGTCCACCGAATGGGCGATGCGCCAGGTGCGGGCGAGGCTCGCGATCTCGTTGCGTCCGCCGCGCAGGCCCACCATCTGTGGCGTGAAGGCGGCGGCATACTCCGCCATTACCTTGTCGGTATCGCGGTCCGGATCGACGGTGACGAACAGGATGCGCGTGTCCGGGCTGTTCACCTTGGCCAGCGCGTCGGTCAGGTTGGCGAGCGTGCCGGGGCAGACATCGGGGCAGTGGGTGAAGCCGAAATAGAGCGCCACCACCTTGCCGCGGAAATCCTCCGCCGTGACCGGCTTGCCGCCCGAGCTCATGTGGAATTTCAGCTTCGGCATGCCGCCCGAAATGTCTGTCATGTGCCAGGGCGGCGCGTCAGAGCAGCCGGCCAGCACCAGCGCAAGAATAAGGGCGGGAAAAAGGCGGAAAATCTTCATGGGTCCGCGTCCTTATCACGCTTTGGCGAGAGCCGCACTGCGGCTAAGTTCGCCCGCGATGATTGGACGCTTTTCCCGGGACTGGCTGTGGTACGGCGCGCTGCTGGCAGTGGGCGCGGTGATCTATTGGGTCTGTTATCACTACCCCGCCGACCTGCCGTTCTGGATGCCGTGGGAATTTTCCTGGCCGATCTATCTGGCGACCGGGCTGACGCTGGGCTGGTTCGCACGCGGTCTTCGCGTACTGCCGAAAGACCAGCATCCGCCGCTGTGGCGCAGCCTGTGTTTCCTGCTGGGCATCGCCAGCTTCTGGATCGTGCTGCAGACCCAGATCGACTATTACGCCCAGCACATGTTCTTCGTGCACCGGGCTGCGCATTTCGTGCTGCATCATTTCGGCGCCTTCTTCATCGCGCTGGGCATGAGCGGGCCGGTGCTGCTGGCTGGCATGCCGGATTTTCTCAAACCCGTGGTCGCCTCGCGTCCGGTGCAGGCGACATTGTCGTTCCTGCAGCATCCGGTAATGGCGCCCTTCCTGTTCATCGCGCTGCTCTATTTCTGGCTGATCCCCCAGATCCACACCCGGGTCATGCTGGACGCCTGGATCTACGAGTTCATGAACTGGACCATGGCCATCAACGGCGTGATGTTCTGGGCCCTGATCCTGGACAGCCGCGCCAAGCCGCCCGCCCGCCTGTCACACCTGATGCGGGCGCTTCTGATCCTGGTGATCGAGTTGCCCCAGATGGTGCTGGGCGCCATCCTGTCCCTGACCGAGCGCGACATCTATCCGGTCTATACAATCTGCGGCCGGGTGATGGACATGACGGCCCTGAACGATCAGCATTATGGCGGGCTGATCATCTGGCTGCCCGGCACGCTCACCAGCTTTGCCGCCATGATCGTGGTGCTGGTGACCATGCGCCTGAATGAGGAGAAAGCGGAACGTGAAGCAGCGGCTTAGTCTTGCGATCCTCCTGGCCTTGACGGCCCCGGCTTCGGCCGCATCCGTCAACGTCACCGATGCCTGGTTCCGCGCCCTGCCTGGTACGCTGCCGGCGGGCGGCTATTTCAATGTCCACAATACCGGCAAAAGCGACCTCACCCTCCTGGGTGCGCAGTCCGACGGCTGCAGCACGCTGATGATGCACAAGTCCAGCAGCCAGGGCGGCATGAGCCGGATGGAGCATGTCGACAAGGTGGATGTGCCGGCGGGCGGCAAGGTCAGTTTTGCGCCCGGCGGTCTTCACCTGATGTGCATGCGTCCCACATCGCTGATGAAGATCGGCGGCAAGGTGCCGGTGGTGCTGCATCTGTCCGACGGCACCCGCGTGGCGGCGACCTTCAGCGTTCGCGGCGCCAGCGGCAAATAGCTATTCGTTCGCCAGCTCCGCATAGCTGACGTGACAGTGCCCGCCGTGCTTCTGGAAATAGCGCTGGTGGCTTTCCTCGGCTTTCCAGAAAGTCGGGGCGGGCTCGATCTGGGTTACCACCGGAGTCTTCCACTTGCCTGAGGCATCCACCGCCGCCTTGCGTTCGGCGGCGATGCGGGCCTGTTCCGGACTGTGGGTGAAGATCACCGACCGGTACTGGGTGCCATGGTCGGGGCCCTGACGGTCCTTGGTGGTAGGGTTGTGCATCCGGAAGAACAGGTCGACCAGCGTGCCGTAGGACACCTGCGCCGGGTCGAAGGTCACGTCCACGACCTCGGCGTGATAGGTGTCGCCGCCGCAAACCTGGCGATAGGTCGGGCTGTCGGTGGTGCCGCCGGCATAGCCGCTGACCGCATCGCTGACCCCGGGCACCTGCAGGAAGAAATCCTCCACGCCCCAGAAGCAGCCTGCGCCGAATGTTGCCTTTTCCATGATCCGCATCTCCGATGATCGCCCCCATAATACGGTCCGGGGCGTATCCGTTACATAGTGCCTGCCGGACGCTATAGAAGCCCCATGACCGTTTTGAATCCCGACCTGCTGTTCGACCGGCTGGCGCCGAGCCTACCGGAATTCCCGGCCTGGGCCTGGCGTACGGCGGCGGGGACCGGCTTGCTGGCTGCGGCGGTGGCGGTCGCGCTGCATCATTCCTGGGTCGGCGGCGTCCTGCTGCCGGTGGGTCTCCTGGCCGCCGGGGCAGGCGAGGCCTTGGCCCGCCGCGAAGGCCGGCCGGTGCTTCCCGTCCTGCCGCTGGGGCTCTTGATGATCCCCTTCGGGTTCGCTCTGGCTGAGCCCGCCCGGGCGCTGGCGGCGATGTTCCTGATGCTGGCCCTGAGCGTCCTGACGGTGCTGGGGCGGGGCCATGTTTCTGTTGTCACTTGGCTGGTTGCGGCGACATTTCTGGTCGCCTGCATCTTCCCAGATCGCTTTAGCCTCTTGGTCTATGCTGTTGGCGTCATGGCATTTATCGCGGCAGGGCAGGGCGTGGCGCGGGGCCAGACATGAAATCAGGCATGACGGTCGTGATTGTCGGCGCCGGGGTGGCGGGCCTGGCCATCGGCTGGCGGCTTTTACAGGCCGGCGCTGAGGTCACGGTCCTCGACCGGGGACAGCCGGCGCAGGGCGCGACCTGGGCGGCGGCAGGCATGCTGGCCGTGACCGCCGAGCTGGAAGAGGCCGCCGAGGCCGAGCGCACCTTCGCCCTCCATTCGAACAGCCTCTGGCCCGGCTTTGCCGCCGAGCTCGAACAGACCAGCGGGATCGGGATTGGCTTTGTCCGGGGCGGTGCGTTGCTGCTGGCAGGGGATGCCGCCCAGTTTGAGGCGATGCGCAGCCGGGGCACGGTGGTGGACGGCGCCGGAGCGCGGGCGCTGGCGCCGATGCTTGGGGAAGACATTCCCGGCGGGCTGTGGGTGGCGGACGAGGCGCGGGTCGACAACCGGGCGCTGGGCGAGGCCCTGACCATAGCCTTCTTGAAGGCGGGCGGAATTCTTATCCCCCAGGAAGCGGCCGTGACCATCGAGGAACGGGGCGGCGCGGCGTCGGTGATGACGCCCTATGGCCGCCACCATGCCGACGCCCTTGTGATCGCGGCGGGAGCCTGGAGCGGTTTGCTGGGGGATATCCCCATCACCCCGGTCAAGGGCGAGATGATCGCCTTGGCGCCGCCGGAGAGCGATGCCTTGCCGGTTCCGGTGATCTGGGGGAACGGCGTCTATCTGGTACCGCGCGAGCGGGACGGCGAACGGCGCCTGCTGGTGGGCGCCACCATGCAGGAGACCGGTTTCGACACCAGCCTGTCGCCCGCCGTGCGCGATGACTTGCGGGCGCGGGCGCAAAGCCTGATCCCCGCCCTCGGGCACTGGATACTGGCCGACCACTGGGCGGGCCTCAGGCCCAAAAGCCCTGACGGACTGCCCCTGCTGGGGCCGCTCCTGAGCAATATTTTTGTGGCGGGCGGGCAGTTCCGCAATGGTATCCTGCTGGCGCCCGCCATCGCGGACCTGATGGCCGGCATCGTGCTGGGAAAGAACAAGATCAATCCGGCCTTCGATCCCCGAAGATTCGCATCAGGAGATTTGCATGAGTGATTTCGCGGTTGACCCGGTTATTACCTCGCTGACCCATCAGCTGGCCGACTGGCCGCTGAGCCGCGTCTTTCTCTACAACGATGCCCGATATCAATGGGGCCTGCTGGTCCCGCGCCGGCCCGGCGTGATCGAGATGTGCGACCTTGATGCGGCCGACCAGGCGCAGATGATGAGCGAGATCGTGAAACTCTCGAAGATCGTGCGCACCCTGCCGGGCGTGGAGAAGATCAATGTCGGCAACCTGGGCAACATGGTGCCGCAGCTCCATGTCCATGTCATAGGCCGCCGCAAGGGCGATCCCGCCTGGCCGGGCCCGGTCTGGGGCCATAGCGATCCGCAACCCTGGCCCAAGCCGGCCGAATCCCCGCTGGCCCTTGCGTTGAAATAAGCCCCCCTGAAGCGGGGCAGACCGCCGGTAAGGAACGGTTAACCATAAAGACCGACATTCCCCCCATGCAGGCAGGCGCCTCAGGGGCAGCAGATCGTTCATCCGTGCTGGCCGCGCTGAAACATGCGGCGGCCGCCACGGGTTCGGATTTCCATTACCTGCTGGGCACCGCGATGCGCGAGTCCAGTCTCAAGCCCAACGCGCAATCTTCGACCTCATCGGCCACCGGCCTGTTCCAGTTCATCGATCAGACCTGGCTGGGACTGGTGAAGGAGCATGGCGCCCAGCATGGCATCGGCAATCTGGCGAACGCCATCAGCCGCGACGCCAATGGCCGCTACCGCGCCGATGCATCGGTCAAGCAATCCATCCTGGCGCTGCGCAAGGATCCGCAGATTTGCGCGCTTATGGCGGGCGAACATGCCAAGTCGACGCAAGGCCAGCTTCAGGCGAGCCTGGGCCGCGAGATTTGCGGCGGCGAGCTCTATGCCGCCCATTTCCTGGGGCCCGACGCCGCCACCAAGCTGATCCGCCTGGCCGAGAAAGATCCAGGCGCCAGCGCCGCGGTCCAATTTCCCCAGGCAGCCAGCGCCAACAAGTCGGTTTTCTATCATGGAGACGGGCGCGCCAAATCGGTGCGCGAAGTCTATGACTGGGCACTGCGCCAGCCGGGCGCCAAGGACACGGTTCGCGTCGTGACGCTGGCCGACATCACGCCCACAGCCGCTCCGGCCGCTGACAAGGCGCGCGCCCATGTGGTGACGGCGCAGAATGACGAGATTCAGATATTGCTGGCGAGCGTGATGAACTGGCAGCCGCGCGGCGGCCAAAGCCTGTTCGGAAATCTGTTCGGGCTGGGAAGCGGAAATTCCACGCCGAGTTCGGCGCTGTCATTCAATTCAGGCCTGCTGAGCCTGTTTTCCGACTCCAAGAAATCTACTTCTTAGGCTTCAGCGTCTCTTCCACCCGCGCATCCAGCTCGGCGCACAGCGTCTGGGCCATCTTGTCGTTGGTGTCCTGGATACCCTGGCGGTGGATCACCTGGATGGCGTTGACATGCGCATCCACCAGGCCGAGCGACAAGGCCTGGCTTTCCGGCAGTTCGCCGATCAGGCGCGACAGCGAACCGGCGACGCGCGATATCAGGGGGAAGTTGAAGGTCGCGGCCTGGCCTTTGATGTCATGGGCCGCGCGCATCAGCGCGCCGCGCGAGGCAGCGTCCGGGGACTGGGCGAAAGCCGCCCGCGCCGCCATCAGGACTTTCACATCGTCGGCGATCCAGTCGCTGAATTCCGACTTGAGATTGTCCAGCGCGCCTTCCGCGCGCTTCATCGCGGCCATGTCGATGCCGCCCAGCCCGCCGCCGACCTTGGCCTTGAGCATGTTGGGCGGCATGAAGAGTTCAATGGGTTGCTGACGGGACATGGGTGTTACTCCGCTGCCTGTTGTTTGGATTCGGCGCGGCGCTCGGGGCCGCGATATTCGTCGGCGCCGCGCCGGCGCCGGCAAGGACCGAAATAGACGCTGGTGCGCACGAAGGGACGGGGATGCTCGATCACCGACACCAGCCGCGACATGATCGTCTTCACCGCTACCGGCTTGGCGATGAATTCATTGACGCCGGCATCGCGCGCCAGGCGCACATGATCGATATGGGTGTGGCCGGTCAGCATGATGACCGGCACGAAAGGGTTGGGGGTCTGCGGATCGGTGCGGATCTTCTGCACCAGCTCGATGCCCGACATGCCTTCCATCACCCAGTCCAGCACCAGCACGTCCGGATTGATTTCGCGCAGCTTGCCCCAGGCCTTCTCGCCGCCATCGGCCTCGAAAATCTGGGTGACGCCGAATGCCTGCAGGATCGTGATGACGAGCTTGCGCATATGCGCATTGTCGTCCACGACGAGTACCTTCAGCCGGTCGAAACGATAGCCGCTCATCACCCACACCCACGCGACCCCGACAAGGGGTGCTGTTTTCCCAAATTACATTAATGGGCGTTAAGGCTTAGTGAAATAAAGCAGTTTTGTGCGGAAAATCCGCCAGATCAGTCGGAAAACTGCTCCGACAGGATGCGCTCGTCCAGGTTATGTCCGGCATCGTACAGCATGGTCATGGCGATCGAGCGGTCCTCGGCCACGTCCACCGCGCTGACGTCGCGCACTTCGAAATCGTCCGCCACGGCGCTGACCGGACGCTTGACGCTTTCCAGTATTTCGAACCGCACCTTGGCGCGGTGGGGCAGCAGCGCACCCCGCCAGCGGCGGGGGCGAAAGGCGGAAATCGGCGTCAGGGCCAGCAGGGCGGCGTCGATCGGCAGGATCGGGCCGTGCGCCGAGAGATTGTAGGCGGTGGACCCGGCGGGCGTGGAAACCAGCACGCCATCGCAGATCAGTTCGGAAATGCGCGGCTTGCCGTCGACCATGATGCGGATCTTGGCGGCCTGGCGGGTTTCGCGCAGCAGCGAGACCTCGTTGAAGGCGCGCGCCTCGGTGACGCCCTTGGGGCTGTGTGCCTGCATCTTCAGGGGGTGTATTTCTGCCTTCTCGGCGGCGGCCAGGCGCTCCAGAAGATCTTCCTGGCGATACTCGTTCATCAGGAAGCCGACCGATCCCAGGTTCATGCCGTAGATCGGTTTTCCCTTGCCGGTGAAGGCGTGCAGGGTCTGGAGCATGAAACCGTCACCGCCCAGCGCCACGATCACGTCGGCGTCCTGCGGCCCCGCATCGTCGTGGCGGGCGCGCATGTCCGCCAAGGCCTGGGCGGCGTCGGAAGCGGCGGTGAAATGGAGCTTGGTCATGACCTGTACTCTAGCATGATCTTTACGCACACACAGGTCCGCCTCCACCTTGGCGCAAAGCGCCACAAGGGGGAGGTGGTTTCAGTGAGCGCAGCGTAGCTGCGCGGAAGCTGAAACCGGAGGGGTGAGAAAAAACTACTGCGGCAGGGTGGAGCGCAGTTCTTCCAGCGCGGTCTGGCGGGTGAAGCCGGCGAAGATGGCATCTGCCGCCTGTGTCTCGGCGCCGTTGAGGTTGGCAGCCAGTCCGCGCGCCTGGCGCGACAGGTTGAAGACGGTGGGGAACACGGAGCGGTCGATGCCGGCGGCGCGGCAGGACAGCGCCACAGGGCGCGTACCGCCTTCATAAAAGGCCGCGCGGAAGCGGACCAGATCGATATCCAGGAGCCGGGCGAAGGCGAGGTCGAACAGGTCGGTCTGGCCCTGGCTGAGCACCCGCATCAGGAAGCCGGCCTTGAGCTGGCCGCTGGCGGCCATCTTCTCGATCAGTTTCTGGGCGCTGTCGGCGGGCGGGGTTTTGGGACCCTGCGGCTCGCTCTTGAGCACCACATTGGCCTTGGACATGGCGGCGTCCACATCCCGGGCGTCGATCTTGTAGTTGGTCGTGATGTAGGTCTTGAGGACGTCCGAGACCCATTCGCACATCTTGTTGGCAAGCTGCGGCGGCAGGTCGGGACGGCGGATCAGCGGTTCCTGCAGCCCGGACATGGCGCGCGACTTCTGCACCAGCGTTTCGTAGCCGCTGCTGGATATCCTGGCCGTGGCATTGCGCACCAGCGCCACCAACACCGATTCCGCATCGCACTTGGTCAGCGCGTCGGTGACCGGTACGCCGATATTGGGGCGGCCCGCCACGGCAACCTGATGACCGATGCCGGCTTCGGCGATCATCTTGAGCACGTCGGATTCGGTGAGCAGCGGGGAATTGATGATCAGCGGCCGGGCGACTTCGATGGAATCGTCCACCAGCAGCAGGATCAGGTCATGCGGTGCGGTGGAGTCTTCGGCCAGGCGCTCGGCCAGGGCGATGCGGATCGCCATTTCCACATCGCGGGTCAGGCGCTTGAGAATTTCGCGCATCAGTTCGCGTTCGCGGTTGTTCAGTCCGGCGCCCTGGATGCGGTAGAGGGAGGCGACGGCGAGGTAGATCTCCTCGCGGCTGGTGCCCGATTGCGGGCTCATGGCGAGCTGGGCCAGCCGGCCCATGTCACTCATGTCGTGTGCGGTAAGCCCCACGTGAATCCCCTATGCGTTCTGCAAGAAGCCGCTTTTTGCGGCCATTTCCGGGCATTTTTTAACAGGGCGATCATTAACAGCCGATTAAGTCTCTTGCCTTGGGCGGGCGAACTGGTGTGCCTTTTCGCCCCATGAACCCGCGCAAAAGCTTCATCCTGGCCCTGGATCAGGGGACTACCTCGACCCGGGCCATCCTGTTTGATTCCCAGGCCCGCCCCGTCCGCAGCCACGCCGTCCCCTTGCGCCAGGTCTATCCCGCCAATGGCTGGGTGGAGCATGACCCGCGCGAGATCTGGCAGGCGGCGCTGGCCTGTGCCCGGGCCGTCCTGAAAGGCGTGGAGGCGGGAGACGTCGCTGCCATCGGCATCACCAACCAGCGCGAGACCTCGCTGATCTGGGACAAGAAGACAGGGGCGCCGCTGCACAATGCGATTGTGTGGCAGGACCGGCGCGGCGCGGCGCGCTGCGCGGCGCTGAAAAAGCGCGGACTGGAGCCAGGCATCACGCGCAAGACCGGCCTGCTGCTTGACCCGTATTTTTCCGCCACCAAGCTGGAATGGCTGCTGAAGAACGTCAAAGGTTTGAGAGGCCGCGATCTTGCCTTTGGCACCATCGACAGCTGGCTGATCTGGAATCTGACCAAAGGCCTTGTGCACGCCACCGACGTCACCAACGCGTCGCGCACCCTGCTGTGGAACCTGAAGACGCGGGACTGGGACGCCTCGCTGCTCAAGCTGTTCGGCGTGCCGCGCGCCATCCTGCCGGAGGTGCGCGAAAGCCGGGGCGATTTCGGCAAGACCGATGCTCTGCTGCTGGGCGCGGCGATTCCCATCCTGGGCGTGGCCGGCGACCAGCAGGCGGCGAGTTTCGGCCAGGCCTGTTTCGCGGCGGGCGACGTGAAGTCCACCTACGGCACGGGCTGTTTCGCGCTGGTCAATACGGGAAAGAAAGTGCCGAAGTCGCGCAATCGCCTGCTGGCGACGGCACTGGCGCAAAAACAATATGCGATAGAAGGCTCCATCTTTGTTGCCGGCGCGGTGGTGCAGTGGCTGCGCGACGAACTGGGTATTCTGGCCAGTTCGCCCGAAAGCGAAGCGCTGGCCAAGCGCGCCAAGGCGGCGGAGGGCCTCTACTTCGTTCCGGCCTTTACCGGCCTGGGCGCGCCCTATTGGAACCCGGCGGCGCGCGGCGCGATCCTGGGCCTGACCCGCGATGTCGGCCGCGCCGAGATCGTTCGCGCGGCGCTGGATGCGGTCTGCTACCAGACGCGTGACCTTCTGGACGCCATGCGCCGCGACATGGCGGCGGCCGGCCTTTCGCGTCTGCGAGCATTGAAAGTGGATGGCGGCATGGTGGCCAATGACTGGTTCTGCCAGCGCCTGGCCGACCTCACCGGCTTGCCGGTGGATCGTCCGGTGGTCACCGAGACCACGGCGCTGGGCGCCGCCTATCTGGCGGGTTTGGGGGCGGGATTGTTTAAAAGCGAACGCGACATCGCCGCCCGCTGGGCGCTCGACCGGCGGTTTCGCCCGGCGATGAAGAGGCGCGAACGCGACCTGCTTTATCGCGGCTGGTTGCGCGCCGTTACGCAGGTGCAATAAGTTTTTCTTCGGCGCTGTATACATTTGCGAAATTTGGATCGTTGACTTTCACCCGCGCTCCGCGTGAAGTCAGCCCATGTCCGGTATCGCTACCATTCTCGATTCTTCGCCCATTTCCAGCAATCGCCGGAAACCGGAAAGTCTTGCCCGGCTGAAGCAGGCGGCGCGCAAATTGTTCGTGGAACGCGGCTACGACGCGACCCGTCCGCAGGACATCGCGCGCGAAGCCGGGCTCGGCCACGGCACTTTCTATCTGCACTATCCCGACAAGCGTGCCTGTTTCCTGTCCTTCGTCGAGGATGCGCGGCTGGAGCTGGATGCCCATGTCGGCGTCCATCGCAGCCCCGGCCAGACGCTGGAACAGCGCATCTCCGCCACGCTGCATGCGATCTCTGATTATTCCGACAGCCATCCCGGCGTGCTGCGCGCCGCCATGACCGACGAAGCGGTAATCGACGCCGAAGGCGCGGAGGTTCGCTCGCTCCTGGCCCAATGGGGCGCGGAATGGGCTGACATGGTGCGCGAAGCCGCGCGCGACGGCAGCGCCTGCCGCTCCTTTGATGCCGGCATCATCGGCCAGGCCATCGTGGGTGCGCTGCACCAGACCAGCCGCGAAGCCCATCGCACCGGACGCTCGCGCGCCGCGCTCGTTGAAAACCTCACCCGTTTTCTGACCCGCGCCCTGAAGCCGGATTAAGCCGGTTGTGCTAGGCTCTCGCGGTCTTTGAGGGAGGACGGCATGGTGCAGCACACCACCCGGCGCAGCGTGTTGAAGACGGGACTGGCGGCAATGGCCGCGCCCGCCATCGTTCCCTCCAGCGTGTTCGGCCAGAATGCGCCCAGCAACCGCATCGCCATTGGCGCCATCGGCATCGGGCGCATCAGCCGCATCCACGACCTGCGCGAGACGTTCAAATACGACCATGCCCAGGTCGTGGCGGTATGCGACCTGGACAGCCGGCGGATGGTCTCCGGCCAGCGCTTCGTCGACGAGGCCTACGCCAAGAAACTGGGCCGCGATTACATGGGCACCCGCGGCTTCGGCGATTATCACGAGCTTCTGGCGCGCAAGGACATTGACGCGGTCATCATCTCCACGCCCGACCATCAGCATTCCATTCCGGCGGTCCATGCGGTGCGCGCCGGCAAGGATGTCTATCTGCAAAAGCCGGCCTCGCTGACCATTTCCGATGGCCGCACCCTCAGCGACGCCGTGAAGGCCAGTGGACGTATCCTGCAGATCGGCTCGCAGCAGCGTTCGGACGATCCCTGGCCGCAATTCCGCCGGGCCTGCGAACTGGTGCGCAATGGCCGTATCGGCGCGCTGCGGCATGTCGAAGTCGGCCTGCCGGGCGATCCGTCAGGGCCCGATGCGCCGCCCATGCCGGTGCCGTCCAATCTCAATTACGACGCCTGGCTGGGTTCGACGCCCGATGTCTATTACACCGAGATCCGGGTGCATCCGCAGGACGGTACGTTCAGCCGTCCGGGCTGGCTGCGCTGCGAGCAGTTCGGCGCCGGCATGATCACCGGCTGGGGCGCGCATCATGTCGATACCGCCCATTGGGGCATGGACACCGAACTGACCGGGCCGGTCGAAGTCTGGGGCAGCGCCGAGTTTCCCAAAAGCGGGCTCTGGAATGTGCACGGCAAATTCCTCACCCATGCGGTCTATGCCAATGGCGTGACCATGGATATTTCCGGCGACTTCCCCAATGGCGTGAAGTTCATCGGCTCCAAGGGCTGGATACTGGTGACGCGCGGCGACGCGGCGGTGACCGCCAGCGATCCATCCTTCGGCCAGAAATCGCCCGGCCCTTTGACCGCCAGCGATCCCAAAATTCTCACCAGCGTGATCGGGCCGAACGAAATTCATCTGTATCGCAGCACCGAGCAGCACGGAAACTGGCTGGACTCGATCCGCAGCCGCAAGACGCCCAGCGCGCCGGCCGAGATCGGCCATCGCGCCTGTTCCACCTGCCTGGTGCATCAGGCGGCGATGCATCTGAATCGCAAGCTGTTCTGGGACCCGGTGGCCGAGCGCTTCAAGAATGACGATGAGGCCAATCGCTGGCTCAGCCGCCCGCACCGCAAGCCCTACATGTTCTAAGTCCCAGGTTTTGACGGGACTTGTCATGGGCCCGACAAGATTCCAAAACGGGGCATGGATTTGTCTTCCCTCCATGCCCAGGCGGTGGGCGCGCATCAGCGCGGCCAGTTGGCGGAGGCTGAGCGGCTTTACCTGCAACTGCTGGAGGCCGCACCGGGCGCTTTCGCGCCGCTTCACCTGTTAGGGGTGGTGCGGGCGCAGCAGGGGCGCAACGCCGAAGCGCTCGATCTGATCGGCCGTGCCTTGCAGGCCAGTCCTGATGTGCCCGAGGCGCTGCTGAATTACGGCAATGTCCTCAAGAATATGGGCCGCTTCGACGAGGCGCTGGCCAGTTACGACCGCGCGCTGGCGGCGCGGCCCGATTTCGCCGATGCGCTGTTCAATCGCGGCAATGCCTATCGCGAAATGAAACGCGCGGGCGAGGCGCTGGCCAGCTATGACCGGGTGTTGGCGCTGCGGCCCGGACATGAAGGCGCACTGGTCAACCGGGGCAACGCGCTGCACGAACTGGGGCGCGAGGACGAGGCGCTGTCCAGTTTCGACCAGGCGCTGGCGCAGAATCCGAACAATGCCGAGACCTGGAAGAACCGCGGCATCACCTTGCGGGTGTTGCAGCGCTTCGCTGAAGCGCTGGCCAGTTTCGACCGCGCCTTGGCCTTGCGTCCGGGTCATGCCGAATTGCTGAACTATCGCGGTCATGTGCTGTGCGAAAGCGACCGGGTGGCGGAGGGCTTCGCGGTTTTCCGCGAGGCGGCGCAGACTTCCGTCGCGGGCAATCCGCCGGGACCTTTGCCGCAGAAGGCGCGACACGATGCCGAGCAGCAGGCCTGGCTGGGCAGCCGCGCCCGCGTCGATGGTCCGCTATTCCTCGACGGCGGTGAAAAACTCGCCGGGCCCGCGATCAATCCCGCCAATGCCGCAAAAGTCTCTGATGAGTGGCGCGCCAGCAACCAGCAGCTGGTGGTGATCGACAACCTGCTGACGCCCGAGGCGCTGGCGGCGCTGCGGCGCTTCTGCCTGGGCTCCAATGTCTGGCGTCAGGCCTATGAGGATGGTTATCTCGGCGCCTTTCCCGAGCATGGTTTTGCCGCGCCCCTGCTGGCCCAGATCGCCGACGAATTCCGCGACATCTTTCCCGCCATCTTTGGCGGTCACCCGCTGCGCTATCTCTGGGCGTTCAAGTACGATTCCGCCATGAGCGGCATCAAGATCCATGCCGATGAGGCGGCAGTGAACGTCAATTTCTGGATCACGCCGGACGAAGCCAATCTTGATCCCGCGCATGGTGGGCTGGTGGTGTGGGACAAGGCGGCGCCGCTGGACTGGGACTTCGACAAGTATAATGGCGACGTGGAATCCCCCCGCATCTTCCTGAAGAATGCGGGCGCGACCTCGGTGACGGTGCCGTACCGCGCCAACCGGGCGGTGATCTTCGATTCCGACCTGTTCCACGAAACCGACACCATCCGGTTTCAGCAGGGCTATGAGAACCGCCGCATCAACGTGACCCTGCTGTATGGCCGCCGCGCCAAGGGCTAGCGCGGAACCTGCCTAAAGGTCGCTTAAATTTGTCTTTGAATTGCGCCAATTGCAGCACCGCGCTGGTAACGGGCGGCTTGTAGCCTTGCGTTTCGGCTGGGGGCGGCGATGGATCAGAACGATCTGGACGACAGGGCAAAATTGCTGGGAACGGCGCGCGCGATACTGGCGCGGGGCGATGCGAAATTCTCCATCGCCATGCTGTGCGCTGAGGCCGGTGTGACGCGCGATGCTTTCCGCGGTCATTTCACCGGCAAGGCCGCGTTGCTGGCAGAGCTGATGGCGCCCGTACCGGCGCCGGAACCGGGCGTTGCGCTGCCCGATGCCTGGCTGGAACGCCGCTTGCGGGTTTTCGAGCGCGCCCTGAATGCGCTGGAGGTCCGGGCAGAAGCCACCGCGCGCGACCAGGCCCGCGCCATCGCGGCGCTGGAAGAGAAACTGTTGTCCCTGGGTGTCGTGCCGACGAAGGCAGAGGCAAAACCGGAGCCCGCCGCAACTGTTCCGGAACCGGCGGCTGAAGAAGTGGCCGTGCTTCAGGAAATCGTCGATCCGCAGGAAGGGGCGCCTGTTCCGCTGCTCGCGCCGCTGGAGCCTGAGCCGCTTGCCCTCCTGTCGCGGGCCGAAATGGCGGATGTGCTGCAGGCCGCGCGCGGCAAGGCCCGCCCGGTGCCCGAAGAGCCCGCGCCAAAGACCGGCGCCCGCCTGCGCTGGCTGGCGATAGGGGCGCTGTCGCTGGCGACGCTGTTTCTTTGCGCCGGTCTCACCTTGGGTGACACGGCGCGCGCCACCTCCGCCGATCTGGCGGGCAGCGGCACCACGCCCCGCCGGCTGGCCCCGGCCGGGCTGGCGCGCACCATCGCCCTGGCCGACGCCGGCGATGCCCGGGCGAGGGTCGCGCTGTCCGTGGCCTATTTGCGCGGCGCGCAGGTGGGCGAAGATACCGCCGCAGCCGTCCGCTGGAGCGTGGCGGCCGCCCGCGATGGCCATCCGGTGGCGCAGTATGTGCTGGGAACGCTGTATGGGCAGGGGACCGGTGTCACCGCCGATCCCGTCCGCGCCTTCGATCTGTTCAGCGCGGCGGCGGCGCGCGGCAATCTCAAGGCGATGCACAATCTGGCCATCGCCTATGCCGAAGGCCTGGGTACCGAGAAAGATGAAGCCAAAGCGGCGGAATGGTTCGCCCGTGCCGCGGCGCGTGGCTATGTCGATTCCGCCTTCGATCTGGGTGTGCTGCACGAGCGGGGACTGGGCGTAGCGCAGGATTTGAAGCAGGCGCTGAAATGGTACGGCATCGCGGCCTTGGCCGGGGACGCACCCGCGCAGGAACGCGCCGATTTCCTGACCACCCAGCTTACTGCCCCTGAAGCGCAGCTAGCCGCAAACCAAGCACGCGGCTTTACACCTTTGCCGGCGCTGGAGTCGGCGAACCGCCTTCCGGCTTTTTGAGTTCGCGGTTCTGCTGGCTGCCGTAATGGCGGGCCCAGACCTTGGTGAACTCCGCGCCCAGCAGGAAAATCTGCGCGGAATAATAGACCCAGATCAGCAGCACGATGATGCCGCCTGCCGCGCCATAGATGTTGGCGGAAATCAGATTGGCCAAATAATAGCCGATCACCGTCTGGCCGGCCTCGAACAGGATGGCGGTGCCGACCGAGGCCACCATCACGTCGCGCCATTCCAGCCGGCGGTTGGGCAGCACCTTGTAGAGTCCCGCGAACAGCAGGGAGACGATGGTGAGTGAAATTCCCATGTTGACGATGCCGATCACCAGGTCGGAAAACTCGCTGACCCGTTCCAGCACCCGGCCCAGCACGCGCACGGCGGTGGCGATCAGCATGGACAGCAGCAGCAGAAAGCCCAGGCCTATGACCAGCGTCAGGCTCATCACCCGCCCGCGCAGGATCTGGTAGAAATAAGATTCCTTGCGCGGCGCTTTCCAGATCACGTTCAGCGCGTCTTCGATCTCGGTGAAGAAGCCGGAGGCCACGACCACCAGGGTAATGATGCCGATGATGCTGCCGGCCAGCGTGTGTTCGCTGCCCCGCACATGCAGGATGGCCAGTTGCACAAGGTCAGCGCTTTCGGCGCTCATGATGCGGCGAAGCTGGTAATAGACGGCCCCGCTGGCGGCATCCTGGCCCAGCACCAGGGCGGCGATGGCGGTGGCGATGAACAGGACCGGCGCGATGGCGGTGACGGCATAAAAGGCGATGGCCGCGCCGCGAGTCAGCGCATGATCGTCAACGAAAGCCTCTAATCCTTCCTTGAACAGGACCCAGGGACTAACGCGCGGCCGCTTCACGACTCATTCCTACCTGGTTCCTGCGGTTCCCAACGTAGCAGATCAGCGGAAAGTTTCATTTTTGGGGGAAGCCCTATGCCCTCTCAAGCGTTAGCCATTGGGGAAGCATCACCTAAGTGATTGATTTGTCATGTCCGTTACGGAGCATACTGAGAAAAACCGGCTGAAATCCGCCCTTCAGGGCGCGCGCCACCGCGTGATGTCCGATTTTCGCGACTTCCGCTTCACTTGGAACGGTTTTTTCAAATGGACCGGGATCACCCTGCTGGCCTTCCTGGTCGCGGTGATCGTCACACTCTATTTCCTCGACTGGAACCAGATGCGCGGGCCGCTGGGCCGCTATCTGTCGGACCGCACCGGGCGCGAGGTGCGGATCGAGGGCAATCTTGGGGTCAAGCTGTTTACCTTCCAGCCCATCATAGATGTGGGCGGGCTCTATATCGGAAATCCGTCCTGGCTCGCTTCGGGCAAGAATGGCCGGGCGCAGGCGGCCAGGGTCAACCATGCGCGGGTCGAGCTTCGCCTGATCCCGCTGCTGTTCGGCAATCTCATCCTGCCGCTGGTCAAGTTCGACCAGCCCGATGTGCTGGTGGTGCGCGACGCCACCGGGCGGACCAACTGGGACGGGGAGGGCAATAGCGAGCCCTGGCACCTGCCGCCGATCAAGCGCTTCCTGGTCAATGACGGCAAGGTTCTGATCGAGGATGACGTGCGCAAGATGCGTTTCACCGGCACCGTGTCGTCGGAGGAGACCAGCCATGGCGGGAAAGCTGCCTTCTCGCTCACCGGCAATGGCACCCTGAACCGCAACAAGTTCGTGGCCGATGTCAAAGGCGGCCCGCTGCTGAATGTCGATGCCAGCAGGCCCTATCACTTCACAGCCGATGTGCGGGCCGGGCAAACCCATGCCGTTGTGAGCGGCGCGATCACCCAGCCCTTCCATCTCGACCGTTTCAACGCCGACATCAATGTCACCGGCCCGACGCTGAGCGAACTCTATTTCCTCACCGGCCTCGTGCTGCCCAATACGCCGCCCTACAAGCTCAAGGTGGCGGTGATACGCGAAGGCAATCTCTATCGTCTCAACGACATCAACGGCATGCTGGGATCAACCGACATCGCGGGCAATCTTTCGGTTGATGCTTCCAACGAAATCCCCTCCCTGGCCGGCAGGGTGGCATCGCGGGTGCTGCAGTTCGAGGATCTGGGCGCAGTGATCGGCGCCGGCAAGAACGCGCCGGCCCCGACCAAATACCTGCTGCCCGAAACGCCCATCCACACCGAACGGCTGCGGCAGACCAATGCGGAGGTGGATTACAGCGCCGGCGCCATCCGCTCGCGCGACTTCCCGCTCACCAGCCTCAACACCCATATCAGCCTGCAGGGCGGCGTGCTGGAGCTCAAGCCGCTGGCCTTCGGCTTCACGCAAGGCAAGCTGTCGGGGTCGCTGAAGATAGACGCGCGCAAGTCGGTGCCCGTCACCACCATGGATGTGCGTCTGAACGACCTGAAGGCCGAGAATTTCATCAAGGGCACCGACAAGCCCATCCAGGGTACGCTGGAAGCCCGCGCCGTGCTGACCGGCACTGGAAATTCGGTCCATGCAACCGCCTCAACGGCCAACGGTACCCTGACCGCGGTGGTGCCGTCGGGCGGGATGCGCCACAGCCTGGCGGAATGGACCGGCATCGACCTGCTGACGGCGCTGAGCCTCAATCTCAGCGGCGACAATTCCAATACGCGGCTGCGCTGCGCCGTGGCGTCGTTCAGCGCCAAGAACGGTCTTCTGACCTCGCAGCGCTTTCTGATCGACACCGATCCGGTGCGGATCGAGGGCGGCGGCTTTATCAACATGCAGCAGGAGACGTTGAACCTGCGCATCCAGGGCAAGCCGAAAAACTTCCAGCTGGTGCGCCTGCGCGCGCCCATCACGGTCAGCGGACGATGGGACGCGCCGGTGCTGGGTGTGGAGGCGGGGCAGGCGCTCGCCCAAGGCGGCCTCGCGGCGGCGCTCGGCTTCCTGTCGCCGCTGGCGTCGATCTTCGCCTTTATCGATCCGGGCCTGGCCAAGGACGCCAATTGCGGTCCGCTGCTGGCCGACGCCCAGGCCAAGGGTGCGCCGGTGAAGAACGCGGCCGTTCGCAACGCGGCGGTGCCGCGTAATTAGCCCCGGCGGGAAATCAAGTCCCGCAGTGTCCAATTTATCCCTTGCGGTTCGGTGGGCTTGCCTCATCTTTCAACGCGGGTATTCGCCCCGGAGGAGCGCCTATGACGATTTTCAGACATCTGCCCAAGCTGCTGGCCGCCATCGGCGTGGCTTTTGCGGTGGCGGGCTGCGGCGTCAACAACATCCCAACCAAGGATCAGGCGGTGAAGGCTGCCTGGGCCAACGTCCAAGGCACCTACCAGCGCCGCAATGACCTGATTCCCAACCTGGTCGCCACGGTGCAGGGCTATGCCGCGCAGGAAAAATCCGTGCTGATCGCGGTGACCGAAGCGCGCGCCAAGGCGACGCGCGTCACCATCGATGCCTCCTCGATCACCGATCCGGCGGCCTTTGCGCGTTTCCAGCAGGCGCAGGACCAGCTTTCGGGCGTACTGGGCCGGCTGATGATGATCAGCGAAAAGTATCCCGACCTGAAATCAAACCAGAACTTCCTGGCGCTGCAGTCCCAGCTCGAAGGCACCGAGAACCGCATCGAGATCGCCCGCCGCGACTACAATGCGGCCGTGCAGGACTATAACACCGAGCTGGTGACCATTCCCGGCTCGCTCTGGGCGTCAACCTTCTACCGCTCCTACAAGCAGGCGACGCCGTTTGCCGCCTCGGCGGCGGCACAGAATGCGCCGGTGGTCAGCTTCCCGGGCGCGACCGCACCGGCGGCTGCACCTGAAGCGGCCCAGCCCGGCACGACCAAGCCGTAACCTCCGATGCGGTTTCTCGCCGCTATTCTTGCGGCCATTGTCTTGATCGTGCCCGCTGCGGCGGCGCCGACCTTTCCGGCGCTCACCGGGCGGGTGGTGGACGGCGCGAACATTCTGTCGCCGGCCTCGGAAAGCCTGCTGACCCAGAAGCTGGCGGCGCTGGAATCCAGCACCTCGCGCCAGCTCGTGGTGGTCACGCTGCCTTCGCTGCAGGGCTATGAGATTTCCGACTATGGCTATCAGCTGGGCCGGGCCTGGGGCATCGGCCAGAAGAAGCTGAACAATGGCGTGCTGTTCATCGTCGCGCCCAAGGAGCGCGCCACCCGTATCGAAGCGGGCTATGGCCTGGAAGGCATCCTGACCGACGCGCTGTCGTCTGTGATAATCCACACCCAGGTGTTGCCGCATTTCCGCAAGAACGATTACGAGGGCGGCATTCAGGCCGGCGCAGACGCGCTGATCCAGCAATTGTCGCTCGACCGTTCGGAAGCAGAAGCGCGCGCCGCCGCGGCCGCGCGGCAAGGTGGCAACGAGGACGAGATTCCGGACTGGCTGGCGCTGCTGCTGGTCCTGGGCATCTTCGGGTTCATGTTCTACCAGTCCTGGGCCCATCCCGGACGGCGCGGTGGCGGCGGCGGCCCCTTTTATGGCGGCGGCGGTTGGTCGGGTGGCCCAAGGTCGGGTGGCGGCGGCTGGTCCGGCGGTGGTAGCTTCGGCGGCGGTGGCGGCAGTTTTGGCGGCGGTGGCGCATCCGGACGATGGTGAGGATTCCATGCTGACAAAAGCCGACCAGGCCCGCATCGAGGCGGCCGTCGCGGACGCGGAAAGCAGAACCTCCGGCGAGATATTCTGCGTGCTGACGCGGCAGGTGTCGCGCTACCGCGAAGTGCCGCTGCTCTGGGCGGCGCTGGCGGCCTTCGTCGTTCCCCCGATCCTGGTGCTGCTGGGCCTTGAGCGCCTGGCGCTGGCCAGCATTTTTTCGAGCTGGACCGAAGATTCTGCACGCGCCATGCAGGGACTGATTCTGCGCGGGCTCACGACCTATGCTATCGTGCAGCTCGGCGTATTCCTGATCTTCGCAATTGTCGTGGCGTTGCCGGGCGTTCGCAGAGCCATGACGCCGCCCGCGCTCAAGCGTTACCGGGTGCGTCAGGCGGCGCGGCGGCACTTTGCATCGGCCGGGGCGCGGCTTTCCAAGGAGGAGCCGCATGTCCTGATCTTTGCGTCCTTCGGGGACCGCAAGGTGGAGCTGGTGGCGCATTCCAATATTCATGAAATCGTCGGCGAGGGGCCTTGGAATGAGGCTGTTGCGGTGGTGACTGACGCCATGTCAGCGGGCCGGCCGGCCGACGGCTTCGTCAAGGCGATTGAAATCTGCGGCGCGGCGCTGGCAAAGCATTTCCCGCCCAGCGGGACGCCAAAGAACCGGTTGCCCAACACCATTCTGGAGACCTAAGCTCCCGCGCAAAATCCAAGGGGCTTTAGCCCCTGTGCGAACAAAGGGAGCTTTTTCATGGCCATGCTGAAATATGCCGTGCCGGCGCTTTGTCTGCTGGCGGCGCCTGCCTTCGCCCAGACCGCTACGAAACCCGACACGATGCGCGTCGTGCGCCTCGATCCCGCGCTGGATACGGTGATCACGCCGGGCACCCGCGTGGGGCGCGTGGCGGGCGGCTTCGGCTTTGTCGAGGGGCCGGTGTGGAAGAATGGCCGGCTCTATTTCTCCGACGTGAAGGACAATGTCATCCGCGCCCTGGACCGGATGGGCAATGTCGTGGTGGTGCTGAAGGCGTCCGGCGGCCTCACCAATCCTCCCAAGGGCTCCAATTCGGGCTCCAACGGCCTGATCACCGACAAGGACGGCACCATCCTGGTGACCCGCATGGGCATCGGCACCATCGAGAAGCTGGACGAGAAGGGCGCGATCAAGCCGTTCCTGGCCAAGTACGAAGGCAAGCGTCTCAACAGCCCCAACGATCTGGTGTTCGCGAAA
>JAZKDV010000236.1:0-9715 GCA_040387395.1 Pseudomonadota bacterium | reverse complement strand
CCCGGCGCACTGACCGGCGGCCCCACCGGCCATGCCGGTGGGGGCCGATCGAATTACTTCAGACCGAAGGCGTGGACCTTGGCGTCGTGGGTGACCAGGAACACCTTGCCCATCGCCACAACCGGTTCGCTGAAATGCACCCAGTTGGTCATGGTGTTCTTGCTGTCATAGAGCTGGTTGCCGGTGACAGCATCGAAGGCGAACAGGCGCAGGTTTCCGACCGGGGTGGCGCGCATGGTGTTGCTTTCGCGGATCGCCATGCGGCGGTCACCCTGCTTGAGGAAGTTCTGCATCGCCTGGCCGCCGGTCTGGGTGGCATAGAGCACGCCGTTCGCCACCACCGGCGGGTCGGGCATGATCATGTCGCCCGACTGCCAGACCGGAACGGCGCTGATCTTGCCGTCCTTCTGGATCACTTCGAGGGCCATGATGCTGCCATAGGGCGTGGGGCCCTGATTGACCGGGAAGGGCGGCGCTTCCTTGGAGTTGCCGCCATGCATCGGCAAATAGAGGAAGCGGCGGCCATCGGGCGTCAGATAGGTGGTGATGGCGCCCCACACGCCGCGGCCCGGATCGGTGCCGGTCTCCTCGTCATTGCCCAGGCGGGCCGACTGCCATAGCGGGGTCATGTGATCTTCGCCGCCCAGATTGCTGGCGTCGAGCAGGCGCAGATAGCCTTCCTTCTGGGTGGCGGCGACCAGCGTCTTGCCGGCGAATTCGAACACCACCGGAGAAGCCGAACCGGACAGGTCCATCTTCAGGTTGTGGGCATGGCTTTTCGGCAGGAAGGCATCGACCACCCGCACCGCCTTGGGCGCGAGCTTCAGAATCGTTTCGCTGAAGTCGCCGCGCAACGGATCGTGGCGGCCGTTGGAGGTTTCCAGAATAACAGTGCCGCGCGGTCCACGCGCCAGTGCGCCGCGGCCCCAGGGGGCGGCGGGACGCGCGCCGGAAGTGAAGAAGTAGGTGGCGCGGGGATTCTTGAGATTCTTCACATCCATCGCGCTGACGGCGCTAGCGTCCTTCAGGGGACCGGAGCCGCGCCGGATCAGTCCGGACATGGCGGCGGCGTACATCGGCGAGTCCGGATTGACGACTTCGGCGCAGGCGCGGCCGCTGGTCGTGTAGACCACATTGTCGATCAGGTTGAGGCTCCAGGCGCGGGCGAATGGCGAGACGAATTCGGTGGGCGTCATCATCTCGGCGCCGTCGGCCAGATTGAGAGCGCGCAGATTGCCGTCATTGGAAATGACGAAGATCAGACCCCGCGCCTTGTCGATGGTGGGCGTGGCCTGGGGGGTGTTGGAGCATTGCCAGTCCGGCGGCTTGGTCGCCTTTACCGGATTTATGAAGGTCTTCTGCCAGACGATCTGGCCGGAGGCGACGTCGATCGCGAACAGCGTGTCGTCGCGGCTATGGACATAGAGAAGGTTCCTGGAGCCCTGCGGCGTCGAAACGCCCGCGGCGATCACCGGCGCGGTGACGGTGGAAAGCGTGTTGAGCTCGGTGGGGGTTGAGAGCTGGGTGGTCCAGACATTGCGCAGGCGCGCGGCATTTTTGGTGTTGAGCGTTTTCTCGGCACGGTTCCAGCCCGAGCGTTCCGGATCATAGCCCCAGGTCACCCATTCGTCGGTGGCGGGCGCTTCTACCTTCACCGGCACGGGACGGGGCGGCAGGGCGCGCAGTTCGGCGTCGAGCGCTTCGAGCTTGGCGCGGGTATAGAGCTGGGGCGCGAACTGGCGTATTTCGGCGAGGGTGAAGTCGCGCGCTTCCGGCGGCGCCTTCACGATGTCGGGAAAATTCTTGACCAGGATCGCATTGGCGGCGGGGTTGGCCATTAGCTCGCCGATGGTGGCGGTGTCATGGGTCCAGGGGCCGCCGCTGGATTGGGCCAATACGGCGCTGCCGCAGAGCAGGCCGGCCATAAGCGTAACGGTGAGCAACGACGCGATTTTCATGGAAAAACCCCTGTTTTAAGCCCGGCGCGGGCCCCGGCCCGCGCTCTTATATAAGAGCGATGTGCGCCTGCCCAGTCTGCATGTGAGGGCTCGGGTTGGCGACGCCGCTGCTCTTGGGGGGAGAATGCTGTTGGTGTGCAGCGACGGCCAAGCGCGAAAAGCAGATCCACATTTTCGCGAAGTGACAGACAGCCTGCCTCGATGCGGATCGTGCCGGACGCGCGCATATCGCTGCCGCGACTCGATGCGAAACCTTTGTTCCCATGATTATTCGGACCGGAACGCTGCCAGCATGTTGGCGTTAAATTTTACGTCAGGGGTAAAGCGCATTCCAAGCGCAACAGGAGAGAACCAGAATGTTCAGGAACAAATTGATTGCCGCGACAACCGCCGCCCTGCTGATGGGCGGAACTTCCGTCGCCGTTGCGCAAAGCGCGTCCACGACCAGCAGCGGCGCTTCCACCACCAGCGGCAGCGCCAACACGACCTTAGGAACTGCCGGAACCAGCACCAGCAAAACGGGCTCCGCTTCGACTCTGGGTGTCGGCGCGGCGTCCGCGACGGACGGCAATGCCAATGTGGCGCTGGGCGCTGCGGGCACCTCCGCCACCACCGGCGCAAATGCGGATACCTCGTCGTCGCTTGCTCTGGGCGGCGCCAGCGCGAATCGTGCCGGGACCAGCAGCAGTGTCGGCACCGGCGCTTCGACCAGCGGCGCGGATACGACGTCCAGCACTGTGGCGACCGGCAGCACCAGCAGCCGCCATGCGGACCGCGAGCGCGACCACAACCGGCGCAACCGCTAGGGGCCGGCCATGAAAAACCCGTGGGCGCTGAAGATGTCCGTCCTGGCCCTCTGCCTGGGCGCGGCTGCAACCAGTGCCCACGGGCAGTCGGTTTCGGTTCAAGCCGGTAACCTCCGCGGCACGGCGCAGGCCGGTGCTGAAACCCGGGTGCCTTCCGCGGCAGGAGATTGCAGAACCGTCACGGTACGTTCCGGGGGCGGTACTTCTTCGGCCAGCGCTTCGGCTTCTTCTTCTTCGTCTGGCGGTGAAAGCGTTGTCGCGGGTGCAGGAAGCCCGGGATCGCGCGTCACCACCTCTGACTGCGGCGAACGCCATGCCGCGACACCTTCCAGGAGAGATCATCATGATTAGGACATTCACCAGCGCACTTGTTCTGGCCACGGCGCTTGGCATGACGCCAACCCTGGCACAGAACAGCACCGGCGGAAGCGCCGGCACCGCCACCACGCAGGGCGGCCAATCCGCCTCGACCCTGGGTGTCGGTGCGACCAGCGACGGTACGGCCGCATTGGGCATGGGCGCCAGCGGTGCCACAACCGACGGGACCGTGAAGACGCGGGCGGCCGTGCACGGCAACAACAATCTCAACGGCCAGGCGATGGCCACGGCCCGGGATGGCGGCGATTTCGCACGCTCCCACACCACCTGTCATGCCGGCGATGACGTGTCGTGCAGGACCAAAACCATGGCGCATGAGCCTGGCTCCAAACCTGTCAAATCCACCAGCTCTACGCCGCGATAGTGAGCAGCCGGAGGGCCGGCGGCGCGCACAGCGTGCGCCGGCCCCGGCATATTAATGTTTGATTTACCCTGAAAACCGCGGATTTGCGCGGTGACGCAGGGTTAAAGGCTTTCACACCATTGCCCGCCTAATCTGAAGGCGATTTTTCAGGCTCGGGTCGTGAAGAAAACGCGTTCAGTAGGGTTCCTGCTTTCGCTGGTGATCGGGTCCCTCATAGTGATTCTTCTGTCGGTCTTCGCCGTGATGGCGAAGGGCGCTTTTGAACGCGCGCACGAGAATGCCCGGGTCGCCAGCCTGGTTGCGGCCCTGCACAACGTGGTGGCGGCGCGCGAAGCCCTTCGCACCGAGCAGGGCATCATCAACACCGCGCTGTCCGAGCCTAAGGTCACCGATGCACATCAGCGCCGCTGGTTCGTAGGGCTGCATTCGCGTTCGAACGTCCTGGTCCATGCCATCGAAAGACGGGTGCAGCGCCTGCCGGGCGGACAAGGTCCGCTGCTGACCAGGATCAGCGAGACGCGGCTCGCCTATGATAGGGTTTTCGCCCGCGCGCTGGATGCCACGATGGTGCCGGGTGACCGGCGCCCGGCGGACATGGACAGGCAGTTGCTGGGAAGCTTGTTCCGCCTGGTCGCTGCGATCGACGCCCAGGCCGCGCCGCTAACGCAGCATGTCGCGGGCAGCGGCCCCTTCATGAGCGAGATGATGCGCATCAGCGACATCGCCTGGCGCCTGCGCGCCACGGCGGGCGATGACCGCCGCATCATGTCCCGGCTGATCCAGGCGGGGCGTGCGCCGACAACCAAGGAATTGCAAAGCCTGTGGACGGTCACCGGTGAAATCGACGCGCCCTGGGAGTCGATCCTGGTGGCGGCAGAGCAGCCCAATTTTCCCGCCGACATCAAGGCGGCCATCCGCCACGCCGACCGGGCCTATTTCGGGGAGTATCGCGCCCGGCGCGCAGCGATCATCAAGGACCTGACACTGGGGCAAAAGGTCGATCTGGGCCGGGTGGAATGGCTGGAAAGCACCACGCCGGCGCTGAACAGCCTGATGGAAATCTCGAAAGTGGCGCTGGACAATAGCGACCGCTTCGCCGGCATCCAGGCCAGCCGCGCCAGGCATCAGTTGTGGGCTGCCATCGTGCTGATGCTGCTCAGCGCCGGACTGGCCTTTTATGCCGCCCGCGTGGTGACCCGGCGCGTGATCGAGCCGCTGCGCCAGATCACCGGCGCGCTGCAGACCCTGGGCGATCATGCCGGGCTTCAGACCCTGCAATACAATGCGCGGGATGACGAGATTGGCCAGTTCTCCCGCGCCCTGCAGACGTTCCAGAAGAGCGCGGCGGAACGCCAGCGGCTGAAGAACGACGTGCTGCGCAGCCAGCTGGCGCAGGAGGCGGCCGAAAGCGCCAGCCGGACCAAATCGGAATTCCTCACCAACATGAGCCACGAATTGCGCACGCCGCTGAACGCGGTGATCGGATTTTCCGACCTGATGCTGCACAAGGTGCATGGGCCGCTGTCGGACAAGTACCAGTCCTATGCCACGCTGATCCATGAGGCCGGCAACCATCTGCTCAACCTGGTGTCCGACATCCTGGACCTGGCCAAGATCGAGGCGGGGCGGTTCCAACCCGATTTCCGCGAAGTGGAGCTGCGCGAAGCGCTGGAGAATTGCGTGGCGCTGGTGCAGCGCAAGGCGGACGAAAAGCAGGTTACGCTGACGGCCAGCCTGCCGGAGGGTCCGGTGATGGTCGAGGCCGACACCAGGGCGTGCAAGCAGATCGTGCTGAACCTGCTCTCCAATGCCGTGAAGTTCACCCGCGCCGATGGCGTGGTGGAAATCTCGCTGCGCGCCGAGGGCGAGAAGGTCGAGATCGCGGTGCGCGACAATGGCATCGGCATTCCCGCCAGTGTGCTGCCGCGGCTGGGCAAGGCGTTCGAGCAGGCCAACAACGATCCGATGCTGGCGCGCGAAGGCACTGGGCTGGGGCTGGCGCTGGTGCAGGCGCTGGTGCGCGAGCATGGCGGCGAACTGGATATCCAGAGCCAGGAGAATGCCGGGACACGCGTGTGCGTGATCCTGCCGCGCCGGCAGCGCGCGCGCATCGCGGCCTGAGCCTTAACCGCGCGCTAACCATGCGGATCGCGCGAACACTTACCAGCGCAGCACGGTAACCCTTTGCACACGGGCCGCGCCTTACATTGGGGCGGGGCATAAAGAACAGCCGGGCAACGTGCGGCGTACGCAATCCATTTCGCTTCTGGTGACCGCGATCACCGCCATCCTGGTGGTGGCGCTGGTGAGCGTTTTCGCCTGGCAGGCGCTGCGCGCGCTGCAGGGCCAGCGCGAAGCGGTGCACATCAAGCGGCAGGCCGCCATTGCGCGCGACATCGTCTCGGTGCGCGAAGCGCTGCGGGTGGAGCTGGGCGTGATCATCGGCGCGATGTCGAACAAGGACCCGGCCACGCCCGCGATCGTGGAAAAACTGGAACAGGCCCATGCGCGTTCGGCCCAGGTGCTGCGCGGGCTGGAGCAGGCGCTGGAACGCTATCCGGTGCGCCAGGATGCCGGTGACATCACCCGAATCCTGATCAGCCATGCCAAGTATGATGCGCTGTTTCCCCGCGCCCTGGCGGCGCTGAAGCAGCCGCGCGCGCGCCGGCCCAAACATATGGAGTTCGATCCGCGCCTCTCGGTCTATGAGGTGGTGGCCGAGATCGACCGCCATGCCATGGAGATTTCCCGCCACATCGCTTCCAGCAGCCCGGCGATGAGCGAGTTGATGAAGGTGAGCGACCTGGCCTGGTTCGTGCGCAGCTATGCGGGCGAGGAGCGGGGGATCATGTCGCGCCTGATCTCGGGCGAGACCGTGCTGGGCAAGAAGGCGTTCGATCACCTGGCCCATACCCGGGGCGCGATCGACGGGCCGTGGCAATTCATCGGCATGGCGGCGCTGCAGAAGGACGTTCCCGCGGACTTGCACAGGTCCATCAAGCAGGCGGAAACGCGCTATTTCATCCAGTATCGCGCCATGCAGGAGAAAGTGCTGGCCGAGATCCTGGCCGGTCACAAGGCGCCGGTCACGGTATTTGCGTGGCAGGCGATGACGGCGCCGGGACTGGCGAGCCTGATGGCGGTGTCGCGCGGTGCGCTGGACATCGCGGCAAGCCGGGCCGAGCTGAGCGCAGGCGACGCGACGCGGGCGCTGTATCAGGCGCTGGCGATGATGCTGGTTTCGATCGCGCTGGCCATGACGGGCGCGGTGTATGTGATCGTTCGGGTGGTGAAGCCGCTGCGCCAGATCACCGAGGCGCTGAACGCCGCCAATGCCGGGGAAGCGGCGCGGGAGATCGCGTTCGACGGTCGCCCCGACGAGATCGGCCAGTTTTCCCGTGCGCTCAACCTGTTCCAGCGCAACATGGCGGAGAAGAAGACGCTGGAAGTGGAGATGCTGCGCAAGAATGTCGAGATGGAGGCTGCCGTCACCGCCAGCCGCATCAAGTCGGAATTCCTGGCCAATATGAGCCACGAGCTGCGCACGCCGCTGAACGCGGTGATCGGGTTTTCGGACATGATGCTGCACAAGGCGTTTGGGCCGCTGCCGGGAAAATACGAGGAGTATGCCCGGCTGATTCATGAGTCCGGCTCGCATCTGCTCAACCTGGTGTCGGACATCCTGGACCTGGCCAAGATCGAGGCCGGCAAGATGGTGCTGGACATCAGGGAGACGGACCTGGGCGGCGTGGTGGACAGCTGCCTGCAGCTGTCGGCGGGCATGGCGGATAATCGCCAGGTGACTTTGATCAAAGATGTGCCGGATGGGGCGGTTCTGATCCATGCCGACAGCAGGGCGTGCAAGCAGATCCTTTTGAACCTGCTGTCGAACGCGGTGAAATTCTCCAAGCCCGGCGGGTCGGTGAAGGTGTCGGTCGAAGTGAAAAGCGATTTCGTGCGGCTGCGGGTGCGCGACAAGGGCATCGGCATTCCCGATCATGTGCTGCCGCGGCTGGGCAAGGCCTTCGAGCAGGCGGCCAACGATCCGATGCTGGCGCGCGAAGGCACCGGCCTGGGCCTGGCGCTGGTGCGCCAGCTTGCGGACGCCCATGGCGGCACGGTGCACCTGGCCTCGGCCGAGAATGTCGGGACCTGCGTGACGGTGGAATTGCCGTTGCGCGCGGCGGCGCAGAAGGCGGCCTGATTTCTCGTGCGCGGGCACGAGAGCGCCAGACTTTGTGACAAGGGCCTGGCCGCGTGGTCCGATCGATTTCAAAAACCATTTCCAGGGCAAGAGTGAAAAGGAGGCTGACGAACTGGGCCGTGCTGGAAATTTTGCTTATTACGCCATGGGAGATGGAATTATTCCACGGGGCCTGCTGGATGTCGGCGCAAAACTATATGCCACGGGGCTGGCGGCAACAGGCGAGAAACGCTGGTCAGATATCACCCCTTCGCTTCTTGACAGAAAGGCTTATGAGGTTCGTGATAAGGCGCTTTCTCTGCCGGATGACATGGATTGAAACGCCTCTTCCTCGCCGTTGCCATCTTTCTGATCGCGCCAGTTCTGCTGTTCGCCGGGGGCTTCATGTTTGCCTTCTGGCCGGAGAAGATCGAAACCACCGCCAGGACGCCGCGCCTTGAAGTGACTCTCCGGCGCATCCATTATGTCGCGCCGCCCATGGGATCGGACGACAACTGGCTGTATGCCGAGTTGAACTGGAACGGGCGCTTCGACCGTGAAGTGATCCTGTATAACAGCATTATGATATTGGGCCCGATTAGCTGGGTGCGGCCAGATAAAATGGTGATCTGCGTTGGTCCCAACACGATCCAGGAAGCCGAGCTTCATCGCAAGGTGACCTTGTCGGCGGGTGGGCGCACCGTCGACCTTTACACCGAACTGAAAGGCAACTGCCCCGGCGAAATCCGCGAAGGAAAAGAGCCGCTGTAATCTCCGCACGAGAAACCAATTGCGCTTTTTCCGGAAACCCCTCATACCTTCCGTCATAGTGAGTTGATGCGTTCGCCGCACACTCCCTAAGCAGAGTACCCAACATCCCATCTCATCGGACGCGCAGGGTTTACGCCCGCGCGCCTTGCCGGACATATCATGGCCAAGGACGACGACATCCTGGACGAAGCGCGCGACCTGTTTCGCCAGTGCGAGGAGCGCGAAGCGAACAATCGCGACGAGGCGCTGGACGACCTGGAATTCGCGCGGCTGGCGCGGCAGTGGCGGCCCGAGGACGAGGAGCAGCGCGCGGCGGAGGGCGGGCCATGCCTGACCATCAACCGGATGCCGGCTTTCATCCGCCAGGTTGTCAATGACGCGCGGCAGAATGCGCCGGCGATCGCGGTGCGGGCGGTGGACGATGCCGCCGATCCTGCGACGGCCGAGGTGATGAGCGATTTGGTCCGGGACATCGAGGCGCAATCGAGCGCCGATATCGCCTATGACACGGCGGTGGATTTCGCGGTGTCGTGCGGCTCGGCTATTTCCGCATCAACACGGCCTATGTCGCCGACGATGCCTTCAACCAGGATATCCGCATCGCACGGATCGCCAATCCGTTCAGCGTCTATGCGATCCGTTCAGCGATGCGCCGGATTCCAGCGACTGGAACATGGCCTTTGTGCTGGACCGATGACGCGGACCGGTTTAACACCGCACGGCGCCGGATGTGGCGCGCACCAATGTCGCCAACGACATGGCGGGGGCGAATTTCCGGCTGAACGCGGCGGGCGCCATGGTGGGGCTCGGCGACCAGGAGTTGAATGCGGCGCGGAAGCGGGCCGGCGCGCTTGGCGCGGTGGGCGACGCGCAGCAGATGAACAACCAGGCGCGCGATGATGCGGCTTATGACGATTTCATGCGGATGCTGGGCTATCCAGCGCAGCAGCAGGCGATCCGCAGCGCGGCGCTGGGCATGATCCCGATCGAGCAGACCAAGACCGGCACGTCGCGCAACAATCCGGGTTTTCTGGATTACGCAAATACGGCGGCAAAATTCCTTCCCTCCTGGTGGTAACAGATGAGGCGTTACCGATCAGCGGGCGAGATTTTATCCGGATTTCCCGGCGGGTTCTGGCGCTTGAGGCTGGCGCCGGACAGGCCCAAGCGGCCCGAAGCTGCGGGGATTATCGGCGATTATCTGCGCGGCAACGCCGGTGGTGGCGCTGCGCTGAGTGGAATCTTCGGGCGCTAA
>JAZKDV010000235.1:0-3346 GCA_040387395.1 Pseudomonadota bacterium | reverse complement strand
ACCAGTGACGCCGAGGTATGGCGGATGAAACAGGTGAGAAGCCCGTTTTCGATCCTGCTTTGGCGCACTAAATCCGTCAGCGCGTCGGTGAAACCATAAAGCCCCGGACCCCGCGTCGGCACCGTCAGCGTGTGCTGCGCCTGTTTCATTGGCTTTTGCGCAAATAGACATACAGCGCGCCATCACCGCCATGGCGGACGTGCGCGGCTTTTGTACTGGCGATCATCGGCGCCAGTTCCGGCTCCTTCAGCCAGCGCGGCACCATCTGCTTGAGCACGCCATGGGGCGAGACCATCCAGCTGGCGCTTTCCTCCTTGCGCGGGTTGCCCTTGCCCGTCACCACCAGGATCAACCGGTTGCCGCGCTGCTGCGCCCCCACAAGGAAGCGCGACAGCGCGCGATAGGCGGCGGCCTCGGTCATGCCGTGCAGATCAAGCTTGGCGTCCGGCTCCAGCATGCCCCGGCGCAGACGGTCTTCAGTAGCGCCATTGACGCCGGTGGGCTGCAAGCTGGTGCTTTTCTTTTTTGCAGGTCCCTTGGCCGCCGCGACCTTGATGGGCTTCGCCTCGCGGAAATCCTGTTCGAATTCCTTGCGCTCATCGTCACTGACCTTGCGCCGCGTCATGGCCCGTAAGCTTTCGCGTCTCCGATCCGTGCGGCGAGCGCATTGGGCAGAAGCACATACAGCCGTCCCGGGGCTTTCATCGCGCCCGCGCGGCGCTCGGCGTCCGCGCCGAAGCCGAAAAATATGTCGCCGCGAACGCTGCCGCGAATGGCGCCGCCGATATCCTGCGCCACCAGCAGGCCCTGCACCGGATCAGGACCGCCGGCATCCAGATAAAAGGGCGCGCCCAGCGCATGGATACGCGGGTCCACCGCCAGGCTGGCCTGCGGGGTCAGCGCCACGCCCAGCGAACCGGTGCTGCCCAGCGCCGTATCGCCCAGCGGCTTTTCCTCGAAGAAGATGTAGCTTTCATTGCCTTCCATCACGCCCTGGGCGCGCGCCGGATTGGCCAGCAGCCAGGCGCGGATGGTTTGCAGCGAGACATTTTCCCGCGTCAGCGCGCCTTCGGCGATCAGCGTGCGGCCTATGGCGGTGTAGGGACGGCCATTCTCCCCCGCATAACCGATGCGCGCCGCGCTGCCGTCGGTGAACACCACCCGGCCCGAGCCCTGGATCTGCAAAAAGAAAAAAGCGACGGCATCGTCGGTATAGAACAGCACCGGCGCCTTGGTCCCGGCATTGATCGCCGCGCGGTTGGCATAGGGCACCAGCGTATTGCCCGACACCCGCCCGGACAGGCGCTCGCCTTTCAGCTTGGGAATGAACTGGCCGATATCAACCCGCACCAGGTCGGTTGGAACGCCATGCACCGGGGTTTGAAAGGCGCCCTGCCGCGTGCGGCTGCCGCGAATTTCCGGCTCGTAATAGCCGGTGAACAGGCCATCGCCCGCCGCGCGCAGCGCATGGGGCGTGAAGTTGGTCTGGAAAAAAACCTTGGCGTCGCCGCCGGCGCCGGCGCACACCGCGCGCCAGTCGGCCACGGTTCCGGCATAACCCGCGCCGCCCATCGCGGCGCTGTCGGGCCTTGCCGCCAGCACGGCGCAACTGCGGCGGAAGGATTGCAGCGCGGCATCGGCGTTGGCCGCGCCCCAGCCCGGCAGCGCGTCAAACGTGGCGCGCGCCATGCTCCAGCTATCGGCCGGCGCGGCGGCGGGTTTTGTGACGGGAGTGGCCGGGGGACTGGCGCAACCGGCCAGCGCGAAAAGCGCGCCGAGAAAAAGCCCCCGCGCCAACCTCATCCGGGCATGTCACCGGCGGTGGTGACCAGCAGCCAGTTGGGATCGCGGGATTTGACGTCGCGCGAGAAGGTCCACACATCGGTCACCGGCGCGGCATCGAACTGCGCGGTGAAGGCGACGGTGATCTCGGCCTGGCGGCCCTCCAGCACGGCGCCCACGATCTTGGCGTCCAGCAATTTGGTCAGCGCGGGCGGCGGTTCGCTGCGGCCCTCGATGGCGCCTTCAAAGGCCGTCATCACCTCAGGGGCCAAAAGCGGGCGCAGGGTTTCGCGGTCGCCGGCGGCGAAGGCGTCGACGATCATGGTGTAGGCCTGCTGGGCGCCGCCGACGAATTTCGCGGCGTCGAAGCTGCGATCGGCGAGCTGGATTTCCATCAGGCCCTTGTTGGCGGTGGCGGGCGCTGCGTCGGCGGTGACCGGGGCCGGCTGGGCCACCGGCGCGGGGGCCGCGAGCGGCGAGGGTTGCTTGGGCTGTTCCGTCGGCTCATGGCCGGTGCGGCGCCCCAGAATCCAATAGAGGCGAAAACAGACAAAGCCGGCCAGGGTGGCGGCAATGAAAAGTCCCAATGTTTGCGAATCCGGCATAATGCAACCTTCTACAACCGACCCGCCCCGTAAGGGGCGGACCCTACCCGCCCGGAACAAGGCTTGTGAAGCGCTTTTCCTTGTCAGGGCCGCGCAATCCATGGTAGCGCGCGGGCCGAATTCAGCCACAAAAGCCCGTCCGGCAGGAAGATTACCATAATGAGCAGCGAAGGAACCAAGCCCGACGCCCCGGCGATGCCGAACCTCCAGGTCATGGCCCAGTACATCAAGGACCTGTCCTTTGAGAATCCGGGCGCAGTCAACGAAATCGCCCAGCGGCCCCAGATCGACCTGGCCGTCGACCTGAACGCCAAGCGGGTCGAGGACGAGATTTTCGAGGTCGAGCTGAAGATCCGCGTCGACGCCAAGAACGAAGACAAGCCCCTCTTCCTGCTGGAAGTCGCCTATGCCGGCGTGTTCCAGCTGAAGAACGTGCCCGACACCGGCACCCAGCAGGCCATCCTGCTGATCCAGGCGCCGCACATGCTGTTCCCGTTTGTCCGCCGCATCGTCTCGGATGTGGTGCGCGACGGCGGCATGCCGCCGCTGATGATCGAGCCGATCGACTTCATGGCGCTGTACCAGGCCCGCGTCGCCCAGGCTTCCGGTGGCGCGCCGCAAGGCACCGCCTAACTAGGCCGCATTCCAGAGGTTCTTGTCACCAAGCTCCTTGGTGACAAAGGCGGCGTGGATTTCGATTTCCACCGCCGTGATCAGCGGCGCGAGCTTCTCGGGCCGCTGGCGCGCGGCGCGCACCGGCTCGCCGGCTTGCGCGGCGGCGATTTCCACCGGCGCCAGCATCAACCCCTTTTGCCGCCCGCCCACCAGCTCCAGATAGACTTCGGCGGTGAGCTGGGCGTCGAGCAGCGCGCCATGCTTGGTGCGCACGGTCAGGTCGACGCCGAAACGCTTGCAAAGTTCGTCCAGCGAATAGCGCGCGCCCGGAAACTTGCGCTTGG
>JAZKDV010000234.1:28531-29628 GCA_040387395.1 Pseudomonadota bacterium | reverse complement strand
ATAGATGGCGGTCGAGCGCGGCGGCAGTGAGACGCGCAGCCGCTTGCCGTTCTTCAGCAGCACATCGCGGTTTCCGCCCGTAGCACTGTGGCTACAGATAATACCGCCGCCGGCATGGATCACGTCGCCGGGCGGGACATACATATGTGCACCCGCCTCCTTGAAGAGGTGGCCCAGCAGACCATCGTTCAGCGGCGGCAGACTGCTGAACCAGGAGGTGTGGCTGCTGCCCAGGCGCTTGCGGGCCAGCACCGTGGCGCCGCCGGAATCCATCGTGCCCAGCGTGGTCGCCGCCGGATCATTGACGGTGAACAGCGGGCTGAAAGTCTTGGACACCTGCAGCTTGGCCGTGAGCCCGGGAATCTGGATCGTCGCCTGCGGCGGCGCGTTCAGCGTGTGGCGCGTGACGTTGATGCCGGTGACATTCCGGATCATCGCGGCATCGATCCGCGCGCCGTCGGTATAGCCGGGCGCCACCAGCCAGACGATGTGGCGTCCGTCGCGCGCCACGCGGCGGCGGATGACATCCTTCTGCGCCGGGGTCAGCAGGAAGCAGTTGGCGAACACCACGCATTTGTAGCGGCCCCATTCGGCGCGGTTCAGGTCGCCCAGATGGAAGATGTCGATCGCCGCGCCGCTGCGATAGGCGTGGGTCGGCAGCAGGTCCACCAGTTGCGGCCCGATCACCGGATCCTGGTCGCCGTAAGCGGCGGTGTAATAAAAAGAGTCGGTGTCATAGACCAGCGCGACATCAGCCTGCGGCACATGCGGCTTGTCATAATAGGGCGCGAAAAGGCTGCGCATCGCCGTGACTTCCTTCATCAGCGTCGCGTCGTCCCACCAGCCCTTGCTGGCGCGCCCCGGACCGAAATCATAGAACCACAGCCCATGGCCCTGGCTGTGGGCTTGGGCGAGATTGCGGCGCAGGGTGGCGACGCTGTCGCCCAGCAGGCCGGCGGCCTCCTTCGGCGGTTTGCCAAAGCTGGGCGGCTCCTGGTCCATTTCGTCCAGCAGCAGCTTGCCGTGCAGGCGCATGGATTCCGGCAGGCCGCGCGGCTGGCCCGAGCCGCCGACATCGCGGAACGGCTTGCCATAGG
>JAZKDV010000234.1:0-28521 GCA_040387395.1 Pseudomonadota bacterium | reverse complement strand
CGCCGGCCGGGCCAGTGCAAAGCGCCAGCGGTGCGCGCTATAAGCCTGCGGCGCGCTGAGATAATCCACCCAGGGCGAGTCCAGCACTTTCTGCAATTGCAGGTGACCGCCGGTCTGCTGCCGCCCGAACAGCACAAAGAAATAGCCATAGAACACGCCGGTCACCAAAGGCCGGTTCCAGCTCTGCTTGGCGATGCGGCAGAAATGGATGATGGAGTCGGTGATGCTGAGGTGATGGCATTCGAAATAGTCGCTGACCTGGCGCTCCTTCACCGGATCGCGGAACAGGCCGTCGGAAACCGCGCGCCGCTCGGCCACACCCGGCACGGCGGCTGTGGCAAGGCGCACCGACGGGTTGTTCCAGGCCGCCTGCAGCGCGGCGTCGGTCTTGTATTTCCCGGTCAGCCACTGGCGGAAGAATTCCGTCATGCGCGCACCCGTATCGGGATCGTGCTCGATGAAGCCCCAATAATGCCATTCGTGATAGACGCCGTTGCAGGGGTGAATGGCATAGACGCTGGCGCCTTCCGGCGTCGGCGCCAGCCGCTGACAGAATTCGCGCGTCTTCTCGCCCGCCTCAACGCGCCATTTCAGCGAGGCCATGCTGGCGCGCGGTGTGCGCTCCAGGTCGTTTTCCAGCAGCCGCTGCAGCCCGCGCATCGGAATGTCGGCCACCGGGCCGTTGGCATATTGCGTGATCTCGTCGGGATTGGCCTTGTTCCACCAGGCCGGGGCATTGACGTGCAGGCGGATCGAGATCGCCGCCTGCGGATTGACCGCCAGCACGCCGCGGATTTGGCGATGCACCAGCTCCATGTCCATCTTGCCGTCGGCGGTCCAGATATATTCCAGCCAGATATCGACCTGGATCAGCTTGACGCCGGCCTGGGTGAAATTCTCGATGTTCTCGCGGGGGATTTCTTCCCAGGTCCAGCGTCCGCCCGGCGTGTCGGTGAGCGAATAGATCATCGGATAGACAGGCTTGTCGTCGATCAGCAGCGTTGCCCGGCCATTGTGCATGGCGACCTTGCCGGTCAGGCCGGAAGCCGGTGCCGGCTGGGCCGCCGCGCGCGCCAGAGTCACGCCGTTCAGCAGCGGCAAGAGGCTGCCCGCCTGCAGCAAAGTCCGCCGCTTCATCGCTTCCCCGCTATGATCAGAATCCGGACAGGACCCAGTGATCGTTCAATTCCGGGCCGCCGCCCCGGTTGCCGCTTCCCGCCAGCACGTGCAGGCGATCGCCCACCAGCACGGCCTGCATGCCATGCCGGCCGACCGGCAGCGGCGGCAGCTTGCTCCACGTGCCTGTCGCCGGGTCATAGGCTTCCACTTCGGCATGCGCCGGCACCTGCGCGCCGCTCTCGCCGCCCATCACCACGATGCGCTTGCCCAATGTGACAACCGACACGCCAGCGCGCTGCGTCGGAATCGGGGCCTTGGCGGTGGTCCAGCGCGCGGCGGCGATGTCGTAGATGTCCATCTCAGCAATCGTGAGCTGCAGCGGCTGTTTCTGGTCGGCAGAACTTCTGCGCCCGCCCGCCGCATAGATTTTTCCGTCCAGCACCACGGCGTGGAAATGATCGCGGGGCCGGGGTGCATCGGGCAGCGCTTCCCATGTGCCGGTTTTCGGATCGAAGCGGTCGAGCCAGGGGACAAAACCCGAATTGTGACCCAGGCGATTTCCGCCGACGAGATAGATATGCCCCTCATGCACCACAACGCCCGCGCCGCCGCGGTGACGGCGATCCGGCAGCGCAGGGCCCACCGCCCAGCGGTCATCCGCCGGGTCGTAGATCAAGACCTGCGGCACGATGTTTTCCTGCGGGAACGGACCGTTGAACGCGCCGATCACATAGATGCGTTTGTCGAACACCACCGCCTGGGCATGATTGATTTCCAGCGGCAACTTCGCCCCGGTGCGCCACTGGCCCGACGCCAGGTCGAGAATATCGAGCGGGCGGTCACCGCGACCGCCGATGATATACAGCTTGCCGTCGACAGAAGCCGCAGCGCTTTCATGACGCGCGGCGGGCTGGCCGGAGGATGTCCCCTTGGACCATTCGGCAGCCGACGCAGCCGACACCAGCGCAGCAAGACAACAGGATAGCGCCATCATTCTAAGCAACTGACAGAACATGGTCGTCCTTTCACTTCAGCGGTAGGTCTTGTCGTCCACCTTGCCCAGGTCGGTGCCATTCATCACCCCGACGGTGACGATGACATAGGTGAAGACTTCGGTGCCGGGCTCCAGATGGCCTGCAATGGCGCTGTCGCCGGTGCCCAGCGTCACATGGGCATGCACCACGCCGTTCACGACATAACCGTTCATCCCCACCAGATCGACGGGCGTGTCGGGCTTTTTGGTGAAGACATTGATGGTGGGGAAATCGCGGTTGTTGACCTGATGGACATGATAGCCGCGCAGCGATCCCACGCCCGCCAGGATCACGCCGTTCCTGATGCCCTCTTTCTTCACAAGGTCCTGCAGCCCGGCCAGCAGATCGGTCTGGAACTTCATGCGCATCACCACGATGCGCTCGAACTGGCCGCTGATCGCATAGGCGTCAGGCACAGCCGGGTCGTTGGGCTTCTTGTCGGACGGATGCGGCGCGGTGGGCACGATCTGCTGCGCCATCGCGGGCGATGCCAGCAGCAGGAGAGATAAAGCGGCTGCAAGACGCATGACTATCACCGGCTGTGGCGGGTGGCGATGGAGCCGGGCCGGGATTCAAAGGCAATCGACGCCTTGTCGTCGCGCGTCAGGCTTTTGCCGTTGAAGCGATAGACCTCGATGGTGCGCTCGGACGCGCATTGCGCCAGGATCACCTTGCCGTCATCGCTCCAGGTCGCGCCCTGGTTCCAGTGGCAGCTTGGGGCCTGCGCCACTTCCTTCAGGGTGCCCGGACCCACCGCCAGGATTTTCAAGATGCCACGCACGGTGCCGTAGGTCGGATCGGTTTTGACGTAAGCAGCGCCATTGGCCAGCACCACCAGCAGATGCTTGCCGTCGGGCGACAAAGTGGCGTGCTCGGGCGTGCGGCCCACCGGGAACGACAGCGCCAGCTTGTGGGTCTTCAAATCCACCATGGCGATGGTGCCCGTGCGGTCGGCGCCGGTCGCGGCACCGCCGACATTGGTGTTGATCAGCCATCTGCCATCCGGCGTGACGACCGCGCCGTAAGACGAGCGGCCTGTCACCATGTCGTTGCCAGTGCGCGTGACCCTGGTGCCGTCAATCGCCAGTTCGATAATGGCGGGTTTTTCCCAGATGGTGACATAGGCATGGCGGCCGTCGGGCGTGAACGCCACATCGGTCACCTGGTTTTCCGCGCCCAGATCTATTCGCCCCACGCGGGCCAGCCGGTTGCCAGTCAGCGAGAAGACCGTGACGGCGCCATCCGCCCGTGAGGCCACCAGCACCAGATTCTCGGCGCGGTTGATGGAGACGCCACTGGCCTGCAGCCCGGCAGCGATGGTCTGGATCACTTTGGGCTTGGCGGGATTGCTGAGATCGATCACCGAAACACGGTCATCCACCGTGGGCTTCATCGGGTCGGCGGGATTGACCTTCTGCGCGGCGGTGACGATGGCGAATTTTTCGGTCCTGCTGACTGCCACCGCATTGGGAGAACCGATCATGGCGGCCGGGACCTTCACCGTCCCGATCACCTTGGGCGGATACTTGCCCAGCTCGATGACGCTGACGCTGTCGGGCGTCACACCGATGGCCTCTCCCTTCTGGAGCTGCTTGCCGTCATTGGCGGCAATCGCAAGTCCAGCCCAGGCGGCGACAGGACAAAGCGTCAAGCTCGCGGCCACAATTGCGCTGCATATCTTCACGAAAACCTCCCCAAGAGACCCATCTCAAGTGCTGTTGACCGCACCACCCGCCAAGTGTGCGGCGGACGGGCGGGATCGGCAAGGGCGACTTAAGGCTTTGCCGGCTGTTTCAGGAAGGCTTCCACATCCCGGGCCGCCAGCGTTGGCACGCCCGGCTTCTGCAAAAAGCCAAGATCGCGAAACCAGTCCACGAAACGGTTCTGCCAGGTGCCAAAGGCGGTGCCGCCGCGGTCATTGAGACCGCCGCCATGCACGCCGATGGCGTAGATGTGCATTTCCAGATTCGGAATGCCGGCATGCAGCATCGCGGAAAAATACTCATCGGCCCAGACGGCGTGAACCTTGTCGCCCCAGCCCGGGCTGGCGATGAAGGATGGCGGTGTGTCTTTGGGAATTGCGGGCTTGCCGCCCTTGGTGAAGAGCGACGGGCCGGGATAGATCGAGCCCACGAAATCGGGACGTGATGTCACGCCTGCCAGCGGATCGCCGGCCGCGCTGTTCTTGCGGTCGAAATCGTCATAGGCGATGGCCGCCGCCATCCCCAGTTCTGCGCCCGCCGAGAATCCCAGCACGCCGATCTTTCTGGGATCGATGCGCCATTTGGCGGCGTTGGCGCGCACCAGGCGGATCGCCTGCTGCAAGTCATAGACTTCATCGGTCTTGGGCTCATAGCCGTCCCGCCGCAGACGGCTGCGGATGATGATGGTGTTGACGCCATAGGTGAAGAAATACGGCACCAGGTCCGCGCCGCCGCCCGCCACGTTCAGCGTGTTGTGGCCGCCGCCCGGCACCAGGATGATGGCCGCGCCGGTATTGCTGGCGGGGCTGGCGAAATGCACTTCGATCGACGGATTGTGGATGTTGACGATGCTGGTGATGCGGCCCGGCACGTCCGGGTCCATGTTGTAGACTTCCGCCTCGCGAATTCGTTTCGCATTCAGATACGGCGAATCCGGCGCGAACAGCGGCATCACGATGCCGCCCGGCAGGATGGGCTGCGGCGCGTAAGCGCGGCTGGTCACCGGTCCCGGCTTGGGCACGGCCAGCGGCGGCGGTACGGCGATGCCCTGCGCCAGGCAGGATGTGCTGACCGCCGCCGCCAGAAACGGCGCCGCCCAGAATTTGAAGTTTTTGCGCATCCCGTCCCCGCAGCTTTTGCGCGAACCTAGCAAGGAATGGCCGGACTGTCTCAAACTGGCGCAGCACCACCTTGAAGGGGTGTTAAGGGATAAGCCGCTAGCCTTGCCCCATGACCGGCTTTCTCACCAGCTTTTCCGGGCGTGACGCGCTGCTCTGGGGCCATCAGCCCCTGAAGCTGACCCATGGCTTGCGCGAACAGGCGCTGTTCTCGCGCCCCGCCCTCGCCCGCTTGATCGAAACCTATCCGCGCGAACATTACAGCCTGATCGCCATGGGCGCCCAGCAGGGCGGCAAGCTGTGGCAGGAAGGCGATCTGGCGGGCGCCAGCGGCGAGACCGTGCTGAACGCCATCGCCACGGGGCGCTTGTGGCTGAACCTGCGCAACGTTTCGGGTGTCAGCGCGGCGCACCGCGATCTGCTGGACGGGATTTTCGCAGAACTGCACCGCACCGTGCCGGGCTTCCAGGCCAACAAGTGGCAAAGCGGAATCCTGATCTCGTCGCCGGGCGCGCAGGTCTATTACCATGCCGACCTGCCCGGCCAGCTTTTGTGGCAGATCGCGGGCCGGAAGCGGCTCTGGCTCTATCCCACCGGCGCGCCGTTCCTCACCGACCGGCATCTGGAAGACATCGCGCTGTTCGATGTCGAAGTCGATATCCCCTATGCCCCCTGGTATGACGAACATGCGCGCGTCTTCGACCTGGCGCCGGGCGAAATGCTGTCCTGGCCGCTCAACGCGCCGCACCGGGTGGAAAATCTCGAAGGCCTGAGCATCTCGATGACGGTGTCCTTCTCCTCGCCCGCCATCCGGCGCGCCGAGGTGGTGCACCTGGCCAACGGGTTGCTGCGCCACCGCTTCGGCATCGCGCCGAAAAGCCGGCGCATCGAAGGTCCGGGCTATTATGCCAAGGCGGTGCTGCAGAAGCTGATGCGCGACTCCGGCTGGGTACGCGCCCAGCGCCAGGCGCGGCGCGAGATCGCCTTCCAGCTTGACGCATCCGGCAAACCCACCGAGCAGATGGCAGCCGAATGAGCCTCGCGGACATCGACATCTTCGCCGACACCCCGTCGCACGCAACCTATCGCGTCAGCATCAGCAATGACTGGTCGGCGGCCGACTGGCCATGGCGGCCCGGTCTTTCCACCCCTTTCCAGCGCACAGAATGGCTGACGGCGTTTTATGAGGCGCTGGCGCAGCACGAACCGGACATCCTGCCCCTGATCGTGCGGGTGACGGATACGGACGGTGTGCTGGCCTACAGCCTGCCCCTGCTCTGCCGCGGCGTAGGCGCCTTGCAGGTGATGGAATTCTGCGATCTCAACATGACGGATTTCAACGCGCCGCTGCTGGGTCCGGCCGCGCCGCGTACGGCCGCGGATGCGGCGGCGGCCTGGAAAGCCGTGAAGCGCGCGCTTCCATCCTGCGACGCGGTGCGCTTCACCAAGATGCCGCCGATGATCGGCGCGCGGCACAATCCGCTGTGCCTGCCGGGCGGCCTGCTGCGGGCGGCAGCGAACGGGAATCTTCTGGTCACCGGCGAAAGCTGGAACGACTATCATTTCAGCCTGGAACGCACCGTGCGCAAGGAGCTGGAGCGCAACTGGCGCGTCTTCAGCCGCGCCCCGGACGCGCACTTCACCACCGTCACCGACCCCGCCGAGGCGCAGGCGCTACTGCTGCAGATGGAAGACCTGCAGCGCGTTCGCATGCGGGACCTGGGCCAGTTCTACGGACTGGATGAGCCGGTCACCGCCGACTTCTATCGCCGCCTGATCACGGAAGGGCTGAAAACGGGCTATGCCGTGCTGACCGTGCTGCGCGACGGACCGGAATTTGTCGCCGGGCTGCTCGGCGTCCATGACGGCGAAACCTATGTGATGATCCGGCTGGTCCATCGCGGCGACGGCAACTGGAGCAAGATCTCCGCCGGCCGCCTGCTGGTCCACAAGACCATGGAATGGCTCCACGGCACCGGCTGCCGCAAATTCGATTTCAGCGTCGGCAATTATCCCTACAAGCGCCGCTTCAACCCCGTGCGCATACCGATGTTCGACCGGGTTGAAGCCCTGAGCGCGCGGGGCGTGCCGATGATGCTGAAGGCCCGCGCCGCCGGCTGGCTGCGCCGCCATCCGCACCTGCGCGAGCGGGTGCGCCTGCTGATGGGCAAGCCGCCCAGCCGCGAAGAAATCTGACGCTTCACACCAGCGGGATAAACAGCAGCCAGGCCTGCTGGCCGATGCGGGTCAGGGCGCTGTTCACAGTCTCGACCCTGAGGCCGAAACGCTCCGCCGCACGCAGGGCGTGGCGCAACAGGCCGGGGCTGCAGCCATAATCGCTGGGCCGCTCGGTCACATCGTGGGAATAGAAGATCAGCCAGGCTTTCTTGCGCGCCGCTTCCTCATAGGCGCGGTCGATGCTGTCTTCATCCATCTGGCGCCCGGTCAGGGGCAAGGCATTGAGATACTGCGCGTCGGTGCGGCCATGGTTGAGCTGCGGCCGCACGCTGCGGCTGGAACGGAAATGCTGTTTCAGCCGCCGCTTCCAGGCCAGCGTGCCGACGCCAAAGGGATACGCGAAATTCTTCAGCGGCAGGCTGGGCTCGATGCCTTTCAGCAGGTCGTGGTTGCGCTGGATATCGGCCTGGATCACCGCGCCGGTTATGAGGTCGGCCCGTTCATGGCTGTGGCTGTGGCAGCCGATTTCGTGGCCGCGGGCGTGCAGGTCCACCACCATATTGCCATCGAGCACCCGCCAGTGATCGGCCTGGGTGCCGAGCATGCTGCCCGCGACGTAATAAGTGGCGCGCGCGCCATGCTCTTCGAGCAGCGCGGCGCCGGTGGTGGCGGCGGAGACCGGAACGTCATCGAACGTGAAACTGACGGCGGGCGCGGCGGAGGTGGCGTTGAACGGAGCGACCGGCACATGCATGGCCAGCCTGTGGCGCAGGCGCGCGATCACGCCCAGGCGCTCGGCATCCTCCGGCGGCGGCACCGAATGGATCATCATGGCCGCGCCTCCTGGGTGATGAAGCGGTACAGCGCGCCCGCGGACAGCAGATACAGCAGCAGGGAAATCAGGCTGAGACCCAGGCCGATCTGCAGCAGGTCGCGGGTCAGCGACAGCAGCAGCGCCAGCGCGCCGGCATTGACGCAGACCAGGCCGACAGCGACGACGGCGCGCGCCGTCATGCGGCCATGGACGAAGAACATCTCGCCGTGGAATTCCATCAGGTTGCGCAGCGCCGGCACGATCAGCATGGGCGCGAAGAGCTGCGCGGCGATGGCGACGTTGGGACCCAGCAGGTTCGGCCAGCGCCACAGCACCAGCACCAGCGCCAGGAACGCCAGGGTGGACAGGGCCAGGATCGCGCCCTCGACCGTGAGGGTGCGGCGTAGCGCACCGCGGACCTTCTTGCCCTCCCCGAACAGCTTGCGGGTGTAGAGCGTGTAGAAAGAGCGGAAGGGAATGGCGGTGAAATCGATGATGCGGGTGGCGATGGCATAGACGCCGGCGAATTTCGCATCGGTCAGCGACAGGACGATGATCTTGTCGATCTGGCTTTGGGCGTTGAGCGCGAAATAGGAGATCGCGAACATCACCCCGTCCCTGAGCCGCGACCAGAACATGCGGGTGCGCCAGCGCAAACGCACGGCAGGGCGCAACAGGGTCCAGACCGCCAGCAACGCCGCCAGGTTCGCGGCAACATAATAGGCGGCCCAATGCTCGACATTGCCGCCGCCCATCACCGCGAAGCTGACCGCGCCTGCGGCGCGCAGGGCCGAAGCCACCGTGATGGTGATGGAGCCGATGGTGAAATGGCCCATGCCGTTATGGACTTGGGTGGTCACATCCACGATGCGCCACACCACCATCTCCACCAGCAGGATGGCGGTGAAGGCGAGAAGCGAAATCGCATGCTCGAACAGCAGGTAATAGAAAGGCAGCGCAATCAACAGGCCCAGCGGCGTGGTCAGGCACAGGCTGCCGAAGAACAGGCCGAGATAGTGACCCAGCAGGCGCGGCCGGGCGGCGGCGGCACGGAAAGCCAGGCTGCCGAAACCCAGGCCGGAAAAACTGGCAAGCATCAGACCCGCCGCCGAGGCCGTGGCGAAGATGCCCATGGCCGCAAGACTCAGCGTGTTGGCCAGCACGAAAAAATAGACCGCCTGCAGGCCCACCCGCCCGACCGTGCCGGCCAGGAGCTGGCAATAATTTTCCACGACGCGGCGCAGCCCGGGGCCAAAAAAGCCCGGCGGGATCCTGTCACGCGTGATGGCGGCAAGAGACATACGGTCGGCTCCGGTCGATCCGGCCAGTGTAGGGAGCGAGAGCTAAGGAAAGCTTGCTGCCCGAGGCAGCCGAAACCCTATTGTAAGCAACTGTTTTTACAGGATTTATTTCAGGGCCGGATGGTGATGGCGGCGCCCTGGGTATAGGCATTGCCCCACAGCGAAAAGGGATTGGGCGGCGGGGCCTCGCCCACCCGGGGCGCCACCGCCGAAACCAGGGTCACATCCATCACCAGCACCTGGCCCGCCGGCACCGCGCCGCCGACCGCCGGGGCAGCGCCAAAGCCGAGATTGGGCGGTATAGCGAGCTGCCAGCGGTCGCCTTCGCGCATCAGCGACAGGGCCTCGCCCAGGCCCGCAAGGCTCACGGTACTGAGCAGCACGGCTGCGGGAAGGCTGGGGGTGGTGGAATCCACCACCGCGCCATTGATCAGGCGCATGGCGTAGCGGATCTGCACCACGTCGCCCCGGCCGGGACGCCGCCCGACGCCGCTGCGCAGCACCTGATACTGGAGCCCGCTGGGCCGGACGATGGCGCCGGGCTTTTTCGCATGGGCCGCGAGATAGGCCGCATTGGCTGCCGCGCTCAGGGCTTCGTCCGCCGCCAGCGCCGGCGATGCCGCCAGAACCAGGCTCAGGAGGAAGGCAGAAAATTTCATGCAGTCTCGCGATGGGCCGCGCGGCGTTGTAGGGTCGCCGCGATCATACCGGGGAGCGTATCATGCGCAACGCATTGTGGGGCGTCGCCTTTCTTTTTCTGGGCCTGGGCGCTGCACAGGCGCAGACCCCGCGCGCGCCGGAAAAGATCATCATCGATACCGATATCGGCGATGACGTGGACGATGCTTTCGCGGTGGCGCTGGCGCTGAAAAGCCCGGAATTCGAAATACTGGGCTTCACCGCGCCGTTCGGCGACACGCGCACGCGCGCCAAAATGCTCGACCGCATGCTGGGCGAAGCGGGACGCGGCGACATTCCGGTGGCGATGGGCACGGCCAGCAGCGCCAATCTCTCCGGCTTCAACCAGCGCCGCTATGCCGAAGGCGGCAAGACCTATCGCGCCAGTTATCCGGACTCCACCGACTTCATCCTGGAGCAGATCCGCCGCCATCCCGGCGAGATCACCCTGGTGGCGGTGGGGCCGTTGCCCAATGTCGGGGCGCTGATCGACCGCGACATCGCAACCTTTCGCAAGCTCAAGCGGGTGGCGATCATGGGCGGCTCGTTCCAGCCCATTCCCAACGCTTACGGCCTGGGCACGCCGACCGCGCCGATGCCGGAATGGAATATCAAAAACGACATCAAAAGCGCACAGAAGCTTTTCACGTCCGGCGTGCCGGTGGTGGTGATGCCGCTGGATTCCACCATCGGGCTGAAACTGCATGAAATCGCGCGCAACCAGCTCCTGGCGCAGGGCACGCAGCTGACGGACATGCTGGGGACCGTCTATCACATGTGGCGCATGGGCACTAAAAACATCACGCCCACCCTGTTCGACCCCATGGTGCTGGCCTGGCTGGCGGACCCGTCACTGTGCCCGGTGACGGTGATGCATGTGCGGGTGCAGGACGATGGCATGACGGTGGCGGAGAAAGGCGCGCCCAACGCGCAAGTCTGCCTGAAATCGGACAACGAGGCCTTCCTGCGCTTTTATGTGGGGCGCGTCGGCAGCAAATGATCAAGCAATGATGGATCTGGACAAGCTTTACGCCCAGGCCGTGGCGGCGCAGAAAAGCGGCAACCTGCCGGAAGCCGAGCTGCGCTACCGAGAAATTCTCACCGCCGCCGCGATTCCCGAGGTGATGGTCAATCACGCCAATGTGCTTGTTGCGATGGGCCGCCGCGAGGAGGCGCTGTCCGGCTACAACCGGGCGCTGGGCATCAAGCCGAACCTGTTTGAGGGCCTCTACAATCGCGGCAATCTCCTGCTGGAAATAAAACGCCCCGATGCCGCGCTGGCCAGCTTCGAGGCGGCGCTGGCGGTGCGCCAGGACATGGCCGGGGTGTGGAACAATCGCGGCACGGCCCTGCGCGATATGCGGCGGCAGGAGGAAGCGCTGGCCAGCTATGACCGCGCCCTCACCGTGTCACCCGGCCATGTGAATGCCCTGACCAACCGCGCCATAACGCTGCTGGAGATGCGGCGGCTGGACGAAGCGCTGGGGAGCGCGGATGCGGCGCTGGCGCTGCAACCGGGATTCGCCGAAAGTCTGTATGTGCGGGGCAATATCCTGCGCGACATGGGCCGCATGGCGGAAGCACTTGCCAGCTATGACCAGGCGCTGGCGGCCAATCCGGCCCATCCCCATGCGCTGAATGGCGTGGCCCAGGCGGCGCTCAGCCTGTGCGACTGGCCGCGCACCGCCGAACTGGCGCCGCGCCTGGCGGAGAATATTGAAGCGAACCGCGCGCTGATCCAGCCCTTTGTCATGCTGGGCTACACCGATGACGCGGCCCTGCAGCGGCGCTGTGCCGAGAATACCGTCCGCCGCACCGTGCCGCGCCAGCCCCCCCTGTCGGACGGCAGGCGCTACGGGCATGACAAGATACGGCTGGCCTATCTGTCGGCGGATTTCCACCAGCATCCGACATCCCAATTGATGATCGAACTGTTCGAAAAGCACGACCGCGACCGCTTCGAGGTGACCGCCATCGCCTTCGGTCCCGATGACGGCAGCGCGATGCGCCAGCGTCTTCGGAACGCCTTCGACCGGTTTGAAGATGTGCGGACCCTCAGCGACCTCGACGTGGCGCGGATGCTGCGGACACGCGAAACCGACATTGCCATCGACCTGAACGGCCACACCCATGGCGCCCGGCCCGGCATCTTTGCCCACCGCCCCGCGCCGGTGGCGGTGAACTATCTGGTCTATCCCGGCACCACCGGCGCGGAGTTCATGGATGTGATCCTGGCCGACCGCATTGTGGCGCCCGCCAGCCAGCAGGAATTTTTCCGCGAGAAGATTGTCCACCTGCCCGACTGCTACCAGGCCAATGACGGGGCCCGCGTCCTTGCGCCCGCGCCCGCCCGCGCGGCCTGCGGCCTGCCAGATAACGGCTTTGTTTTCGGCTGCTTCAACAACAGTTGGAAAATCACCGCGCCCGTCTTCGATATCTGGATGCGGCTGCTGCAGGCGGTGCCCGGCAGCGTCTTGTGGCTGCTGGATGGGCCCGGCAAAGAAAATCTGCGCAAGGAAGCCGCCGCGCGCGGCCTGGATGCGAGCCGATTGATCTTCGCGCCCCATGCCGCGCCCGAGGCGCATCTGGCGCGGCACCAACTGGCCGACCTGTTTCTGGATACGCTGCCTTACAACGCCCACACCACGGCCAGCGATGCGCTGTATGCCGGGGTGCCGCTGGTGACCTGCATCGGCAAGGTATTCCAGAGCCGCGTCGCCGCCAGCCTGCTGAACGCCCTGGACATGGCCGAACTGGTGGCCACCTCAGCGGGCGCTTACGAAAGCCTGGCGCTGGACCTGGCGTCCAACGCCGCGCTGCTCAAAGCCACGCGGGAAAAGCTGGCGCGCAACCGCAAGACCGCGCCGCTGTATGACAGCGCGCGTTTCGTGAAGAACATCGAGACGGCTTACGAGGCGATGCTGGCCTAGGGCGAGCTGGTCTAGGGCGAACTCTGGCGCCGGCCGGGATCGAAGCCGTAAAACTTCTCGGCATTCTCCACCAGAATCTTGTGGCGCAGGTTCTGGTTTGGAGTCCAGCGGACGGTGAGGTTCAGCAGGACCACGTCATCGGGCATCGCCACGGGATTCAGCGCCTTGGTCGCGTCGGGATGCGGCCAGTCGCTGCCCCAGATGCAGCGTTCCGGCGCGGCGGCGATATAGCCGCGCGCCGCGTCGCTGGCCCCCACATACAAAGGCGCGATTCCGCCGTTATACAGATAGGCGCCCGAAACCTTGACCCAGCCCTTGCCGCTGTCCAGCAGCTTGCGCACCGTCTTGTATTGCGGTGACGAGGTGTTGGTGGCGCGGCCCAGATGGTCGATGATCACCGGCACCGGCAGGCTGAGCAGCAGGCCTTCCATCTGCACCAGCTGTTCGGGCGGCATGTTGCACTGGATGTGCCAGCCCAGCGCGGCGATGCGCTTGGCCAGCGGCATCACTTCGTCGGCGCTGACCGGATTGCCCAGGCCGAACTGGATGCGCGCGCCGCGGATGCCGCCCTCATGCAACCGCTTGAGCTCGGCGTCGGTGACACTGGCATTGACCACGCAGACGCCGCGGGCGTCGCCAAGCTGGGCGATGGCATCCAGGGTGCAGCTATTGTCCGTGCCATAGGTCGAAGGCTGCACCACCACGGCGCGGGTGGTGCCGAGCTTGCGCTGCAGCGCCTTGTAATCGGACACCGTGGCCAGCGGCGGCTTGAGCACCGCGCTGGCCATGTAGGGGAAGCGCGAGTCGTAAATGTGCAGGTGACTGTCGCAGGCGCCGGGGGGCACCGAGAAACTGACGCGCCGGTCGACGGCGAAGGCGGGCGTGGCGGCCAGCGCCAGACCTGCACCAACAAAGCTACGGCGATCCAGATTTTTCATAAGCTGTGTTCCTACTTCTGATACGTGACTTTCCACACCGTGTTGCTGGCATCGTCGGCCACCAGCAGGCTGCCATCCTTGTGAACCGCCAACCCGGTCGGACGGCCCCAGACCTTGAACGGATCGGCCCGGCCATCCCAGAAGCCGGTCAGGAAATTCTCATAGCCGCCGACCGGCCTGCCATTCCTGAAACGGATGCGCACCACTTTATAGCCAGTGGGCTCGGCGCGGTTCCACGAGCCGTGCAGCGAGACGAAGGCGTCGCCCTTGTAGTCGGCGGGGAAATTGTCGCCGGTATAGAAGATGGTGCCGGTCGGGGCGCTGTGCGCCGGGAACAGCACATCGGGCGGGATCGATTTGGCCACCATGTCGGGACGCGCCGCGCCCATGTCGGGATCGGGAATCTTGCCGGTATAGGCCCAGGGATAGCCGTAGAAACCGCCCGGCTTCACGTAGGTGAAGAAATCCGGCGCCAGCGCATCGCCCAGCCCGTCGCGTTCGTTGACCGAGACATAAAGATTGTTGGTGCCGGGCTGGAAGGCGATGCCCACCGGATTGCGCAAGCCGCTGGCGTAAGGCACCAGTTCGCCCTTCACGATCCTGAAAATCTCCGCACCGGGCCGGAAGTCCGAAACATTGTCGCGGCTGCCGATTTCCAGCATCAGGCTGTCATCAGCGCCGAAGGCGAAATTGCGCGTACCGTGCATCGCTGTGAGCCGCAGGTCTTTAGCCTTGGTCACCCGTTCCAGCTTGCCGGCCTTGGTTGCGCCCGCGACATAAGGCGTGCGCCAGATCGCATTCTGGTCGCTGATATAGACATAGCCCTTGTGCACGGCGACACCCGACGGATTTCGCAGGCCTTCGGCGAAGGTGAAGCGCTGATCGGCGACGCCGACATTCTTGCTGTCGCGCAGCAGGGTGATCTTGTTTGGCAGGCGTTCGGACAGGAACACATCGCCATTGGGCGCCACCGCCAGGAAGCGGGCGATGGTCAGCCCGCTGGCGAAGACAGTGACCTTGAAACCCTTGGGCGCCTGCGGCAGGACGCCGGCGGGCCGCGGGATGACTTCGTTGCGATTGGCCACCGGCGGCGTGGCGTAAGGCTTGGGCAGATCGCCCGCCTTGAGCAGGAATGTCTGGCCCGGACGGTCTGCGGCCAATGCCGCGCCCGATGCGAGAACCGTCATCATGAACAAAGCAGCAGCGCGTTTCGCCATGTTTCCCCCAAACCGGTTGCCCGGTCGTTCTTTGATGGGATGATGGCGGGCCTGCGGCGCAAAAACAATGGTGCGGCGCACGTCAAACCGCTAAAAGCGCGGCCATGGCCGATCTGGAAAACCGCAAGAAACAGGCGCGCGCATGGTTTGAATCCCTGCGCGACCAGATCATGACGGCGTTCGAGACGTTGGAGCGCGAAGCGCCGCCTGCGCTGTATCCCGGCGAGGCCGGGCGCTTTGAAAAGACTCCCTGGGCTCGCGGGTCTGGCGATGAAGGCGGCGGCATCATGGGCATGATGCGCGGCCGGCTGTTCGAGAAAGTCGGCGTGCACACCTCCACCGTGTTCGGCACTTTCTCGCCCGAATTCGCCAAGCACGTGCGGGGCGCGTCCGAGGATCCGCGCTTCTGGGCCAGCGGCATCAGCCTGATCGCCCATATGAAAAACCCGCGCATACCCGCCGTGCACATGAACACCCGGATGATCGTCACCACCCAGGGCTGGTTTGGTGGCGGGGCCGATCTCAATCCCACGCTGGATGCCGCGCGCAAGGATGCCCATCCCGATGCAGTGGATTTTCATGCGCGGCTGAAACAGGCCTGTGACGGCTTTGATGCCGGCTGGTACGACAAGTACAAGAAGTGGGCCGAGGACTATTTCTGGCTGCCCCATCGCGGCGAGCCGCGCGGCGTTGGCGGCATTTTCTACGACCATCATGACAGCGGCGACTGGGACAGGGATTTCGCCTTCACCCGCGCGGTGGGCGAAGCCTTTCTCGACATCCAGCCCGCCATCATCCGCCGCCGCATGGGCGAAAGCTGGAGTGAGGCAGAACGCCACGAACAGGCCAAGTGGCGCGGCCGCTATGTCGAGTTCAACCTGCTCTATGACCGCGGCACGACCTTCGGCCTCAAGACCGGCGGCAATGTCGAAAGTATCCTGTCGTCCATGCCGCCGATTGCGGAGTGGACGTAATGCTGAAACTGGGATCGCGCGGCTCGCCCCTGGCGCTGACGCAGAGCCGGCTGGTCGCCGCCAAGCTGGTGAAAAGCAGCGGCTTTGATCTCGACGCATTTCCCATCGAAGCCTTCATGACCAGCGGCGACCGCATCCAGGGACGCCTGCAGGATCAGGGCGGCAAGGGGTTGTTCACCAAGGAGCTTGATGAAGCCCTGCTGGACGGGCGCATCGACGCCGCCATCCATTCCATGAAGGACCTGCCCACCCGCATGCCGCCCGGCATCGTGCTGGCCTGCGTGCCGGAGCGTGAAGATCCGCGCGACGGCTTTATCGCCCTTAGCGCCAAAAGCCTGGCGGATCTGCCGGCCGGCGCCACGGTCGGCACCGCCAGCCTCAGGCGCCAGGCGCAAACGCTGCACCTGCGTCCTGACCTGAAAGTAGAATTGCTGCGCGGGCGGGTGGAGACACGGCTGGCCAAGATCGAAGCCGGCGCCTTCGACGCCACTTATCTGGCGCTTGCAGGACTCCGGCGCCTAGGCTTGGAACGGCACGTTGCCAGCGTGGTGGACAGCGAGGCGATGCCGCCCGCCCCCGCCCAAGGCGCGCTGGCCATCACCGCGCGCGAGGGCGATGAAAAGACCCTGGCGCTGCTCGCGCCGCTCGACATCGCCGAGCATGCCATCACCACAACCTGCGAGCGCGCCTTCCTGCAGGCCCTGGACGGGTCCTGCCGCACGCCCATCGCGGCGCTGGCGCGGATCAGCGGCGGCACGCTGGATTTTCAGGGCGAAGTGCTGACCCCCGACGGCAAGCATCGTTGGCGGCGGCGCGAAAGTGTGGCGTTGGGCGAAGATGGCCGAGAGACAGCCCGCGCCCTGGGCGCAAAGCTGGGCGCCGAAATCGTGGCCGAGGCCGGGCCACTCTATAAGGCGCATTTCGGGGACAATGGCTGGTAGAGCCGGGGCGGCTGGCGGCTCAGCCGCCAGCCGATGATTTGGTCCAGTGGACCAAATCAACCGGCGAGCGCGCTGAGCGCAAGCGAAGCGCGGTGGTGCCGCCTTGATCTCGCTGCAAAGCAGCACGTTTCACCCCTTTGCTTCCTGTTTCTTTTGGATCAGCATCACTCCCAAGGCCGCACAACAAGGCCAAAGGGAGACACGCCATGTTCAACAAACGCGACTTCATCACCGCCGCCATCGCCCTGGCCGCGTCCAGCACCGCGAACGCGCAAACCGCCAAGCCCGACACCCGCACGCCGCAGCGCAAGATCGCGCGCGGCATGATGAAGACCACGCGGATGTTCAAGTCGCCGCCCGGCTTCTCCAATGGCATGGCCGTGACCTCCGAAGGCCTGTGGCTGGCGCAGCAGAAAGTGTCGGGCGAATCCGCCAAGCGCTACGGCCTGCCCGAACCAACCGACCTGCGCGAAGCCGCATGGCTGGTGGACTGGAACGGCAAGCTGCTCAAGACCGTCATGACCAACTGCCGCAACTGTTCGGGCATGGCGGCCGGCGGCGGTTATCTCTGGATGATGGCCAACCAGGAACCGTTCGGCTGCTTCCAGGTCGACATGAACGGCAAGCAGATCAGCCATCGCCAGATTCCGCTGGCCATGCCGGGCCAGAATGGCGGCGGCAGCCATGGCGCGCAGTGGCGCGACGGCAAGCTTTGGATCGCGGCGCTGCGGCCCAAGCTGCTCATCCGCGTCGATCCCAAGACCTGGATGCCGGAAGTGGCGATCGCGGCGATCAACTCGCCGGAAAAGCCGCGCTCGCATGACCTGACCTTTGATGCCAATGGCGATATCTGGCTGGTGACCGGCAATGAGAGCCGCAACTACAAGGAAGGCAAGCCGGGCCTGACCAAGTATGACGGCAAGACCGGCCAGGTGATCGGGATGTATGATTTCCTGCCCGACTCCGCCGATCCGCACGGGCTGGAATTCCACAACGGCTCGCTGATCAGCTGCGATGCCGGCATCCATCCCGGCTGGCCCAACAGCGACAGCCCGCATACGGGCTGGGTGTTCAAGATCGAGCCGGCTTAATCGACCCGGAAGCCAGGCCGCATCGCGACATAGGATGAATCGACCTGGTTGATGCTGGAGCAACCCAGCAGCATGAGCGTGCGGACAATGTCGGCGCGGAAAATTTCGATCGCCCGTTCGATGCCGGCATCGCCCGCCGCCGCCAGGCCGTAAGCATAGCCGCGCCCCAGCAGCACCGCATCGGCGCCCAGCGCCTTTGCCCGCACCACGTCGGCGCCGCGGCGGATGCCGCCGTCGAACAGAATCTCGGTCTTGCCCTTCACTGCTTCCACGATGCCCGGCAGCACGCGCAAGCTGCCCGCCACGCCATCGAGCTGCCGCCCGGCATGGGTGGATACGACGATGCCCTGCGCGCCCTCATCCACCGAGCGCCGCGCGTCATCGGCCGTCATGACACCTTTGATCACAATGGGTCCGCTCCACAGTTCGCGGATCCATTTGAGATCGGTCCAGGACACCTGCGCCGCCTGCAGCGCCATTCCAACATCGATCGCCGCCAGCGGGCCGGAGCCCGGCACCACGATATTGGGAAAGGGCCGCGACATGCCGTCGAACATGTAACCGGCGAGCCAGCGCGGATGCATCAGGATGTTGGGAAGATAGGGAATGCGGTGAAACCAGTTGGGCGACATCAGCTGGCGCATGCCGTTGCGCACGTCGCGCTCGCGGTTGCCGGCCACCGGCGTGTCGATGGTGACGAACAGCGCCTTGTACCCGGCGGCCTTGGCGCGGGCGATGGCGCCTTCGGCGGCGCCGCGCCCACCCGCCAGATAGAGCTGATAGAAGGTCGGGCCCGGCGACTCCGCCTTCACATTTTCAATCGTATGGCCGGACATGGTGGACAGGATATAGGCGGTGCCATTGCGGCCGGCGGCGCGAGAGGCCGCCAGTTCGCCGCGCGGATGCATCAGCCGCGAATAGCCGATGGGGCCCAGCAGGAACGGCAGGTCGAGCTTGTGACCCAGCACTGTCACCGACAGGTCGCAGGCCGGCGTCGCCACCGCGAACCGCGGCTTGAACAGCACTTCCTTATAAGCCTGCTCGCTGTCCAGCAGCGTCACCTCGTCATCGGCGGCGCCATCCAGATAGTCGAACACCGCGTCCGGCAGGCGGCGGCGCGCCAGGCGGCGAAAATCCTTGATATTGACGACGCGCGGGGCAGCCAGGCTCATGCGGGACACTTTGAAAAATCGGGCCGTTTATGCCCCCAAACAGGCTGCTTTAAAAGGCGGAAATGCCGGTCTGGGCGCGGCCCAGCACCAGGGCATGGATGTCATGGGTGCCTTCGTAAGTGTTCACCGCTTCCAGATTCAGCATGTGGCGCACCACATGATAATCGTCCGCCACGCCATTGCCGCCATGCATGTCGCGGGCTTCGCGCGCGATCGCAAGCGCCTTGCCGGCATTGTTGCGCTTGAGCAGGCTGATGGTTTCCGCCGCCAGCTTGCCCTCTTCCATCAGCCGCCCCGCCTGCAGGCAGGCGCCAAGACCCAAGGTGATCTCGGTCTGCATGTCGGCCAGTTTTTTCTGGAACAGTTGGGTGGCGGCCAGCGGGCGGCCGAACTGCTGGCGCTCAAGGCCATAGTTGCGCGCTGCATGCCAGCAGAATTCCGCCGCGCCCATCGCGCCCCAGGCGATGCCGTAGCGCGCATGGTTGAGACAGTCGAACGCCGCCTTCAATCCGTGCGCTTGCGGCAAAATACTATCCTCGCCGATCTCGACATCGCTCATGGCGATTTCGCCGGTGATGCCGGCGCGCAGCGAGAACTTGCCTTCGATCTTCGGGGTGGACAGCCCCATGTCGCCGCGTTCCAGGACGAAGCCGCGCACCCGGTCGTCCAGTTTCGCCCACACGACAAAGACATCGGCAACGGGCGCGTGGGTGATCCAGGTCTTGGTGCCTGACAGCACAAAGCCGCTTTGGGTCTTGCGCGCCCGGCTTTGCATCGAACCGGGATCAGAGCCGGAGCCCGGTTCGGTCAGGCCAAAAGCGCCAACCCATTCGCCGCTCGCCAACCGGGGCAGATATTTCTGCCGCTGCGCTTCATCGCCAAAGGCATGGATGGGATGCATCACCAGGCTGGACTGGACCGAAAGGGAAGATCGGAAGGCGGAATCCACTTTCTCGATTTCGCGCGCAATCAGCCCGTAAGCGACCGGCGAAACACCCGGACAGCCATAGCCGTCAAGCGTGCTGCCGAGCAGGCCCAGCGCGCCGAACTCCTTCAGCAGCGCCGGATCGGAACGTTCATGGCGGTGCATGTCACGCACCAGCGGCATCAAGCGGCTCTGCGCAAAGGCGCGCGCGCTGTCCCGCACGAGTTTTTCTTCCTCGCGCAGCGACGATTCCAACAACAGCGGATCGGCCCAGTCGAAGGCGGGCCAGTTTTCCTTGCTCATCCCCAGCCAATAAAAAACGGGGAGGCGATATGCTTCCCGTCTGGAAAGCATATCGCCATCCCCGTGCCGCCCGAAAGGACGGACTTGGCCGGCTGACGGCTAATTCGACTTGGTGACCTGGCCTTCGGCGACCCCCGCCTTGCTGCCGACGCCCGGATTGACCGGATGCTGGCCGCTGGCGGGAAGCGGCATCACCTTGTCCACATGACCGGGAAGCTGGGTCTCGGTGGTCGGTGCGGCATGGGGTTTGCCGTCACGCAGGTCGGGCTTACTGGTGCTGGTCATGGCAGATCTCCGAATTGGTTCGGAGGTGATAACGGGCGTGAGGGCTAATTGTTTCGCTTCAGGACCCAATCGGCCACATCCTGATGCACGGTGGCGCGCTGCAGGTCGCGCAGCAGCATGTGATAGCCCTTGTCATAGCGGCGGACGGTGGCGCGGTTCCCGAGTTCCCCGATCACGGCCTGGGTCGGCTTGGCCGGAATTACCTGGTCGTTGGCGCCATAGACCATCAGCAGCGGCGGCGGATTGCCCAGGCGCGTGGGCGCGGTGCGCGCCTCGTCCATCAGGTTGACCAGCCCGTACAGCGTGTCGGTGCGGGTGCGTTTCTGGAACAGGGGATCGCGACCCAGCGCCCGCAGCATCTCGACATTGTCCGACGGCACGATTTTCACCACCTTGCTGGCGGCATTGTTCGACAGGATCACGCCCGGGATCAGGTGCGCGGCCAGGAACAGCGCCGCGCGATAGGTCAATGGCATGTCGGCCCGCGACCACACCGCCGGCGCCACCAATATGGCGCCATCCACCGCCGGCGGCGCCTGTGAGGCCAGCGCCGTCAGCAGCACCGCCCCGCCCATGCTTTCGCCCAGCGCGAAAACCGGCACGCCGGGATAGCGGCTGCGCGCCGCATCCACCACGTCCGCAAGGTCGGCGCGCATGGCGTCGGCCCCGGCCCACACGCCGGGATTGGCGTTCCTGCCGAAACCGCGCTGGTCATAGGCGATGGTGGTAATGCCCTGCATGGCCCAAGCCTGGCCCGGCATGTCGAAAGCGTTGGAATAGTCGCTCATGCCATGCACGGCGACGATCACCGCTTTGGGAGGGCCTTCGGCGTCCCAGCGGCGGGAGGACAAATGGGTTCCGTCGCGAGTCACCACGTCCTCATTGCCGATCACCGCGGCCCGGCTTGGGTCGCGCAGCGCACCGGTGTCGAAACGGGGCGCACAGGCGGCGAGACTCGCAAGCAATAAGAGGATCAGGAAACGCATGCATGGGGTCTGGTGGTTGGAGCGTTAAAGACTAGGAGCACAGGGCTAAAGCGGCAACAAGCCGATCATGGCGGCGGACAGGCTGCTGGCCAGCACGCCCGCCACCAGAGCTTTTAACGCCAATCCCACGATTTCGTCGCGCCGGTCCGGGATCAGCGCGCTCATGCCGGCAATCAGAAAGCCGACACTGGCGAAATTGGCGAAACCGCACAAAGCATAAACCATGATCATGCCGGAACGCGGGTCCAGCGAACCCGCCGGCAAAGCCGCCATGCGCAGGTAAGCAATCAGCTCGTTGAGGATCACCTTGACGCCGAGCAGGCCGCCCGCGGTCACCATCTGGTCAGCCGGCACGCCCATCAGCCAGACCAGCGGCGCGAACAGCCAGCCCAGCATGCGTTCCAGGGTCAGCGGTGCGCCCATCACGCCGGGGAACTGGGCCAGGATGATATTGGCCAGCGCCACCAGCGAGGTGGTCACCACCAGCATGGCGATGATCTGCAGGTAAAGCCTCAACCCGTCCTCGGTGCCCTTGGCCATCGCATCCATGGTGGAGCGGTAATGCACGCTGGCTTCTTTCTCATTGAGATCGGTCTCGGCGGGACCGGGCACCATCAGCCGCGCCATCAAAATACCCGCCGGCAGCGACATGAAAGAGGCCACCAGCAAATGGCCCAGCGCGCCGGGCAGCACATTCGCCAGGATGGTGGCGTAGAGAACGAAGACCGTGCCGGCGATCACCGACAGGCCCACCGTCATCAGGATGAAAAGCTCGGTGCGGGTCAGCCGCGCCAGATAGGGACGAACCATCAACTGGCCCTCGATATTGCCCAGGAACACCATCGAGGCGGAAGACAGGCCCACCACGCCGCCCAGCCCCAGCGCCTTTTTCAGCCCCGCAGCCATCGCTTTCACCACGAAGGGCGAAATCCGCCAGTACCACAGCATGGCCGACAGTGCCCCGATCACGATGATCAGCGGCAGGATGGAAAAGGCCAGGTTGATCATGTTGCCGGAATTGGTGACGGCAAAGGGCGCGGGCGCACCGCCCATATAGCCGAACACGAAGCTGGTACCGGTCGTGGTGGCGGTGGAGATCGCCGTCACCACCCCGTTCAGCGCCAGCAGCAGGTCGCGCGCGATGGGCGCTTTCAACAGCAGAAGCGCGATGGCCGCCTGCAGCAACAGGGTGCCCGCCACCATGCGCCAGTTGAAGGCCTTACGGTCCTCCGAAAAGGCCCAGGCGATGGCGATGATGACAACAATGCCCAAGGCGGACTGAAGATGCGGCACCATTCGCCCCCGCGAAAAACATCGCACCGACGCTACACGATTCCGCACCGCCATCCCATGACAGAAGGCCGCGCCCAATCTAAGGTCGCGGCAACCAATGCAGGCGAGACGCGTGACCGGCAAGACGGGGAAAGCAGGGACTATCGGGGCGCTGGCGGGCGCACGCGCCTTCCCGCCCCTGATGATCGTGCTCTATCACTTCAGCGAGGGCCATCATTATTCTGGCCTGCTCTGGTTGGACCGCATCGCCGCGCGCGGCTATTTGTGGGTCGAGTTCTTTTTCGCCCTGTCGGGCTTCATCCTCACTTACGCCTACAGCCACCGGCTGAAGGACCTCCTGCAATGGCGCGGCTATGGCGACTTCCTGCGCGCCCGGCTGATCCGGCTCTATCCGCTGCATCTCTTCATGCTGCTGTTCATCTTGGCGATGGTGATAACCCTCAGGGCGCTGGCGGCGGCGGGCGGCTATGTCTCGATCTACGACCTGCCCTGGCATCAGGATGTCAGCCCCAAGGGCTTTGTGCTGAGCCTGTTCCTGGTGCAGGCCTGGGGGACGATGGACCGGCTGACCTGGAACGGCCTGTCCTGGTTCGTCAGCGTGGAATTCGCGCTGTGCCTGCTGTTTCCCGCCCTGCTCTATCTGTCCGACGGGCGGGCGTGGCGCGGCGTGGCGTTGGTCGCGGCGGGCGTGGCGGGATTGCTAGCGCTGCTGGCAACCTCGCCCCACGGCCTCGATATCACGTTCGATTTTGGCGTGCTGCGCGGCCTGGCCGACTTCACCATTGGCGTGGGGCTGGCGGTGCTGTTCCGGCAGGTCCAGGACCAGCGCATTCCCGAATGGACCCACTCGCTGGTCCAGGCGCTGTTGATCCTGCTTCTGGTCTATTCGGTGACGAGCACCGGCTGGGCCCATACCGGCAACGACATCTATACCGTGCTGCCGCTGCTGGGCCTGATCTTCGCGCTGGCCTTCGACAAGGGAATCGTGGCGCGGGCGCTCAACACCCGCCTGCCGCAGATGGTGGGGGAATGGTCCTATGCCATCTATCTGGGCCAAACCACCTGGCTGATGACCTTGCGCTTCTGCAAGCAGCGCGTCTGGCTGCCGCCGGACACGATGGTGCTGGGCGTACGCTTTGCCGACCTGATGTGGTGGCTGGAACCCCTGGGCCTGGTGATCCTGTGCGTGCTGTGGGGCGCGTTGCTGGCGCGCTTTGTCGAGTTTCCCGCCGCCGCATGGCTGCGCCAGAAGCTGGGCCGCCGCCTTGACCCGCCCAGCGTCCCCACTCCATCGTAGTTTCAGAACAACAAACCGGAGGAATCCCCATGGCCATCTCGTTCAAGGACAAGGTCGTCATCATCACCGGCGCCGGCGGCGGGCTGGGGCGGGCGCATGCGCTGGAATTCGCCGCCCTCGGGGCAAAAGTGGTGATCAACGATTTGGGCGGGTCGCTGGACGGCAGCGGCGGCAATTCCGCGGCGGCTGAGAAGGTCGTTGAAGAGATCAAGGCCAAGGGCGGCGAGGCCATCGCCAACGGCGCTTCGGTCAGCGACGATGCCGGTGTCGCCCATCTGGTCAAGCAGACCATGGACACCTGGGGCCGCATCGATGTGCTGATCGCCAATGCCGGCATCCTGCGCGACAAGAGCTTCGGCAAGATGGAGCTGAAGGATTTCACCGCCGTGATGGACGTGCACCTGCTGGGCACGGTGAAGACCGCCAAGGCGGTGTGGGACATCATGAAGGCGCAAGGCTATGGCCGCATCGTGGTGACCACGTCTTCCACCGGGCTTTACGGCAATTTCGGCCAGACCAACTACGGCGCCGCCAAGCTTTCGCTGGTCGGCTTCATGAATTCGCTGAAACTGGAAGGCGCCAAGGACAATATCCGCGTCAACGCCATCTGCCCGGTGGCCGCCACCCGGATGACCGAAGCCCTGATGCCGCCGGCGGTGCTGGAAATGCTCAAGCCCGAATTCGTCTCGCCGGCGGTCGCCTATCTCGCTAGTGAGGACGCGCCCAACGGCATTGTCATGACGGCGGCTGCGGGCGCCTTCGCCGCCGCGCGGATTGTCGAGACCGACGGCGTCAATCTCGGCCAGAACGCCAGCGCCGACGATGTCGCCGCGCATTTCGCGCAAATCACCGACTGGAGCACCGCCAAGCCTTACGGCCAGGGCGGCGAGCAGAGCGCGAAATTCTTCGCCCGCGTTCAGGAAAAGCCGCTGCTTGGCTAAAACTTTCCGAACTGCGTCGCGGCGCTGTCAAGCGTAACAAGGCGTCATAAATTTTTCGCACCGCGATAAAATGACTCTTGCGGGGCGGCGCGGATTGGCTCACGCTTCAAGTCATGAACGACCTCGCGCTGAGTGTTCGGATTGCGCGGCCTGAAGATGCCGCAGACCTGGCGCGCATCTATATCGAATCCTGGCAAGACACCTATGCGGGCCTGATTTCCCATTCCCTGCTGGGCGCGATGTCGCACAAAAGCCATACCGCACGCTGGCAGACCACCATCAAGGGTCCCGGAACTGTGCTGCTGGCGGAAGATTCCCAGCATGGTCCGATCGGTTTGGCCAGCCTGGGCGCGGCGCGTGATGGCGGTTTGGGTTTCGACGGCGAAATCTACACGCTCTATGTCGATCCGTCCTTTATCGGGCGCGGCACGGGCCGCACGCTGCTGGCCGGCGCCTTCGACACGTTCAAGGAGCGCAAGCTGCGCTCCTGCCTGATATGGGCGCATGCAAAAAACAATGCCTGCTTCTTCTATGAAGCGATGGGCGGAAAGCGCGTCGCCACCCGCACCACCCGGCTGATGGGCGAACTGACGCCCGAGATCGGTTTTGGCTGGCGGCAACTGACGGCCCGCAAGCAGACACGGTCCCTGCCCCAGTAGAAATTACTCAGATATCCTTCGGCCGCACAAAATCCACCAGCTTGCCCGAACCCTGCGCCACATCGCGCCAGCGCCCGGCATCGAAATCCAGGATCGCCAGCGCGCAGGTGGGGAATTTCTCCTCCAGCGCTTCGTGCCGCGCCCGTTCCTTGCGCCGTACCGGTTCGCGCGCCAGCTGCGCGGCGCATTCCTCCATGCCGGGATTGTGTCCCACCACCATCAGCGACGCGACGGTCGCCGGCGCGGCCCGCACCGCCGCCAGGATTTTTCCCGGGTCGGCCAGATAGAGCGTGTCGCGATACTCGATGCTGGCGACCAGCTCATGCAGCACCAGTTCGGCGGTCTGGGTGGTGCGGGCGGCGGACGAGCAGATGATCGCATCGACGGTATAGTCGTTCCGGCGCAGATGGCGCGCCATGGCGGCGGCGTCCTGCATGCCGCTCAGCATCAGGGTGCGGTCGAAATCCTCAACACTGCCATCAGCCGGCTGGGCCTTGGCATGACGCAGCAGAAACAGGCGTTTCAAAGCACCACCGCCTTTCCGGCGACCCCTGCGAATCCCGCATAAAGCTTATGTTCTTGACCCATGGGGGGCAACGGGGCCACAAAAACGGCCTTAAAGGACAAGACGTTAATGGCCACGAACAAAAAACCCGGCAAATGGCGCAAGCGCACGATCGCGGTGCGCGGCGGCCAGGTGCGCACCGGATTCCAGGAAACCTGTGAGCCGCTGATTTTCACCGCCGGCTATGCCTATGAGGCGGCCGAGGAAGCCGAAGCCCGCTTCAAGGGCGAAAGCCCCGGCTTTCAGTATACCCGCCTGTCGAACCCCACCGTGGCGATGTTCGAAGAGCGCATGGCGCAACTGGAAGGGGCGCCCGCGGCGCGCGCCACCGCCACCGGCATGGCCGCCGTCAGCGCCGTATTCCTGGCCGGCCTGAAGACCGGCGATCATGTCGTATCCGCCAATGCGCTGTTCGGTTCCTGCCGCTATGTGATGGAAAATGTGCTGCCGCGCTTCGGCATCACCGCCACCTTCGTCGATGGCAGCGATATGTCCGCCTGGGCTGCCGCGATGAAGCCCGAAACAAAGCTGCTGTTCGTGGAGACGCCGTCCAACCCGACGCTGTCCATCGTCGATATAGCCGCCGTGGCCAAGATCGCCGAAAAAGGCGGCGCGCGCCTGATCGTGGACAATGCCTTTGCCAGCCCTGCCCTGCAGCGGCCGATGGAGATGGGCGCTCATATCGTGGTCCATTCCTCCACCAAGTTCATCGACGGCCAGGGCCGCGCCATGGGCGGCATGATCCTGTGCCACCAGGATTTCCTGGACGAGAATCTGCACCAGTTCCTGCGCAACACCGGACCGACCATCAGCCCGTTCAATGCCTGGCTGCATCTGAAAAGCCTGGAGACGCTGGAGCTGCGCATGAAGCAGCATAGCGAGAATGCGCAATTCGTCGCTGACTTCCTGGCCGACCAGAAGAAAGTGGCGCGGGTGCTCTATCCCTTCCGCCCCGATCATCCCCAGCACAACCTGGCCAAGGCGCAGATGGATGGCGGCGGCGGCGTGGTGACCTTTGAAGTGGAAGGCGGCAAGCCGGCGGCGTTCAAGCTCGCCAACGCGCTGGGCCTGATCGACATTTCCAACAACCTTGGCGACACCAAGAGCCTGCTCACCCATCCCGAAACCACCACACATCAGAAGATGACGCCCGAGGCGCGCACCGCCGCCGGCGTCACCAGCGGCATGCTGCGGCTGTCGGTCGGGCTGGAAGATCCGCAGGATCTTTGTGACGACCTCGCACAAGCCCTGAAGGTGGCGTGATGTCCGAACATCGCATCCGGTTGACCTGGAGCGATGGCGGCAAGCCTTTCACCTACGAAACCTATCCGCGCGAACATGACATCGTCTTCAAGGACGGCCAGACATTCGCGGCCAGTGCCTCGCCGGTCTATCTCGGCAATGGCACCGATGGCGATCCGGAAGACATGCTGGTGGCGGCGCTCTCCTCCTGTCACATGCTGAGTTTCCTGGCGATCTGCGCCAAGAAGAAGATTGCGGTGAAGTCTTACGAAGACGATGCCGTGGGTTTCCTGGAGAAAGACGGCGGGAAATTGTGGGTGACCCGCGTCATCCTCCGGCCGAAAATCGCCGCCAGTGTTGACGCCGCCACACTGGAGCCCATTCACCACTTGGCGCACGAAGCCTGTTTCATCGCCAATTCCGTGAAAACCGAGATCACGGTCGAACCGCGATAAGTGGAACCGCGTTAATCACTGCGCGCAATTGCCACTTGCGGGTTTCGCCCCCTCCCCCGATACTTGCCCCATGTTCGACATGGACAATCGCCCCCTTTCCGCGCGTGAAAAAAGTCACCAGTATGAACTGGAGACCAAGCGCATCCGCGTGGCGGTGAAGCCGGCCTATCTGGACGACCAGTCCGATCCCGAAGACGACCGCTATGTCTGGTCCTACACCGTCACCATCGAAAACAAGGGCGCGGAACCGGTGCAGCTCCTGTCGCGCTACTGGAACATCGTGGACGGCACCGGCCGTATCCAGGAAGTGCGCGGCCCTGGCGTGGTCGGCGCCCAGCCGGTGATCGCGCCCGGCGAAAGCT
>JAZKDV010000233.1:0-7784 GCA_040387395.1 Pseudomonadota bacterium | reverse complement strand
TTGTCGAGATGCGCGAGCTGCCGCTCGATGGCATCTTCAGCCCATTTACCGGATTCGTTGAGCAGCGTGGACGCTGTCGCGCGGAAGCCATGAGATGTCATCTCGTCTGGGCCGAACCCTAGACGTCGAAGACCGAGATTGAATGCATTTTCAGAAACCGGCGTTTTTCCGCCGTGTAGGGATGGCAACACAAGTTTGTGATGCCCACTGGACTTGCGCAGCTCTCCCAACACCTCAATCACCTGGTTGGACAGCGGCACTAGGTGATCGCGGCCCATCTTTGTCTTAGCGGCAGGGATCGTCCAAATTTTCTGGTCAAGATCGAACTCAGACCATTCAGCGAAGCGAAGCTCCCCCGGCCTTGGAAAGGCCAGTGCGAGCATTTTCAAGCCAGACCGAATCGCTGGCTGGCCATCGAACGTGTCGATGGCGCGAAGAAGGTCGCCAAAGCGCTTTGGCTCGATTATCGCAGCCCGATGGGTCACTTTTGGAGCGATGGTGGCACCCCGCAGGGCAATTGTCGGGTCACTCGGAGCCCGAGCCGTCGCCACCCCGTAACGAAACACAGCTCCTATAGTGGCGCGCAGGCGCCGGGTAGTTTCGTAAGCCCCCTTGCGTTCGACCGTCTGCAGCACCCCGAGCACATCTATGGGCTCGATGTCCTTCAACCGACGATGGCCGAGTTCCGGATATGCAAATTCGAGTAACCACTCCTTTTTACTTATGGTGACTGCTGCCAGCTCCTCTGAGCGGCATTTCATCAGGAACTCCTGGGCGACGTCCTTGAATGTATCGCCGGGTGCTGGTGCTCGGCGGCTTGCCGCAGCGGGGTCACCACCGGCCCGCAGGAGGCGACGGGCGTCCTCCCGCTTAAGGCGAGCTTCGGCCAGGGAGAGGTCAGGATAGCGCCCCAGAGCCAGCTGCCGTTGTCGTCCTTGGAAACGGTATGCAAGCTGCCAAAGGCGCGCGCCCGACGTCTGCACCCAAAGCTGCAACCCGGCCCCGTCAGACAGCTTGCGCCGCTTGGGACCAGGCTTCGCACTTCGGCAAGCAGCGTCAGTCAGTGGCATTGAACACCTCACGAACGAAGCGCGATTTTAGGGGGAGAACAGTGAGAACGCGCGTTCTCCCGTACCAACAAAATACCAACAATCCGCACGGGTAGCCAAGCGCACGGGCGAACACCGGCGAACACTAAGTGCAGATTTTTATTGGGTATTTCGTCTTGCGCGGATGTCGGCGAACATTGCCGAAAGTAGTAATGGTGCCCAGAAGAGGACTCGAACCTCCACGCCTTGCAGCGCTAGTACCTGAAACTAGTGCGTCTACCAATTCCGCCATCTGGGCACATCGGGCAGCTTCTTTTGGGGAAGCCATCCGAGCAAGGGCGCGATGTTTAGGGGCCACTTTGCCCCAAGTCAATTGCCGGTTTTTCCCCGCAAAAAGCCCTGTTCCGGAGGGTACGGGCTGGCTTAAATTGCCTCTTGGGCCGCCAGACTTCATATAGGGGCCCTGATTTGGGACTTACGCGCCATGAACACGAATCTGGTCACGATTTTCGGCGGCTCCGGCTTTCTGGGCCGCCATACGGTACGGGCGCTGGCCAAGGCCGGCTGGCGCATCCGTGTCGCCACCCGCCATCCGGCCCGGGGCTTTTTCCTGCGCCCGCTGGGCACAGTCGGCCAGATCGATTTCGTCAAATGCGATGTCGCGGATGAGGCCAGCGTCGCCGCCGCCGTGGCCGGGTCCCATGCCGTCATCAACCTGACCGGCATCCTGTTCCAGAAGGGCCAGACCTTCGAGGATGTGCAGGCCGAAGGCGCCGCCAATATCGCCAAGGCGGCGGCGGATGCGGGCGCAACATCGCTGGTGCATGTGTCCGCCATTGGCGCCGATGCCGACAGCGAGTCCGAATACGCCGTCACCAAGGCGGAAGGCGAAAAAAGCGTGCGCGAAGCCTTTCCCGATGCGGTGATCCTGCGCCCTTCCATCATCTTCGGGCCGGAAGACGGCTTCTTCAACAAGTTCGCCGGCATGGCGCGCTTTCTGCCCATGCTGCCGCTGGTGGGCGGCGGTCATACCCGTTTCCAGCCGGTCTTTGTCGGCGATGTCGCAGCTGCGATCGTCCAGACGCTGTCATCGCACAGCGCGCGCGGCCGCACCTTTGAGCTGGGTGGTCCCAGCATCTATTCCTTCAAGGAATTGCTGCAGATGATCCTGCGCGAAACCGGGCGCAAGCGCGTGCTGGTGCCGCTGCCTTTCGCCATCGCGTCGATCCAGGCGGCGTTCCTGCAGATCTTGCCCAATCCGGTCCTGACCATGGATCAGGTGAAGCTGCTCAGGAAAGACAATGTGGTGGCGCCGACCGCCGCCGGTCTGGCCGATCTGGGCATCACGCCCACTTCGGTGGAAGCGGTGATCCCGTCCTATCTGTGGCGTTTCCGAGCCAAGGGCGAATATGCCGCCGACGCTCTAAGCCAAGGCTAGATAGGCGAATATCGCCAGGCCCGCCGCGATCCGGTACCAGCCGAACGGCGCCAGGCCGTAGCGGCTGATGAAGCCGATAAAGCCTTTCACCACCACCAGCGCCACCGCGAACGACACCACAAAGCCGATGGCGATGTCGTTCCAGGCGGCAGCGGCCAGGGCGTCGCGGCTTTTGTAGATATCCAGCACCGTCGCCCCCAGCATGGTGGGCACCGCCAGGTAAAAGGTGAAAAGCGCCGCGGCCGGGCGCGATATGCCCAGCATCTCGCCGCCCAGGATGGTGGCGCCGGACCGCGACACGCCGGGAAAGATCGCCAGCACCTGGCACAGGCCGATCTGAAAGGCCTTCATGTAGGGCAGCCGGTCACCATCGTTGAAGCGCGGCGTGGGGCGCTTCTTCTCCAGCACCAGGATCAATATCCCGCCCGCGATCAGCGAAAAGGCGATCACCGGCGCCGCCACGCCCGACGAGAACAGCACGGTCTTGATGAAGCTGTGCAGCAGCAGACCCGCCACCACCGATGGCAGGAAGGCGATCAGCACGGTCAGGGTGAAATGCTGGGCGTCGCGCGAGGTGGGAAGCCCGACCAGCACACCCAGGAATTTGCGCCAGTGCACCGCCACCACCGCCAGGATGGCGCCGAACTGGATGACGATGGGAAAGACCTGGCCAGGGGCGTGAAAGCCCAGCGCCTGCTCGGCAATCAGCAGATGGGCAGTGGAGGAAACCGGCAGGAATTCCGTCAGGCCTTCGATGATGCCCAGGATGACGGCCAGAAGAGAATTGCTCATGCGCGAACCCCAAAACCGGTCAAACACCTAACATTCCGCACCTCCCGACGCTATCGGCGCGGCGCGTGACTTTTTGGTATGGTGGCCCATGGGGTGGGAAAGATTCGCGAGGATCTGGACGGGGCGTGGCTGGCTTTGGCGCAGCTGCCTGATCGTCTTCACCTTGCTGCTGCCGGCGCCGATCGTCCTGCTGCTGATTTTCCGTTTCGTGCCGATTCCCGGCACGCCTGACATGTTGCGCGCCCTGGTGACGGGCAAAGGCGTGCACTATGTCTGGTCGGGCGATATCTCGCCCCGGCTGGAACGGGCGGTGATCGCGGCCGAGGACCAGAATTTCTGCCGTCATAACGGCTTCGACTGGGACGCCATCCAGAAAGCCATGAAGGACCATGAGCGCACCGGCAGGCGGCTGCGCGGCGCCAGCACCATTTCCCAGCAGACCGCGCGCACCCTGTTCCTGGTGCCGATGCGCAGCTGGATCCGCAAGGGACTGGAGACCTATCTGACCGTGCTGATCGAGGCCTTTTGGCCCAAGCAGCGAATCCTCACCGCCTATCTCAACCTGGTGGACTGGGGCGACGGGATCTTCGGCGCCGAGGCGGCGGCGCGGAGCTATTTTGGAACCGACGCGGCATCGCTGACCAGCGCGCAGGCCGCCCGGCTGGCCGCCATCCTGCCCAATCCGCACCGCTGGCGGGCCGCCCGCCCCGGCCGCTATGTCGCCCGCCGGGCCGCTAACCTGCAGGGGCGCAGCGCCATGGTGGCGCGCGACGGGCTGAATTTTTGCGTTAAATAGCGGCCTCGCTTACAACGCCTTCATGCGCCGTTTGATTCACGTGATGCTGTCGCCCAGTTGCCGCCTCGCCCGCCTGATGGTGGGAGAAAAACGGGTGGCTTGCGATCCGGTGCTGGCCGAGGAGGCCAAGGGCGCCATGCCGGTGTTCGTGGAAATGGATGGAACCCGGATCGAAGGCGTTTGGGCGATCCTGGATCACTTGGAACATCATTATGGCGACCACCCCCTCGCACCGGCCGACGATGCGGCACGGCGCAGCGCCTTGCGCTGGGTGGACTGGGCGATGGGCCCGTTCCACGAACAGGTGACCCAGCGCATCGTCTATGAAAAGGCCGCGCCCAAATATACCGGCGCCGGATTTTCCCGCGCCCCCGACATGAACGTCATCCGCGCCGGACGCGAGGAACTGAAGACGGCGCTGGCCGCCATCGGCAAGGCTGCGGAGACCAACGGCAACCTTGCCTGCCGCGAAACCACGCTGGGCGATCTGGCGGTGGCCGCGCATCTTTCGACCCTGGATTATTTCGGGGAAGTGCCGTGGCATGATTTCGCCGCGGCCAATGAATGGTATGTGCGGATGAAATCGCGCCCCGCCTTCCGCTCCATCCTGTCGGACCGCGTCCCGGGCCAGCCGCCGGTCTCCCATTATGCCGAACTCGATTTCTGACCAGATCAAGGCGCGTGCGAAGGCCGAAGGCTTCGACCTTGTGCGTTTTGCCAGCGCCAAAGCCGCGCCCGTGAATGCGCAGCGGCTGCAGGAATTTCTGCACGCCGGTCATCACGGCGAGATGGACTGGATGGCCGTGCGCGCCGGCTGGCGCGCCGATCCGCAGGAAATGTGGCCGGCAGCAAAAAGTGTGATCATGCTGGGCGTCAACTACGGGCCCGATGCCGATCCGCTGGCGATCCTGGAACGGCGCGGCCAGGCGGCGATTTCGGTCTATGCCCAGGGCGATGATTACCACGACGTGGTCAAGAAGAAGCTGAAGGCGCTGGCCGGTCATATCTTCCAGAATTTCGGCGCGGACGTGAAAGTGTTCGTCGATACCGCACCGGTGATGGAAAAACCGCTGGCGCAGAAGGCTGGGCTAGGCTGGCAGGGCAAGCACACCAACCTGGTGTCGCGGGAGTTCGGTTCCTGGCTGTTCCTGGGCAGCATCTTCACCACGCTGGAGCTGCCGCCCGATGCGGCGGAAGAGGATCATTGCGGCAATTGCCATGCCTGCCTGGATGTCTGCCCCACCAACGCCTTTCCCGCGCCCTACCGGCTGGATGCGCGGCGCTGCATTTCCTATCTCACCATCGAGAACAAGGGCCCGATCCCGCGCGAATTCCGCGCCGCGATGGGCAACCGCATCTATGGCTGCGACGATTGCCTGGCGGTGTGCCCCTGGAACAAGTTTGCCAGCGCGGCCTCGGAGATGAAACTGTCGGCGCGCGAAGAACTGAAAGCACCGCGCCTGGCCGAACTGGCGGCGCTGAACGATGCGGGTTTCCGCGCCCTGTTCCGCAAGTCGCCGGTCAAGCGTATCGGCCGTGACCGTTTCGCGCGCAATGTGATGATCGCCATCGGCAATAGCGGTGACCCGTCGCTGGCAAAGGCCGCGCGCGCGGCGCTGGACGATACCTCGCCCCTGGTGCGCGGCGCAGCGGTCTGGGCGCTGTCACAACTGTTGCCGGACGAAGAATTTTCGGCGTTAGCGCGGACAGCACAGGAAAGTGACGAAGACGTGCGCAGGGAATGGAGTGCCGCTACGGCTTGAGCGCTTCCAGATTCTCCCGGGCTTGCGCTGCCGCTTCGTCGGAGCTGCTTTTCATCGCCGCCTGAAAATCGCGGCGCGCGCCGCCCAGATCGCCCAGCTGCTGCCTCAGCAACCCACGCTCCAGCAGCGCCTCGCCGTCGCCGGGCTTGAGCTTCAGCGCAGCCTCTACGTCATTGCGGGCATCGCCATAACGTTTGAGGGCGCGGCGCGCGCTGGCCCGGAGCACCAGCAGATCGGCGCGGCGCGGCGCCAATTGCAATGCATTGCCAAGACGGAGCTCGGCCTCCGGCCAGTTGCGGCGCATCGCCTGGGCGCGGGCCAGGTCGGCATAGAGATCGGCATCGCCCGGTGACAGCGCCAGCGCCGCGGAAAAACTTTGCGCCGCCTTGGCGCCATTGCCTGCCAGCAGCCAGGCATTGCCGGCCTGGGTGAACAGCACCGCGCGGAAAGCAAGATCGGGCACCGCTGCCGCACCGGCCGCGCGGTCGAGCCGCGCGCCGGCATCGCCGTAACGCTTGAGCTGGATCAGCGCCAGCGCGGCGCAATGCAGGGCGGGTGCGCCGCCGCCCGCTTTCGCCCAGCCATCGGCATCCGCCAGCGCCGCCGCAGGCTTGATGCTGCTGACAGCAAGACAATCGCGGTAACGCGCCGAATCCGGATCGGCCGCCTTTGCGGACAGTGGCAACAGGCAGGCTGCGATCACGGCGATGGCAAGCGATCTGGCGGACATTGCAGCAGCTTAGCAGCATTAAGCGCTTGGGATGCCATGAAATCCTGTTAGGCTTGCGCAACAGGGAAACGCCTCATGGCCTTTGCACGGATCACGGCAGCCGCGCTGCTTTTCATCGCTGTTGCGCTGCCGGTGGCGGCGCAGCCCGCGGTGGAATCCCTGCCGCAGTTGCCGCCGCGCGCTGCCCCCACCTCCGACATCCAGGTCGGCACGCTGCCGGTGATGGACACCACGCCCACCTTTGACGCCCAGGCCGCCACCAAGGCCTATCTCGCCAAGGTCAGCGGCGAAGCCCGCGCCAAGTCCGACGCCTATTACGAAGGCGGCTATATGCTGCAGCTCGTGGATCTGATCTATGCCCTGGCCATCGCAGGGCTGCTCTTGTGGCTGCAGATCTCGACGCGCATCCGCGACTGGGTGGAAGAACGCACCCACAGCCGCAGCTATCAGGTGATGCTGTATGCCGCCGCCTATGTCGCGCTGACAACGGTCGCGGCATTGCCACTCACTTTATACGAAGGCTATTTCCGCGAACACGGCTATGGCCTGTCCAACCAGAGCCTCACCTCATGGCTGGGTGATTTCGGTATCCAGTTCGCGATCACCCTGGTGACCATGGTGCTGTTCCTGCCGGTTCTGTATGCCGTCATGCGGCGGGCGCGCGAAACCTGGTGGATATGGGGGGCGGGGCTGGCGATAGCTTTTCAGATATTGATGCTGGTGATCTACCCGGTCTTCATCGCGCCGCTGTTCAACCAGTACACGCCCCTGCCCGACGGCGCGGTGAAAGCCCGCATCCTGTCGCTGGCGCGCGCCAATGACGTGCCGGCGGAAAATGTCTGGCTGGTGGATGCCTCGCGCCAGTCCAACCGCATTTCGGCCAATGTCTCCGGCTTCCTGGGCACCACCCGCATCGCGCTGACCGACAATCTGCTCAAGCAGGGCAGCGCCGATGAGGTGCTGGCGGTGATGGGCCATGAGATCGGCCATTATGTGATGGGGCACGAAACCCGCGCCGTGCTGATGCTGGGCCTGCTGATCCTGCTGGGTTTCGGCTTTACCGCCTGGGGCTTTCATATCGCCACCGATTTCTTCGGCGGAAACTGGCAGGTCCGCAAGGCGGAAGACGTCGCCGGCCTGCCGCTGCTGGTGGCGCTGGCCAGCCTGTTCTTCTTCCTGACCGGCCCGATCAGCAATTCCATCAGCCGCACCGCCG
>JAZKDV010000232.1:0-6276 GCA_040387395.1 Pseudomonadota bacterium | reverse complement strand
CTGGGCCGGCGACGATCCCGCCCGCGAAGGCCTCAAGGACACCCCGGCCCGCGTCGCCAAGGCGTTCGAGGACTGGTTCTCCGGTTACGGCCAGGATCCCGAAGCCTATCTCGCCCGCACCTTCGAGGAGATCGAAGGCTATGACGACATGGTGATCCTCAAGGACATCCGCTTTGAATCCCATTGCGAGCATCACCTCGCCCCCATCATCGGCCGCGCCCATGTCGGCTACCTGCCGACCAACCGGGTGGTGGGCATTTCCAAGCTGGCGCGGGTGGTCGAGGCCTATGCGCGCCGCCTGCAGGTGCAGGAAAAAATGAATTCGCAGATCGCGCACACCATCGAAAAAGTGCTCAAGCCCAAGGGCGTGGCGGTGGTGATCGAGGCCGGGCACCAGTGCATGACCACGCGCGGCGTGCACAAGACCGGCGTCACCATGGTGACCTCGACCATGCTGGGCGCGTTCCGCGACAATTCCGATACCCGCCGCGAATTCCTCAACATGATCGGCAATCCGGCCAGCCGCGAAGACCGATGACCTTTCCCGCACTCGATCTGGTCAAGGCGCTGATCGCCTTCGATACCACCAGCCGCGATTCCAACCTGGCGCTGATCGATTACGCGCAAAGCCTGCTGGAAAAATCCGGGGCGCGCTGCCGCCGCTCCTATGACGCGACCGGCAGGAAGGCGAACCTGTTCGCCACCATCGGACCTGAAGGTGACGGCGGTTACGTGCTGTCGGGCCATACCGATGTGGTGCCGGTGGATGGGCAGGACTGGACCCTGGACCCGTTCAAGCCGGAGGTGCGCGACGGCAAGCTGTATGGCCGCGGCGCCTGCGACATGAAGGGCTTTGTCGGCGCGGCGCTGGCGTTGGCCCCCGAGATGGCGCGCGCCAAGCTGAGCAAGCCGATCCATTTTGCCTTGTCGTATGACGAGGAAGTGGGCTGCGTCGGCGTGACGGGACTATTGGACGACCTGAAAGCGCAAAACCTCAAACCGGCGCTGGCGATCATCGGCGAACCCACCCTGATGAAGATCGTGGGCGCGCACAAAGGCGGCGCCAAGCTGACCACCCGCTGCTGCGGCCGGGAGCATCATTCCAGCCAGCCGGAACGCGGCGCCAATGCCGTGATGATGGCGGGCGATTTCGTGCATATGCTGGATAGCGTGTGGGACGAGCTGCGCGCCGATAGTGACTCGCGCTTCGACCCGCCCCATTCCACGGTGCAGGCCAATGTGATCGCCGGCGGCACCGCGGTGAACATTTTGGCGAAGGAAGCCGAGATCACCTGGGAATATCGCTGCCTGCCGGACCGGGACGCGGCGAAAATCGTCGAACGGGTTGCGGCCCGCGCGGCCGCCGAAGTGCTGCCCAAATACACCGCCCGCACCCCGGAAGCGCGGCTGGAAACCACCCTGCACGCCCGGTATCCAGGCCTCGCCATGGACGAGGATTCCCCCGCCATCCGGCTGGCGCGCGAACTGACAGGCGCGAACCAAGTGGAAGCCGTGGCCTACGGCACCGAGGCCGGGCATTTCCAGAATTACGGCATTCCGGCAGTGATCTGTGGCCCCGGCTCGATCGAGCAGGCGCACCGCCCCGACGAATTCTGCGCCGTCAGCGAGATCGACGCCTGCACCGCGTTCCTGCGGAAGGTGATCGCTAAGGCCAGCGCCTAGGCGAGGTCTTCCGGCCCGATCTCGTGGGTCTTGCCACAGAACTCACATCTCGCTCGAATGACGCCATCGGGATCGGCCAGACCGGCACGTTCCTCCACCGCATAGCTCTTCAGCGCCTGGGTGATGCGGTCGGCGTTGCAGTCGCAGCGGAAGATCACCGGCTCGGGCGGCTGCACCCGCACCTCGTCCTCGTTGAACAGGCGCCACAGCAAGGTTTCCGGCGCGAGGCTGGTGTCCACCAGTTCGAGATCCTCGACCGTCTTGAGCAGCAACGTCAGCCGCTCCCAGTCGTCAAATTTGGTGTCGATGCCCTGCTTGGCGGATTCCGGCGTCATCTGCAGCATGATGCCGCCGGCCCGCCAATGGGGTTGCTTGTCACCCGCCACATAAAGCGGCGCGGCCGCCAGCTTGATCACGGTGGGAAGCTGCTCGGATTGCGCGAAATAGGTTTCGGCCGACGGTGCGATGCCATCCGACGAGAGTTCGACAATCCCCTGATAGGTCTTGCCGCCGACTTTGGGTTCGATCGTGATGGCCATCGCGCCCTTGCCGGCCAGCCCGGCGAAATCTTTTCCTTCAAGCGCCTCGAAGCGCGCCGCGTCCAACCGGGCATAGCCGCGCACGCCGCGCGGGCGGTTTTCGTCGGCGCCATAATAATCGGCGGTCACCAGATCGAGCGGGCCGTCGCCCTTGGTCTGGACGGTGAGCCGCCCGTCCAGCTTCAGCGCGGTGCCCAGCAGGGCACCCAGCGCCACGGCTTCCCCCGCCACGCGCGCGGCAGGTTCCGGCAAGGCATGGGCGCCCAGGGCGCGGGCGGAGGCCGCATCCAGGCGGACCATGCGTCCGCGCACGCCGGCCTTGGCGATATCGAACGGCAGCACGAAGTCGCCATAGGGCGACGCAGGTTCCATTTTGTCAGGCATGAACCGCTATATGGGACGGCAGCGGCGCGATTTCAACTAAGCCAGCGACCAGGCCAGGATCGCCTTCTGGGCGTGCAGGCGGTTTTCCGCCTCGTCGAACACCACCGATTGCGGCCCGTCGATCACCTCGTCGGTGACCTCCTCGCCGCGATGGGCGGGCAGGCAATGCATGAAGATGGCGTCCTTCTTGGCGCGGCTCATCAGCCCCGCATTGACCTGGAAGGGCTTGAGGAGGTTCTGACGCTTGGTGGCATTGTCGTCGCCCATCGACACCCAGGTGTCGGTCAGGACGCAGTCGGCGCCTTCGGCGGCGGCCTGGGCATCGGTGGTGAACGTCACCAGCCCGCTGCTTTGTGACCAGTCGCGGGTTTCCGCATCCACCGTCAGTTCCTTGGGCGAGGCCACGTTCAGCCTGAAGCCGAACTTCACCGCGGCATGGACCCAGCTTGTCAGCACATTGTTGCCGTCGCCGCTCCAGCACACGGTGGCGCCGGCGATGGAGCCCTTATGCTCCTCATAGGTCATCACATCGGCCATTACCTGGCAGGGATGGGACCATTTGGTCAGGCCGTTGATCACCGGGACGGTGGCATTGGCCGCCAGTTCCTCGACCATCTCATGATCCAGAAGGCGGATCATCACGGCATCGACGAAACGCGACAGCACCCGCGCGGTGTCGGCAATGGTTTCCTCGCGCGCCAGCTGCATCTCGTTGCCGGTCAGCATCAGGGCGCTGCCGCCCAGCTGCCGCGCCGCCATATCGAAGGAGATGCGGGTGCGGGTGGACTGCTTGTCGAAGATCATCGCCAGCGTCTTGCCGTCCAGCGGACGATCGGCATCGACCGTGCCCTTGGGAAGACCACTGCGTGCCTGCTTGCGCTTCTTGGCATCGGCGATCAGCGCCTTCAGCGTGGCGCTGTCATGGTCCGACAGGTCCAGGAAATGCCGGGGCATATTCTTGAGGGGCGCGTTCATTGGGCGGCGGCTTTCTGCGCGTCCAGTTGCGACGCGGTCTTGTTCAGCAATTCCATGCCCTCGCGGGCTTCGTCTTCGCTCAGGGTCAACGGCGGCAGCAGGCGCACGACATTGTCGCCCGCCGGCAGCACCACTAGGCCGTTGGCCCGGGCCGCGGCGATGAAATCGGCGCTGGGCGTCTTCATCTTGACGCCGATCATGAGCCCTTGGCCGCGCACAGTTTCGAACAGGTCGGGATGGCCGGCGACCAACGCGCCAAGCTGCTGGTGCAGATAGTTGGCTATCCTGTTGACGTGATCCAGGAAGCCCGGCGCCAGCACGATATCAATGGCGGCATTGCCCACCGCCATGGCCAGCGGATTGCCGCCATAGGTGGTGCCGTGGGTGCCCACCGTCATGCCCTTGGCGGCCTCGGCCGTGGCTAGCACGCCGCCCAGCGGGAAGCCGCCGCCGATGCCCTTGGCCACCGTCATGATATCGGGCGCGAAGCCCAGCCAGTCATAGGCGAAGAACTTGCCGGTACGGCCGACGCCGGTCTGGATCTCGTCAAAGATCAGCAGCATGCCATGGTCGTCGCACAGCTTGCGCAGGGCGCGCAGGAATTCGGGTGTCGCCGGGCGCACGCCGCCTTCGCCTTGCAGGGGCTCGATGATCAGGGCGCCGGTCTGCGGACCGATGATTTTCTTGAGCGCGTCCAGATCGCCTAGCGGCACCTGGTCGAAGCCCGGCATGCGGGGTCCGAAGCCCTCGAGATACTTCTCGTTGCCGCCGGCATTGATCGCGGCCATGGAGCGGCCGTGAAAGGCGCCTTCGAAGCTGACGATGTGGAAGCGCTCGGGCGCGCCGTTCACGAAGTGATAGCGGCGGGCCATCTTGACGGCGAGTTCGATCGCCTCGGTGCCCGAGTTGGTGAAGAACACCGTGTCGGCAAAGGTGTTGTCGACCAGCTTGCGCGACAGGCTTTCCTGACCCGGCACCCGGTAGAGGTTGGAGGTGTGCCAGAGCTTGCCCGCCTGCTCGGTCAGGGCGCCGATCAATTTGGGATTGGCGTGGCCAAAGGCGTTGACCGCGATCCCGGCGCCGAAATCCAGGTATCGCTTGCCATCCTCGGCGAAAAGGTAGGAACCCTCGCCACGGACGAAGGCGACATCCGTCCGGTTATAGGTGGGAAGCAAAGCCGGGAACACGGGCACTCTCCATCTGGGCTGAAATAGTGAAATAATATTACAACGACGCGGCAGGGGCGATTTATCCGATTTCCGCCCCTTCCAAACAACCCCGCCGCCCGCCGGCATGGCCAGTATGCATCTTGTGGACAAGGGTTGGGTCGGGACCGGCAAAGCTTGTGCGGCGCAGCTACGGGGGTACTGTATCTAGTGCCGGTTAGACGGCTAATGGGGGGCCAGATTGGAGCCGCCCACCGCAAGGAGCGATTCCCATGACGCAGGCAAATTGGTCGGACGACCGGGTCGAGCAGCTCAAGACACTTTGGACGGAAGGGCTTTCCGCCAGCCAGATCGCCCGCGCCTTGGGCGGGGTCACCCGCAACGCCGTGATCGGCAAGGTTCACCGGCTGGGCCTGGCAGGCCGCGCCAGCCCGTCGCGCAGCGAGCGCCCGCGCCTTCCCATGGCCCCCAAGGCCCCCAGCATCCGCAGCCACGTCCCCGCCGTCGCGGTGGTCGAGGAAGATCCGCTGCAGCTCGAAGACGGCAGCCACGCCACCGTCCTGACCATCAGCGACCGCATGTGCCGCTGGCCGATCGGCGACCCGGCGGCGACCGAATTCCATTTCTGCGGCCACAGCCCCAAGCAGGGCTCGCCCTATTGCGAAGCCCATGCCCGCAAGGCCTACCAGCCGCAGCAGGCCCGCCGCAGCGACAATAAGGGTCGCATGACGGGCTGATAGCCTTTCAGCATAACGATCACAGAAAGCCGGCCCCTGAAGGCCGGCTTTTTGCGTTATGGTTCGAACGCCCGCACGGAGCCGATCATGAGCATCTACAAATACAGCGCCGCCACCTTGGGCGGCGAGGAAGTCTCGCTGGAGACCTGGCGCGGCCGGGTGCTGCTGATCGTCAACACCGCCAGCGAATGTGGCTTCACCCCCCAATATGCCGGGCTGGAAGAGCTCTACCGCAAGCATGAGCCGGCCGGCCTGACGGTGCTGGGCTTTCCCTGCAACCAGTTCGGGGCGCAGGAGCCGGGCGACGCGGTCCAGATCGGCGCTTTTTGCGAGAAGAATTACGGCGTCACCTTCCCGATGTTCGCCAAGGTGGATGTGAAGGGCGCCAATGCCCACCAACTGTTCCAGTATCTCACCCAGGCCAAGCGCGGCCTCTTGGGCACCGAGGCGATCAAGTGGAATTTCACCAAATTCCTGATCGACCGGAACGGCGATCCGGTGGCGCGCTATGCGCCCCAGACCAAGCCGGACGAGCTGGAAGCGCCGATCAAGAAACTACTTTAGGCCGCGCTGGTGGCGCCCACGGCGCTCTGGTCCAGCGAATACCCCGCCGACCGCACGGTGCGGATCGGATCGGTCGCGCCTTCCACATTCAGCGCCTTGCGCAAGCGGCCGACATGCACGTCGACCGTGCGGGCCTCGACATAGACATCGCTGCCCCAGACTGCATCCAGCAACTGCTCGCGGCTGAAGACCCGGCCCGGATGCTGGATCAGGTGATCGAGCAGGCGG
>JAZKDV010000231.1:0-2877 GCA_040387395.1 Pseudomonadota bacterium | reverse complement strand
GGCCTGCTGGTCATTACCTCGTCATCCGACGAGTCCGTGCAGGCGCTGGAAGTGAACGCGCAAGCTGGCACGGTTCCGGCGGCCGAATTCCCTGCTGTAACCACCGAAGGCGATCTCACCCTGTGGCTCGCGATCCTGTTCGCGCTGCTGGGCGGCTTGATCCTCAATGTGATGCCTTGCGTGCTGCCGATCCTGGCGATGAAGGCTTTGGCGCTGGCGCAGCACGGCACTGAAGGCCGGCGCGAAAGCTTTTCCTATGCGCTGGGCGCCATTGTCAGCTTTGCCGCGCTGGGGCTGATGGTCCTCGCACTGCGCGAGGGCGGGGCCAGCATCGGCTGGGGCTTCCAGCTGCAATCCCCGATCGTGGTGGCGGGCTTCGCGCTGCTGGTGTTCGCGGTGGGCCTCAATCTTTCGGGCCTGTTTGAAGTGGGCAGCATCACCGCCGGCGAGGGACTTACCCGCAAAAGCGGGTCGTGGGGCGCTTTTTTTACCGGCGTTCTCGCCGTGGCGGTGGCCGCGCCCTGCACCGCGCCTTTCATGGCGGCGGCGCTGGGCTTTGCGCTGGCGCAGGATGCGCTGGCCGCGCTGGCGGTGTTCGTGGCGCTGGGTGTCGGTTTTGCGCTGCCTTTTATCCTGCTGGGTGTGTGGCCGCGCGCTTTGTCGTTCCTGCCCAGGCCCGGCACCTGGATGCTGCGGCTGAAGCAGTTCCTGGCTTTCCCGATGTACATGGCGGCGGCCTGGCTGGTCTGGGTTCTGGCGCAGCAGGCCGGACCGCGCGGTGTGGCCCTCATATCGGGGGCGATGATTTTCGTGGCGCTCGCCGCCTGGCTGTGGAGCGTGACCCGCGATCTTGGCGCCCGGGGCCGCAATCTTGGCATCATCGCGGCGCTGCTGGCGGTGCTGGTCGCGCTCTGGGGTGTCAGCCAGCTTCGCGGCGCCACGCCCGCAGAGGCGGCCCAGGTCACGCGCGGCGAAGCCTATACCGCGGCCAAACTCGCCTCGTATCGCGCCGAGGGACGTGCGGTTTTCCTGGATGCCACCGCCGCCTGGTGCATCACCTGCCTGGTGAATGAGGAAGCGGTGCTGAACAAAGAGCCGGTGCAGGGCGCCTTCGCGGCCAAGAAGGTCGTGTACATGGTGGCCGACTGGACCAACCGCAATCCGGAGATCACCGCGCTGTTGAAAGAGAATGGCCGCTCCGGCGTGCCGCTCTATCTTTACTATGCGCCCGGCAGCGCCAAGCCGCAGATCCTGCCGCAGATTCTCACAGAAGCCGGCGTGCTGGAAGCCTTGAACGGCTAGTGGAGCGTGCCGGCTTCGCCGCGCAGCGGCTTGGCGGAGGCGCGCAGGCCTTCGAGCCCTTCGCTCTCATAATGACGCTCCCATTCCATGAATTCCTCGTTGGAAATGGAATAGCGGCGGCAAGCCTCCGGCATCGTCAGCAAGCCGCCTTTGACGGCGGCGATCACTTCGGCCTTGCGCCGCGCCACCCAGCGTTTGAGGTTGGTCGGTGGCAGATTGGCGCTGGTCAGGATCGAACCATCCGGGCCGATCACATGCGCGCTCTGTTTATTCTCTCTCATAAGCGGCTCACTCCTTGAGTGCCGCCCCAGCACGACCAGACTAAATCCGTGCAGTTAAGACCGAGTCAAAAGATACCGGCACTTTGCGCGGAACTGGCGGAACTTATCCGCACAAAAGTCAGTAGGTGGCTGGTTTTTTGGCGTCGCCGGTTTTGACTTTCTTTTCCGCCGCCACGACTTCCGGCGCATCGGCGGTGGGGGATTCACTTTCGCGGTCTGCGGGCGCGCCGATGATGTGATTGCCGCCGGAGAAAGACGGCGGATCGCTGGCCGGGAAGGAATCCTCCATCTGGGCGTCGATCTTTTCTTCCTTGGTCACCGGCTGTTTGTCGGTGCTGTGATGCTCCGGCATTTTCTCATGGGGCTTGAGCTTTTCGTTCGGGGTACTCATGGCATCGCTCCTTGTTGTGGGCCGCTCCGGCTATTGCCGGCGCGCCTACGTCGCGGTGGTGAAGGCAAAAAACTGGGGAAACAGGCCGGAAAGCCCGATGAAGATCAGGTAGATCGCAATCAGGTAGTTCAGCAGCCGCGGCAGAATCAGAATCAGGATTCCGAAGATCAGCGCGACCAGCGGCTGGATCATGACGATGTTGGCGGACATTTTCGGCCCTCCAGGCCTGTCATTCGTTGGACCAAGGGAACGCACGAGGAGGCAGGCGGGTGGCACAAAAAGTTCCGCTTTTCCCAAAAATCGTGGGAAAACCAAGGTTTGCGCCCATGCCAGAGCCTGTGTTAGTGCGCCTTCATGGTCTTCGGTTCCCTTTTCAGGCGGCTTCCCACCCCCGGCGGCAAGATTCTGGTGGCCTTTGCCAGCCAGACCGGCGCCGCTGAAACCATCGCCTGGCGCACCGCCAACGCCCTGGCCGGGACCAGCCTGGTCAAGGTGGCGGCACTGGGCAGCCTGACGGCGGCGGAGATCGCCGAGGCCGGGACGCTACTGCTGGTTACCAGCACCTACGGGGCCGGCGAAGCGCCCGATTCGGCCCGAGCCTTCGAGCGCAAGCAGATGGCCCAGCCCGCCGCGTTCAAGGGACTGAATTACGCCGTGCTGGCGCGCGGCGACCGCAAATATGACGCGACCTTTTGCGGCTTCGGCAGAAGTGTCGACCGCTGGCTGGCGGCCAGCAAGGCGCGGCGGATGTTCGACGTCATCTGCGTCGATGGCGACGACGATACCGAAGCGATGACCAGATGGTGCGAGCAGCTCACCCGGCTGGGCGCCACCACCAGCGTCGAACAGTTGATGCCCGGACCGGCGCAGGACTGGTTCCTGGCCGAGCGCCGGCTGCTGAAT
>JAZKDV010000230.1:0-5169 GCA_040387395.1 Pseudomonadota bacterium | reverse complement strand
CCCTTGGGTGTTGGAAAGGATTGGTTAACCAAATCTTGTATTCTGCAAATATGAACGCCGCAAAATCCCTTTCCGCGAGCCCCGTGGGGGTGCCTACCGGCCCCTGGCGCTGGGCCGCTTTGGGCTTCGTCCTGCTTGCCCTGGCGGCCGCCGGGCTGACCATTGTCATGCCCCAGGTGGCGGGCCTGGCCGGCTTTGCCCTGTTGGGCGGGGTCGCGCTGCTGGCGATTCTTTTCCTCTATGCGGTGTGGCCGCGCGGGGGGCGCGCCTCCGCTGACGCACTGCGCGTCGCCGAAGCCGCCGCCAAGGCCAACATCGCCTGGGCCATCACCGGCGAAGGCGGCGCGGTGCTGGACTGCAATCCCGTCTATCGCCGCATGGCGGGCGTGGGCGAGAACGAAACCCCGCCGCCGCCCGAACTGGCGCTGGCGGGCGAACCCTCGGCTGCCGTGCTCTACCGCCTGTCGCGCGATGCCGCCGAAGGGCGCGCGCGCGAAGAATCCTTTGTGGTGGTGCCGGGCCTGGAAATCGTCGCCGCGGTGCGCCCGCTGCCCGACAAGCAGGCCGCCTGGTGGTTCACCCCACGCCTCGCCGCCAGCACCTCGCCGCAACCCGTGCTGACCCGCGCCGCTGCTGTGGCGCCCGGGCCTGTCGTGACGGCGTCCGAACCTGCCCCGCACTCTGTATCTGTCGAGTTCAAGCCGATGCAGAGTGCCGGCGATCTGTTCCGCGACGCGCCGATGGGCGTCGCCTTCGCCGATGCGTCAGGCGTGATCAGCGACGCCAATGCGGCGCTGGCGAAATTCTTCGGCGCATCCGGCGATCTCACCGCGCGCAATTTCAGCGAGCTGGTGGAGGCGGGCGACCGCGCCCAGGTCACAGCGCTGATCGCCAGCGCGGCGCGGGGCGAAACCGGCCTCAATCCCGTCGAACTGCGCATGGGCAAGCTGGGCACCGCCGACGAGCGCATGGCCGAGCTGTTGGCCAGCCCCATGGCGGGCGGCAAGGCGATTTTGTATTTGGTGGACGTGTCCGAGCAGAAGGCGCTGGAGACCAAGTTCGCCCAGTCGCAGAAGATGCAGGCAGTCGGCCAGCTGGCCGGCGGCGTGGCGCATGACTTCAACAATCTTCTCACCGTCATTATCGGCAATTGCGAATTCCTGCTGATGCGCCACCAGGCGGGTGATCCCTCGTTCAAGGAAATCAACGAAGTCCATCAGAACGCGCTGCGCGCCGCCGCCCTGGTCAGCCAGCTGCTTGCCTTCAGCCGCAAGCAGACCATGCAGCCCAAGGCGCTGGTGCTGGGCGACGTGATCGGCGAACTGGCGCAGATGCTGCGCCGGCTGGTGGGCGAAGGCATCACCCTGAATGTCGAGCGCGATTCCGATCTGTGGACCGTGCATGCCGACGAGGCGCAGCTTTCCAACGCCATCATCAACCTGGTGGTCAATGCCCGCGACGCCATGCCATCGGGCGGCACCGTGGCGATCCGGACCGTCAACCAGACGGTCAACAAATCCTCGGCGCTGGGCACCGCCATCATGCCGCCGGGCGATTATGTCCGCATCGAAGTGTCCGACACCGGCACCGGCATGTCGAAAGAGATCCAGAGCAAGATCTTCGATCCCTTCTTCACCACCAAGCCGGTGGGCCAGGGCACGGGCCTGGGCCTGGCCACCGTGTACGGCATCGTCAAGCAGACCGGCGGTTTCATCACCGTGGATTCCGAAGTCGGCAAGGGCACCAGCTTCAACATCTACCTGCCGCGCCTGCGGGTGGATGCCAGCGCCGCGCCGGTCGAGATTGCGCCCGCGCAGACGCGCGACGTCACCGGCCAGGACACGATCCTGCTGGTGGAAGACGAAGAGGCGGTGCGCAGCTTTGCGGCGCGCGCGCTGCGCATGCGCGGCTATAACGTGCTGGAAGCCGGTGGCGGCGAGGAAGCTCTGGAGATCGTCAAGAGCGATGCCCATGCCATCCATCTCATCATCACCGACGTGGTGATGCCCAGCATGGACGGCCCCACCATGGTCAGGCACGTCAAGCAGCTCAAGCCGGACCTGCGCGTGATCTTCATGTCGGGCTATGCCGAGGAAGCCTTCCGCCGCAACGACCAGTCGTCAGAAGACATCCACTTCCTGCCCAAGCCCTTTGGCTTGAAGCAGTTGGCCGCCAAGGTCAAAGAAGTCCTGTCGGCCGCGTAAGCGCTACTTCACGCTGAAGCGATATTCCGTGATCTGGCGGTATTCCTGTCCCGGCACCAGCCGCGTCGAAGGGAAGCTTGGGATGTTGGGCGAATTGGGATGGGCCTGAGTTTCCAGCGCTACGCCGCTATGGACCTTGTATCCCTTCGCCAGCGCCACCGGCGGCGGCGAATAGTTGGCCGTATAAACCTGCATGCCCGGCTGGGTCGTCCAGGTTTCCATCACGCGTCCCGACTTGGGTTCTTCCAGGCGCGCTGCCAGCCGCAACGTCCCGGGCTTGCCGTTGATCGCGTAATTCTGGTCATAGCCGCGCGCCCGCAGAAGCGCCGGATCGGGGTCCTTGATGCGCGCCCCGATGGGCGCAGGGGTGCGGAAATCAAATGCCGTGCCCGCGACGGGACGCATCTCGCCGGTCGGCGTGTTGGTCTCATCGACAGCGGTGATGGCATCGGCATTCACCGTCAGCAACTGGTCGAGCACGGTGCCCGACAGATCGCCCGCCAGGTTGAAATAGGCATGGTTGGTCAGGCTGACCACGGTTTCCCGGTCGGTGGCGGCGTAATAGGTGATGCGCAGGACATTGTCCCTTGTCAGCGTATACATCACCCGCACCCGCAGGTTGCCGGGAAAGCCCATGTTGCCCGTTCGGTCCAGCAGGCTGAGGGTCAGCTCCGGCTCGTCGCCGGTGGTCTTGGGGCTGGGGTCCCAGACAAGCTCGTCATAGGGCTTGTTTTGCACCGCGCTGTAAGCCTCGCGCGAGACGCGATGCTCCACCCCGTTGATCCTGAAACTGTTGTTCTTGATGCGGTTGGCATAGCGGCCGATCAGGGCGCCATAGCGGCCGCCATAGCTGGGGCTGCGATAGTCCTCCAGCCCGCTGAAGCCCAGATTCACATTCTCCAGCTTGCCGGTCCGGTCGGGCACCCGGATGGAGGTGATGATCCCCCCGTAATTGGTGATCTTGACCTCCATGCCGTTGGCATTGGTCAGGATGAAAAGGTCGACACCCTTATTGTCCACGGCGCCCCAGGCCTGTTTGGCGAGTTTGGCGTCGGCCGGCGACGCAAGGACGGCCGCCAGCAGGGCGGCAAAGATGACGCGCGTGTTCATGTGGTTCTTCCCCAAGGCGCATCGGCGCATCCAAGGCGCATCCTATAGCAAGCCTCGAAGCCGGTGCGCCATCCTGCCGCGCATCAGACGCGTTGTGCAGGCGCGAAGTGGGGCTTCCAACGTTTGACCGGCCCGGGCTTGCCTGATTAGCTGTCAAAACCGGCCGCGAGATGCCGGTCCAGGGAGAATATTTTCATGAAACGCATGTTGTTTTCAGCCGTGCTGATCGCGGCTGTTGGTCTTGGCACGGTTGCCGCGGATTCGCAGGTTGCCGATCCCTATGCCAACAACGCCGCCGCCGGCACACTCAAATTTCCGATGACCGCGCCCGCGGGCGTCGACAGCAAGGCGATGGAGCGCTCGCTGCCGGGCGCCGTCAACACCGGCAAGTTCGACGACAAGAAATGGAAATACGGCACGGCCTTCAATTCGCCTCCCGGCGCCAAGATCTGGAATCCGGTCAAGGCCAAGATGCTGAAGGGTGACAAGGTCACCGGCGGCACCCTCTTCGCCTCCGCTGATCCTTCGACCTATTGCGCCTTCGCCAATGCCGGCTACGACTTCATTTGGGTCGAGCATCAGCACACGGCGCGTTCCTGGGCCGACACCGCCCGTCTATGGGCTGCCTGCCCGCAGGCCAAGGCAGTGCCGGGCGTGCGCGTCGCCTATACCGACGAAAAGGAAATCCAGACCGCGACCGATGCCGGCGCGCTGGTCGTGGTGGTGCCTACCATCCGCTCCTACGAAGAGGCCATCAAGGCGCGCGACTGGATGTTCTTCCCCCCGCTGGGCAAGCGCAGCCAGGGCGGCGGCCAGGCCTTCGGCCCGACCTTCTGGGGCGGCGTGCCGGGTGGCTATCGCCAGACCTGGAATGACAATGGCGTCCTGATCCTGATGATCGAGACGCTGGATGGCCTCAAGGATGCCGACCGCATCGCCAAGATCCCGGGCGTGACCGCGATCTTCGCGGCGTCGGGCGACCTGTCCAACCACACTGGTTATCGCCAGGGCGACCCGGACTATGAGCGCAACATCAACATCGTCCATGACGCGGCCATCAAGGCGGGCATCCGCCTCTGTGGTCCGCTGGCCTGGCGTGACCGTCCCGACTACACCTGCTTCCAGGCAGGCAGCGAGACGCTGGCGATCGCCAATGGTGTGAAGGCGGACCTCGGCCCGCTGCTCAACACACAGGGCGCGGTCGAAGTCGGCCCGTTCGCTCCCAAGAAGTAACCTCCTCCGGTTTCAGCTTTCGCGAAGCTGCGCTTCGCACGCTGAAACCACCTCCCCCTCGAATGCGCTTCGCGCACGAAGGGGAGCGGGGCTGAGCAGAATGATAAAAGGCGCCGGAGAAATCCGGCGCCTTTTTCTATGCCTTTACGTAAACCCAGGCGGTGACGCCGGACTGGAGCGGAGCGGCAATCCGCCGGTAATCGTCGACTTCATAACGGTCGGCGGCGGCCAGTTCCTCGGGCGTGATCTCGAACACCGTGCCTGGCACGCTGTCATCCTTGCGTCCCGGTATCACGATGGGATGGAGCGCCTTGCCGCTCCTGGCCAGCACGTCGGGATCGGTGATCTCCACCATCTCCTGCCGCCAGCCCATCAGCGCGTCGGCATGGCCTTCCAGCCGCCGCCCGAACTGGGCCAGCTGCACGCCGTCTTGCTGAAGCGTCCCGTAAGAGAAAAGAAGCTCGCTCACTTCGCCGTACTGAAGCGAAATTCGGTCACTTCGTAAAAAATCTTGCCGGGCCGCAGTTCGGTCGAGGGGAAGGCCGGGATGTTGGGCGAATTGGCGAAGTGCTGCGTCTCCAGGCAGAAGGACTGGCGCGGGCCATACTGCTGGCCGCTCTTG
>JAZKDV010000229.1:0-11623 GCA_040387395.1 Pseudomonadota bacterium | reverse complement strand
GGCCGGAGCTGCCCGCAGCGGCGCGACGGCGGTGCGCGGCGCCGGCGCCAGCGAAGGAGCAGGTGCGGCGGCGGCATAATCGGTGCTGGGGGCGGCCGGGGCGGTCTCGCGGATCATGGCGATGTTGCGCGCGATCTTGGCGTCGGACGCGCCGCCGGCAGCCTCGGCGCGGGCCACCAGTTGGCGAGCGCCTTCCGGATCGTTGGCCAGCATGCGCGACAGCGCATAGTTGCTCAGCACGCTGGGTTCGCCCGGCTTCAGTGCCAGCGCCTGCTCATAAGCCTTGCGCGCGTCCTGCTGGTTGCCGATCTGGTCATAGGCCACGCCCAGCGCGGAATGGACCGTCCAGTCGCCCGGCTGCAATTGCTGGGCGCGGGTAAGGAAATTCACGGATTCCGTGGCGCGGCCCATCGCGGCCAGCGTCTTGCCATACTCGCTGATCACGCGGTGATCGTCGGACGCGACCATCATCAGCTGCGACAGATGGCGGATGGCTTCGGAATAATTGCCGTCCACGCGCAGCAGCTGCGCCTGGCGGATGCTGCCGTCGAGTGTCTCGGCCGGCTGCACCGTCGTGCCGGTCTTCACCGACTCGGTGCCGGATTCCTTGCGGGCTTCCTTTTTGGATTCGCCGAACAGCGACCAGGCCTGCGCCGTGCCGCCAAGGGCGGTGCAGCCCAGCAACATGATCGCCAGCGTGGAGCCAAAACGGGAATGCGTATAAGCCATGGGGGGCAGCCTTCGAGAAACGCTCGCGAAACCATGCCAGTACCCCGGTCAACAAACCCTTAAGTATGTTCGCTCATATAGAAGCAAGGATCGTGAAACCCGCCGGGTTAATGGCCTCACTCCCGACGCAATAAAGGGTTAACTATTTCCCGCATGTCCCAGCGCATCGCCGCCCTTCTCGCTTTGGCCGGATTTGTCCTGACGGTGATGGGCGTGTGGCTGTGGGGCGGCAATGTCGGGCCCGCGCCGGGTTCCTCCCGGGTTTCCTTCCAGATCGCCACCGGCTCGACCGGCAGCCTTTATTTTCCGGTGGGCCAGGCCATGGCCGGCATCATCAGCCATCCTCCCGGCATGGGCCGCTGCGAAATCGCCACCGTTTGCGGCCCGGCGGGGGTGATCCTGTCGGCCCGCACCAGCGAAGGCGCCGCCGACAATCTGCGCAGCGTCAATCAGGGGCTGGTGGATTCCGGCCTGTCGGAAGGCGATGTGATCGCGGCCGCGGTCAAGGGCCAGGGCGCTTTCCGCCGCAGCGGCAAGGCCAGCCATCTGCGCATCATCGCTTCGCTGTTCGACGAACAGGCGCATCTGGTGGTGGCGGCAAAGTCCAACATTAATTCGGTCGCCGATCTGCGCGGCAAGCGCGTGATGCTGGGCGGCATGGAGAATACCGGCGCCATCATGCGCGCCCGCGCCATCCTGGCGGCCTATCGCGTGTCACGGGTTCGGGTGGTGCCGTTCGAAAGCGGCAACAGCGTCCAGTTGCTGCGCGAGGGCAAGATCGACGCCTTCTTCTCCATGACCGCCGCGCCGCTGGATGCGGTGCATGACCTGATCGGCCAGAATCTGGCGCGGCTGGTGCCGCTGGACGGCGAGGGACGCGAGCGGCTGCTGCGGATGGTGCCGCAACTGCGCGCCGCGCTGATACCCGCCGGGGTCTATCCGCGCATCGGTGCGGTGGAGACGGTAGGGGTGCGCGCCTATTGGGTGACGCGCGACGGCGAGCCCGACACGCTGATCTACGGCATCACGCGGGCGCTGTTTCATCCGGCCAACCGCGCGCCGCTGGCCGCGGCCGATCCCAATGCGGGGCAAATCAGCCTGGCCTATGCGGCCATCCATCCGCCGGCGCCGCTGCATTCCGGCGCCGCGCGCTTTTACCGCGAAGCCGGCGCGCCCCAGTAAACGTATCACCAGGCGGTCAGGCGATTCCCGCCGCCACCTCTTGCACCGCGCCTTTGCGCCAGACGGCCATCGCGGGCAGCGCCAGGAGTCGGTCCATATAGGCGCGCACCGCGGGCGGCACCGCCACGCCATAGGTATCAAAGCGCGACACCACCGGCGCATACATGCAGTCGGCAATGGTGAAATGCCCGAACAGGAAATCGCCCTGCGATTCCTTCAACGCGTCCGACCAGATTTCGAGGATGCGCGCGACCTGCTTCTGCGTGTCTTCGCGCAGTTCCGGCAGCGGCAGCTTGCGGGTGAACATCATCGATAGCTGGTCGCGCACATCCGGAAAGCCGGAATGCATCTCGCTGGAAATGCTGCGCGCCTTGGCGCGCGCACCCGCATCGGCCGGCCATAACTTCGCCTCGGGATGACGCTCGGCCAGGGTCTCGCAGATCGCCAGACTGTCCCACACGGTCAGGACGCTGCCCTCTTGCGCAATCTTGAGCACCGGCACCTTGCCGGCGGGCGAATGTTTGAGGATCTCGTCCCGGGTGGTCACCGGCTCGGGCGGTTTGACCCTCAGGCGGATCACCACCGTCTCGAACGGCGCGCCCGTCGCGCTTAGCGCCAGAAAGGGGCGCAGGCTCCAGCTCGACCATTCCTGTGTGCCGACGACCAGCGTATAGGCCATGCCCTGCTCCTTGCGGGAAACGCCCCCGATTCATAGAGTCGCGTCCGGCAAAGCGTAAGGTCTATTCATGCATCCAAGCCTTGCAACCAGCGCAAAAAACGCCGTTCCGCTGCATGCGGTGCGGGCGAAGGACGCCCGTGGCTGGCTGGCCCGGCAAAAGCGCGCCGGTCTGGTAAGTGCGGCGGGCTTTGCCGGCGCAGCGGGCACACTGGCGGCGCTGCCCGATGCCAAGGGCGGCATTGCCGCCTGGGTGCTGGGGCTGGGCGATTCGACGGATGCGTTTGCACTGGCCGCAGCGGCTTCGAGCCTTCCTGCCGGTGTTTACCGGCTGGGCGAGGTGCCGGATTTTTGCGGCGGCGCCATGGGCGCGCTGGCCTGGACGATGGGCGGCTATGGCTTTGACCGTTACAAGAAGAAGGCCGCGCAAAAAGCCCGGCTGGTGCTGCCAGCGGGCGTGGACGGCGAAGAGATATCGCGCATCGCCGAGAATCTGTTTCTCGCCCGCGATTTGATCAACACCCCGGCCAATGACATGGGCCCTGCCGAACTGGAAGCCGCGGCCCGCAGCCTTGCCAAACAGCATGGCGCGAAAGTGTCGGTGGTGAGCGGCGCGAACCTGAAAAAAAATTATCCGCTGATCGCGGCGGTGGGGCAAGGCTCGGACCGCGCCCCGCGGTTGATCGAATTCGTCTGGGGCAAGGCTAGTGCGCCGCGCGTCACGCTGGTGGGCAAGGGTGTGTGCTTCGACAGCGGCGGCTATGACCTCAAGCCGTCGGCCGCCATGCTGATCATGAAAAAGGACATGGGCGGCGCGGCCTGCGCCCTTGCCGTGGCCGGCATGGTGATGGGCGCGAAGTTGAATCTGCGCCTGCGTGTGCTGATTCCGGCGGTGGAGAATTCGGTCTCCGGCAGCGCCATGCGTCCGGGCGACGTCTTCACCAGCCGCAAGGGCCTCAGCGTGGAGATCGGCAATACCGATGCGGAGGGCCGACTGGTGCTGGCCGATGCGCTCAGCGATGCCGATGACGAAACGCCCGAACTGCTGATCGACATTGCGACCTTGACCGGCGCGGCGCGCGCCGCCACCGGCATGGAGCTGCCACCCTTCTTCACCGACGATGAAAAACTCGCCGCCGATATTGCCCGCATCGGCAAGGCGGCGCAGGACCCGGTGTGGCGGCTGCCCTTGTGGCGCGGCTATGAAGACACGCTCTCCAGCCGCGTCGCCGACCTCAACAACAATCCGGCCTACAGCTATGCCGGCGCCATCACCGCCGCCTTGTTTCTCAATCGCTTCGTGAGCAAGGCCAAAAGCTGGCTGCATCTGGACATTCCCGCCTGGATCGACCGCGCCCGTCCGGGGCGCCCCATCGGCGGCGAAGCCAACAGCGCGCGCGCCTTGTATGCGCTGCTGAAAGAACGCTATGGCCGATAGAAGAGTAACGCCGGCACGGGCCGACCTGGCGGCCGCCCATCTCAAGGGCCAGGTCGATGCGCCGCGCTTTGCGCAGGGCGAGAAATTCTCCATCCGCACCGGCCGCGCATCCTTGCGCGTGCGCCCGTCGGACGACGGCGCGCAGGACAGCGAATTGCTGTTTGGCGAAAGCTTCACCGTCTATGACCGCGCCCATGGTTGGGCGTGGGGACAGGCGGCCGGCGATCTCTATGTCGGCTATGTAAAAGAAGATGCCTTGGCCGCACCTTTCGCGGGTGAGGCGCGCATATCGGCGCTGATGGCGCCGGTCTTTGCCGCTGCTGATCTCAAGACGCCGGTGCGCGACTTGCTGCCCTTGAACGCGCAGGTGCCGGTGCTGGGCCGTGACGGCGATTACGTGAATATCGGCAGCGGTTTTGTGCATCAGCGCCACCTGGCGGCGGAGGCTGAAACCGATTTCGTCGCGGTGGCGCAGCGTTTCCTGGGCGTGGCCTATGTCTGGGGCGGCAAGACGGCGGCGGGGTTGGACTGTTCCGGCCTGATTCAGACTGCCTTACAGGCGGTTGGCAAAACCGTGCCGCGCGACACCGACATGATGGAAAAAGCGCTGGGCCAGCCGATCGGCATCGCCGATGTCAGGCGCGGCGATCTGGTGTTCTGGAAAGGCCATATGGGCGTCATGCTGGATGCAGAGAATTTCCTGCACGCCAACGCCTTTCACATGCTGGTAGCGGCCGAGCCCCTGCGCGATGCGGTGGCGCGCATCGAAAGGCTGGCGGGGCCGGTGACGTCGGTGAAACGGCTTTAATAGCCGCGGCTCAGATCCACGACATTCTTGAAGGGCGCGCCGCTTTGCGCGCGGGTGACGCAATCCACCACGAAGGCGGATGCGTTGCGCGGGTCGGTGATGCCGGCGATGTGCGGCGTCACGGTGACTTTGGGATGCTTCCAGAACGGACTGTCGGCGGGCAGGGGTTCGGTCTGGAACACGTCCAGCACCGCGCCGCCCAGGTGGTCCGAATCCAGCGCCGCCAGCAGATCGTCTTCCTTGCAATGGCCGCCGCGCCCCACATTCATCACCCAGGCGCCTTGCGGCAATCCGGCGAAAAGCTTGGCGTCGAGAATGTTTTCGGTTTCCGGCGTCAGCGGCAGCATGCACACCAAGATGTCGCATTGGGCCAGAAACTTCGGCAGTTCTTCAGGACCGGCAAAGCTGGTGACGCCCGGCACAGTTTTGCGCGTGCGGCTCCAGCCGAACACCTGGAAATCGAACATCAGCAGGCGCTCCGCCGTCACCGCGCCGATATCGCCCATGCCCAGGATGCCGATGCGCACATCGCGCGAGGGGCGCGCCAGCATCCGCTGCTTCCACGTCGATTCGCGCTGGGCGGAATCAAAGGCGCGCTGCTGGCGATGGATGATCAGCGCATGCATGGTGACGAACTGCGCCATTTCCCGCTGCAGCGTCTCGTCGACGAAACGCACCACCGGCAGGTGGCGGGGAAATTCGGGATCGCGCAGGAAGCCGTCCACGCCAGCGCCCAGCGAAAAAATCGCCTTGAGGCGCGGCAGGGTTTTCAGGAAGCCGTGCGGCGGGCGGAAGCCGACGAAATAGTCGATCTGCTGCGGCGCGTAATGGTCCTTGCCGTGCAGGAAGCTGTTGAAGGCCTGATGGCCGAACAGCGCCTTGCTCAGCGCATCCCACCCCGGAGGCAACAGAAACAGGACGTTGGGCTTACCCTCTTGTCCCGCCATTTGCCCTGATCAGTGAGCCGGCGCGGGAACCGGCGCGCCGCCCTTGGGCGACACACCAGCAGGCGCAGCTTCACCAGCGGCGGGAGCGGCAGGCGCGGCAGCGGCTTCGGCGGGCTTGGGTGCGGGGATCGGCGCCTGGCTGTCGTCGTTCGAGCGCAGATAGGCGATCAGGTTGATGCGTTCCTTTTCGCTGCGGATGCCGGCGAAGCTCATCTTGGTGCCGGGAATGTCCATCGCCGGCGACTTGAGGAACAGATTCAGCTCGTCATAGGTCCAGTTGCCCGGCTTGCCCTTCATCGCGGCCGAATAGGCATAGCCCGGATGCGTGGCGCGGGCATTTTCAACCACGCCGAACAGGCCCGGACCGATCTTGTTGGGACCGCCCTTGGTGAAGTCATGGCAGGTGGCGCACTTGGCGGTCGAAGCCTGGCCGGCGGCGACATCGGCGGTGGCCAGCACGGTGCCCCAGTCCGGCGCCACTTCGGCGACAGGCGTGGCGGCCGCGCCGCCAGCGGGATGTTCTTCGATCACGCCTTCGACGACATAGCCGGGCTTGGCGGGGTGCTCGGGCTCATAGACATGCTCGGCCACCATGCGGACAACGAAGATAAAGACCGCCGTGCCCAGCACTGCGCCGATGATCTTGTTCCACTCAAAGGAATCCATGCCGAAAGCTCCCCAACGCCGGGGCGGACCCGGCTGAAATACGGCGCGACATTACCCGCCGCTGTCCCCGCGTCATTGCGGCGAAGCGTCGCATAAATTGTAAGCGGTATCTGGCTTTAGCGCCAATCCCGGCCTACACAGGCGGCCAAAGGAATCCCGGCGCTGCCGCCGGGAAAAAGGCCCATGAATCCTGTCCTTCTGATCCCCGCGCGCATGGCTTCGACCCGGCTGCCGGCCAAGCCTTTGGCCGATATCGGCGGCATCCCCATGATCGTACGGGTTTGGCAACGGGCCATGGCCGCGGGCCTGGGCCCGGTGGTGGTGGCGGCGGGCGAGGCCGAGATCGTCACGGCGATCGAAAATGCCGGGGGGCGGGCGGTCCTGACCGATCCGGATCTGCCGTCAGGCTCCGACCGCATCTGGGCGGGGCTGCAGGCTATCGACCCTGAGGGCAGGCATGATGTGGTGGTCAACCTGCAGGGCGACCTGCCGGCCCTGGACCCCGAGCAGCTCAAAACCGTGGCCCAGGCGCTGCGCCGGTCCGGCGCGGACATCGCCACCCTGGCGGCCCCCATCGACAATGAGGCCGACAAGACCAACCCGGCGGTGGTCAAGGCGGTGGTGGCCTGGGATGCCAGCGGCCAGTTGGGCCGGGCTCTTTATTTCACCCGCGCGACCGCGCCCACCGGCGAAGGCCCGCTGTTTCACCATGTCGGGCTGTACGCCTATCGCCGCGAGGCGCTGGAAAGTTTTGTCGCGCTGCCGCCTTCGCCGCTGGAACGCGCCGAAAAACTGGAGCAGCTCAGGGCGCTGGAAGCGGGGATCAGCATTGCGGTGGCGCGTGTGGACGAGGCGCCCTTGTCTGTTGATACTCCCGCCGATCTCGAACGCGCCCGAAAAATCCTCGCATGATCCACGCCGTCGCCAATGCCAAACGCGTCGCCTTCCAGGGCGAACCGGGCGCCTATGCCAATCTGGCGGCGCGCGAGGCGGTGCCGCATGCGGCCGCGATTCCCAAGCCGACCTTTGAAGACGCCATCGAGGCGGCCAAGTCGGGCGATTGCGACCTGTGCATCATCCCGGTGGAGAATTCGCTGATCGGCCGCATCGCCGACATCCATCACCTGCTGCCCGATTCCGGCCTGCATATCGTGGGCGAGCATTTCCTGCCCATCCGCCACCAGCTTCTGGGCCTCAAGGACGCCACGCTGGACGGCATCACCACTGTTTACAGCCAGTTGCCGGCGCTGGCCCAGTGCCGCAACATTCTGCGCGAACGCAAGCTGACGGCGCACCACTGGTACGACACCGCCGGGTCCGCCAAGCACATCGCCGAACTGGGCGACAAAAGCGTGGCGGCCATCGCCTCGACCCTGGCGGCGGAATTTTATGGCCTCAAGGTTCTGAAAGCCGATGTCGAGGACGAGCATCACAACGCCACCCGCTTCCTGATCATGTCGCGCGCCAACGAACGCGCGCCCAACAGCGGCAAGGTGGTGACCAGCTTTGTTTTCCAGGTGAATAACGTGCCAGCCGCGTTGTACAAGGCGATGGGCGGCTTTGCCACCAATGGCGTCAACATGACCAAGCTGGAAAGCTATCAGCTTGGCGGATCGTTCAACGCCACGCGCTTCTATGTCGATATCCAGGGCCATCCCGAGGAGCCGCATGTGGCGCGGGCCTTGGAAGAGTTGGCGTTCCATACCGCCAGTCACAACATCATGGGCGTCTACCCGGCCCATTCGTTCCGGGAAGATATGCCTTAACCGTTCGCCCAGTCGCGAACCAGGTGATGGGCGATGGCGATGGGCGCGGGCATGGTCATCTCGTCTTCGATGTCCTTTGCCAGCCGCTTGCGCACCTCGTCCTTGCTCAGCCAGCGCGCATCGACGATCTCGCTGCCGTCGATCTTGAAGTCGCGGCTCAGCGCCTGCGCATAGCATCCCAGCATCAGCGATGACGGAAACGGCCAGGGCTGGCTGGCATGGTAGGTCACCGCGCCGATTTGCACATTGGCTTCTTCGGCGAGTTCGCGCCGCACCGCTTCTTCCATGCTCTCGCCCGGTTCGACAAAACCGGCAAAGGCGGAATACAGCCCGTTCACGAACCGCGCATTGCGCCCCACCAGGCATTCATCGCCCAGAACCGGCAGCATGATCACCACCGGATCGGTGCGGGGAAAATGCTCCGCCGCGCAGGCCGGACAAAGACGGCGATAACCGCCATCGCAAGGCTGCGTGGCCGCGCCGCAACTGGAACAGAAGCCGTGGCGCCTGTGCCAGTCGATCAGCGCCTTGGCCTGTCCGGCAATCGCAGTGTCGCGCGCGGGCAATGTGAAGGCGCTGGCGCGCATCTCGTCGAACGCGCCGCCCAGATCGGGCGCGGTCTCGCCCGCGATATCCACCGCGAACAGGGCTTGCGTTCCATCAAGGCCGAGGAAGACGCAGGTGTTGCCGTGCCACGCCGCGCGCCAAGGGAGGAATCCGGCGCGGCCGTCTACGATCAACGGCTTGTTCTCCCAGAGGGGCAGGAACAGCCCGCCGGGAATCTGCGCCGCCAGCCATGCCGGGTCGGTGCGCCGCGCGCTGGCCCGGTCGAGCGGATTCCCGGCAAAAGTCATCGGCACGTTGCGCAAAATCTGCGGCCTTTCCCATTCCGGCACAGGTTCCTTAGCCGCTGGTTTACACCGTTGGCGCGATATTATCGCCATGATCCGTGTGTTGGGTTGCATTTTCGAGCAGCACGATTTGCGTCTTGTCGCCTTGGCGGCAGGACTGTGCGTGTTCGCTTGCGCCACCGCCCTGACCATGATCACCCGCGCGCGTGCCGCCGAAGACGCGCGCCTGCGCCTGGCATGGCTGGCGGGCGCCGGCGCGGTGGCGGGTTGCGGAATCTGGGCGACGCATTTCGTCGCCATGCTCGCCTACACCGCCGGCATGCCCATCGCCTTTGACCCCAGCCTCACCATCCTGTCGGTGGCGGTCGCAATGGTGGTTTGCGGCATGGGCTTTGCCATGGCGCTGAGGATCGGCGGCGCCGCGGGCGGTGTGCTGTCCGGCCTGGCCATCTCCGCCATGCATTACATCGGAATGGCGGCGGTGCAGCTTCCCGCCCGCGCGGTGTGGGACATGTCCTATGTCACGGCTTCCGTCCTGATCGGTGTCTCGCTGTCGGGCCTTGCGCTGCACTTCGCATTGCAGGGCAAACGCCGCAGCGATTACGTGCTGGGCGCCGGGCTGTTCAGCCTCGCCATTGTCGGGATGCATTTCACCGGCATGACCGCGGTGCAGTTCATCCCCGATGCCGGGCAGACCTTTTCGGGCATGGCGATCGATCCCTTCACGCTGGCCGTGGTGGTTGCCGCCAGCGCGGCCTTCATCCTGAGCCAGGCCCTGATCGTGGCGGTTGTGGACCGCCATCTGGCCGAGCGCGCCCAGGGCGAATCCCTGCGCATGCGGGCCCATATCACCGAGCTGGAAACCACCCAGCAGGCGCTGAAGAAGGCCAGCAACGAACTCACCCGGGCGCTGGGCGTGGCGGCGGAAGCCAATCACGCCAAGTCCAACTTCCTGGCCTCGATGAGCCATGAGCTGCGCACGCCGCTGAACGCCATCATCGGCTTTTCCGACACCATGATGATCGAAGTGTTCGGGCCGCTGAGCGCCCGCTACAAGGGCTATGCCGCCGACATCCATCACAGCGGCGAGCATCTGCTGGCGCTGATCAACGACATTCTGGACCTGTCGCGGCTGGACGCCGGTCATGCCGATCTGCGCGAAGAGGATTTCGATCCGGCGGACCTGATCAACGAAAGCCTGCGCATGATCATGGGCCAGGCGGGCAAGGCGCAGATCTCGCTTTCCACCGAAATCGAACACGGCTTGCCCTGGGTGAAGGCCGACAAGCGTCGCATCAAGCAGATCCTGATCAACCTGATCTCCAATGCCCTGAAATTCACCCCGCAAGGCGGCGGGGTGAAGGTCATCGCAAAATTGGTGCCCGCGGGCCTGTCCATTGCGGTGTCGGATTCGGGCATCGGCATCGCCCCCGAGGACGTTCCCAAGGTGATGGAACGCTTCGCCATGGTGGATTCGGCCATGTCCCGCAAACATGCGGGCACCGGCCTGGGCCTGCCGCTGTCCAAGCAGCTGGCGGAACTGCATGGCGGCAGCCTGGTGCTGGAAAGCACCCTCAATGTGGGCACCACCGTGACCGTGACCCTGCCCCGGGAACGGCTGTCCGGCCTGGACAGCGCCATCGCCGCGGCCTGATGGCTCTGGGACCTTCCGGGGTCTTTTTGAACCCGGCCGGACTCGCATTTTAGCCCCCAAGCCCTTATATCCCGGCCCGGAAGTCGGCGGGCGTAGCACTCGCTAACCTGGTCAGGTCGGGAACGAAGCAGCCATACCGAATCTGCTGCGGGTCGCCGGCTTCCACCTACTTTCCCCAGAAATCCGCCAAATCCGTCCCCCGTTCCCGGGCCCGCTTGCTATAGTCCCGCCATGGCCAAAACCTCCGCGCCCGCCCAGCCCTATCGCGTCCTGGCGCGCAAATACCGCCCCACCGATTTCACCGGCCTGATCGGGCAGGAGGCGCTGGTGCGCACCCTGTCCAGCGCCTTCGCCACGGGCCGCATCGCCCATGCCTTCATGCTCACCGGCGTGCGCGGTGTGGGCAAGACCACCACGGCGCGTATCATCGCCCGCGCCCTCAACTGCATCGGGCAAGGGCACTGTGCCGACCATCCAGCCCTGCGGCGTGTGCGAGCCCTGCACCTCGATTTCGGAATCGCGCAATGTCGATGTGCAGGAAATGGACGCCGCCAGCCGCACCGGCATCGACGATATCCGCGAGATCATCGAAGGCGTGCGCTATGCCCCGGTCGCGGCGCGCTACAAGGTCTATATCATCGACGAAGTGCACATGCTGTCCAAGCAGGCCTTCAACGGCCTGCTCAAGACGCTGGAAGAACCGCCGCCGCATGTGAAGTTCGTCTTCGCCACCACCGAAATCCGCAAAGTGCCGGTGACGGTGCTGTCGCGCTGCCAGCGTTTCGACCTGCGCCGCATCGACAGCGCCGAACTGGCGGCCTATCTGGCGAGCCTGGCGGAAAAGGAAAAGGTCGGAATCGAGGAAGGCGCGCTGGCCCTGATCGCGCGCGCCGCCGACGGTTCGGC
>JAZKDV010000228.1:0-9261 GCA_040387395.1 Pseudomonadota bacterium | reverse complement strand
GTGGACCGATCAGGAGATGCTGGGCCGCACGCCGGTGACGGTGAAGAAGCTGATCGGCCGCGCCGACAACAGCGCGGCGCCCGAGATCGACGTGAATATCGAAATGACTTTGGTGACACCCAACGTTTCCGGCCCGGTGCCGGTGCTGATGATGTTCGGCCGCGCCGATGCCCCGGCGCCCTCATCCCCGAACGCTGAGGAACTGGATCGTCTCAATGCCGCGCTCAAACGCGCCATGCTGAAGGAAGACCCGTCGCTGAAAGGCGCGCTGGAGGCCCATCCCGCCTGGTCGCCCTTCCCCCGCCCGCCGCAATTTGCGCCGCCGCCGCTCAATTCCAACGGCGATCCCGCCAATGAATATGCGCTGGTCGCTGCGGGCTGGGGCTTTGCCAAGATCGATCCCGCCAGCATCCAGGCCGACAATGGCGCGGGCCTGACGCGCGGCGTGATCGGTCTCAGCAACAAGGGCCAGCCGCGCAAGCCGCAGGACTGGGGCGCCTTGCGGGCCTGGGCCTGGGGGGCCAGCCGGGGCCTCGACCATCTCAGCACCCTGCCCGAAGTGGATGCCAAACGCGTCGGCATCGAAGGGGTATCGCGCTACGGCAAGGCGGCGCTGGTCACCATGGCCTATGACACCCGCTTTGCCATGGTGCTGGTGGGCAGCAGCGGCGAAGGCGGCGCCAAGCCCCATCGCCGCGATTACGGCGAAGCGGTCGAGAATCTCGCCACCACCGGCGGCTATCACTGGATGGCGGGCAATTTCCTGCGCTACAGCGCCGACAAGAATGCGAATGACATCCCGGTGGATTCGCACCAGTTGATCGCGCTGTGCGCCCCGCGCCTCACCTTCATCTCCTACGGCATTCCCGAACAGGGCGATGCCCATTGGCTCGATCAACAGGGCAGCTACATGGCCACGGTGGCGGCGCAGCCGGCCTGGCGCCTGCAGGGTGGGCGCGGGCTGGGCGTTTCGGACAATTACAAGGTCGAGAAAATGCCGGCGGTGAATGTGGGATTGCTGGACGGGCAATTGGCCTGGCGCCAGCATGACGGCGGCCATACCGACGCGCCGAACATGAAATGGTTCATCGGCTGGGCCGACCGGCATTGGGGACGCACGAAATGAAAAGGTTTCTTCTTGTTGCCACCTTCGCGCTGGCTGCGCTCGGCGCCACCGCGCAGACCTTGCCCAATGTCGCGATGGTGTTCGAGCCGTTCCACAAGAGCGGCATCTACCGCGTGGGTGAGCGCGCCGGCTGGACTATCCATGCTTCGCTGGGCATGGCCTATACCAGGTACAATTACGAAATCCGAGAGAACAATCTGAAGGTCCTGAAGTCGGGCGTGATTGATCTGTCGTCCGGCACCGGCACCATCGAAGCGACCCTGGACAAGCCCGGCATGCTCTATGCGCGACTGAGCTTCATCGGCGCGCCGGAACCCGCCACCGCGCCGACACCGCAGGAATTGAACAAGATGACGGTGGCCGCTGCCGTTGCGCCGGAGCGCATACAGCCCGCGATCCCCAAGCCCGCCGACTTCGACGCCTTCTGGGCGGGCAAGCTGGCGGCGCTGAAACAGGTGCCGATCAATCCGAAGCTGGCAACCGCCACCACCGACCGCGACGGCGTCGAGATTTACACCGTCACGCTCGACAGCCTGAACTCGCAGGTCCATGGCTATCTCGCCAAGCCCAAAGCGGATGGCAAGTATCCGGCGCTGGTGATCTATCAATATGCCGGCGTCTATGCCCTGCAGAAAAGCCAGAGCACTGACCGCGCCGCCGAAGGCTGGCTGGTTCTGAATGTCAGCTCGCACGACATGCCGCCCGACCAGGCCACCGCACCGCGTAACTATGCCAGCATCGGCAATACCGACCGCGAGACTTCTTATTTCCTGAACATGTATCTGCGCGACAGCCGCGCTCTGGACTATGTCCAGAGCCACCCCAACTGGGACGGCCGGACCATCGTGATCATGGGCACCTCGATGGGAGGGCAGCAGAGCTTCGCCACCGCCGGTCTCAATCCGGACCGTGTCACCGCCATGCTGGTCAATGTGCCGGCGGGGGCCGACATCAGCGGCGACCTGCATGGCAGCAAGCGCGGCTATCCCAGCTGGCCGGTGGACGATCCCAGGGTGGTCGAGACCGCGCGCTATTTCGATGCGATGAACTTCGCCCCCACCATCAAGGCCAAAAGCCTTGTGGCGATCGGGTTGATGGACACCATCTCGCCGCCCTTCGGCATCTTTGCTGCTTTCAACCAGATCAAGGGCCCCAAGGAAGCGGTGCCGATGCCCGAGTCCGACCACAACAACCTGTCGCCCCAGCAGGAAGGCGACTGGTACAGGCGCAGCCGCGAGGCGCTGGAATCCTTAAGGAAAACCGGCAGTTTCACGCCCAACAACCGCTGGAACCGGCCCTAGTTTTCGCCCGGCCATTGCGGTTATAAGACGCCCGCAAAATGGGGTCTTTCATGGCTTTTGACGACGAGTTGCGGGCCACCCGCATCGTGCCGGTGATCGTGATCAAGGACTTGGCCCATGCCGTGCCGTTGGCCAAGGCGCTGGTCGAAGGCGGACTCAACATCCTGGAAATCACCCTGCGCACCGATGCGGGCCTCGCCGCCATCAAGGCCATCGCGTCGGAAGTTAAAGGCGCCATCGTCGGCGCCGGCACTGTGATCAATGCGGCGCAGTTCGCCGCCGCCGCCCAGGCCGGGTCGAAATTCGTGGTCAGCCCCGGCCTGACGGATGACGTGGTAAAAGCCTCGCGCGATCACGCTGTGCCGATCCTGCCCGGCGTCGCCACCGGATCGGAAATCATGCACGGCCTGTCGCTGGGTCTTTCGACGTTCAAATTCTTCCCGGCCGAAACCAGCGGCGGCGCGCCCGCCATCAAGGCTCTGGGCGGCCCCTTCCCGCAGGTCCGCTTCTGCCCCACCGGCGGGGTCGGCCCCGGCAACCTGAAAACCTATCTGTCGCTTCCCAACGTGATCTGCGCCGGCGGGTCTTGGATGGTGCCGTCCGACCTGAACGAAGCCGACGCTTTCGCCAAGGCCGCCGTGATGGCGCGCGAAGCCAAGGATCTGGCCCAGGGAATAACAAAGTCATGACCAGCGCGATCTCCATCGGCGAATGCATGGTCGAGCTGCGCCCCGTCGAGGACGGCCACCTGCGCCGCAGCTTTGCCGGCGATGCCTACAACACCGCCGTCTATCTCAAGCGCAGCGCGCCCGATATCGACGTCGCCTTCCTCACCGCCACCGGCGATGAAAGCCTCAGCAATGCCATGGTGGAGACATGGCGCGGCGAAGGCATCAGCGACAAGCTGGTCTTCCGCATCCCGGGCGAACGGCCTGCCCTGTACCTGATCGAGACCAACGCCAAGGGCGACCGCAAATTCCACTATTGGCGCAGCGACACGCCGGCGAAGGAATGGCTGCGGCTGCTGCTGGCGGCGGGCGGCGCCGAGGTGCTGAACAAGGCCGACCTTGTCTATGTCTCCGGCATCTCGCTGGCGATCCTGGGCCATGACGACCGCCAGGCGGCGATCAAGCTGTTGGGCACCCTCAAGACCAAGGTGGCGTTCGATCCCAACATCCGCCCGGCGCTGTGGAAGTCGATGGACGATGCCCGGCACACATTCGAAGACATGGTGAAGCTGGCATCCATCGTGCTGCCCAGCCGCCAGGATTATCAGCTGATGTATGAGATGAACGATCCGCGCAAGCAGATCGAATTCACCGCAGGTCTGACGGACGCGGAAATCGCGCTGACCTGCGACGAAGACGGTTGCATGCTGCGCGTCGGCGATGAGATCACAGCCCTGCCGACACAGGCGGTGAAGGTGGTAGACACTTCCGGCGCGGGGGATTCCTTCAACGGCGCCTATCTGGCGGCGCGTCTGAAAGGCAAGGCGCCGGAGGACGCTGTGAAAGACGGACTGGCGCTGGCCGCAAGGGTCGTCGCCCTGCCCGGCGCCCTCATCCCGCGCTAACTATTTCCTGACGAACTTGACCACGTCCTGTTGCCCGACCCGGGCGCTGAAGACTGCGCCCTTGCCGTCGGCCCACACGCCTTCGCCGCCGCTGGTGCTGGAGCCTTCGGCATCGACAAAGCTGTCGGGAATGAAGTCGGTGACGATGCCGTCCTTCAGGCTGCCGATGCGGATGCCGCGCTTCCAGCCCGGGTTGTAGCCATACTCGTTCTTGTCCTTGGACTCGGAGTCGGTGACGTAGATCGTGTCGTTGCGGTCGATGGCGATGCCGCTGGGACGTCCGAACTGTTTCATCTGCCCCAGCAGCTTTCCGTCCTGGTCGAAAATCTGGATGCGGTTGTTGTCGCGGTCCCCGACATAGAGCCGGCCCTTGGAATCCATCGCCAGCGTGTGCGGCATGCCGAGCTGGCCAGGCTCGCTGCCCGGCGTTCCCCATTGCTTGATGAACTTGCCGCTCGCATCGAACTTGATGATGCGCGGCGTGTTCTTGGCACCCCTTGTATGGCCTTCGGCGATGAAGATGGTGCCGCTGGGCGTCACCAGCACGGCATTGGGTTCACGCAAGAGATCGGGCCCGTCACCCGGAACGCCCGGCTTGCCCATTGTGCGCAGCAGCTTGCCGTCAGCACTGAACTCCAGCACCGCATGGCCCTTGTTGCCCTTGCCGTCGGGCGGCACGCCATCGGTGATCCAGAGGTGGTCCCTGGCGTCGATGAAGAAGCCGTGCGGGAATTGCAGCAGGCCCGCGCCGAAGGACTTGAGGAAATTGCCCCTGCTGTCGAACTGCAGGATGGGCGCCAGCTTGCTGCCGGCGCAGCTGTTGGCGGCGCAGCGGTCCACCACCCAGATATTGCCCTTGCTGTCGGCCATCACCGAACTGGACGCGCCCATGTCGCGGCCCTTGGGCATTTTGAAGAAGCCAGGAACTTCGACATAGCGATTGGTGGTGGGGTTGGGCGCCGCCTTGGGCCGGTCCGGCGGAACACCCTGCGCGGCGGCGATCAAGGGAACCGCAAGCAGCGCGGCGGACAGCAAAACGGCGTGACGTTTCATGATTCCCTCTCCCCAAAAGGCGGGTCTTCGCCCGGCGGTCGAACGATAGCAGGCCTTGTGGCGTTTTCTGGACGGGTGATTTTTGTCCGCGCAGGCGTTGTTTGGTATTTATAGACCTAACAAGACATAAAATCCGCCCATTTTTCAGGCCGTCTTGAGAACCGTTCTCAGCAAAAGAGGTTCTTTAAAGGCAAAAGCCAGAAACAGCTTGCGCCGCGAAAGCCCTGCCATTCTAATCCGCGGCAACACGGAAAGCCTTGTCTGGCTTATGTTTTTTCCGGGAAGGAAATACAAGTGAAGATCAATCCTGCCAAGTGCGTCGCTTGCGGCAACTGCACTTACGTCTGCCCGATGGGCGCGATCTACATCGATCCGCTGCTGCAGCGCGCCACCATCAACCGCGACGAATGCGTCGAGTGCTATGCCTGCTACAACGGGCTGAGCAAGGAAGTGCTGCCGCCGTCAGCGGTGCGTTTCATCCGCCGCACCCTCGCCAACTTCCGCGTCCGCTTCGAGCCGGAGCCGGACGTGTGCCCCACCACCGCGTTTGAGCCGGACCAGCTGGAATGGCCGCGCGTCGTGCGCCGCGCCTTCTCCGACCCGCGCGTGCCCCATGAATCCACCGGCGTGTCGGGCCGCGGCACCGAGGAAGTGAAGACCAACGACGTTACCGACCGCGTCGGCATCGGCGAAGTCGGCTTCACCATCGAGCTGGGCCGCCCCGGCATCGGCGCCCGTTTCCGCGACTTCCAGGAAATGAGCCGTGCCCTGGCTAAGGCCGGCGTGTCGTTCGAGAAGAACAACCCGATCTCGACCCTGATGACCGACGTCACCACCGGCGACATCCGCGCCGACATCCTCAATGAAAAGGTGATGAGCGCCATTATCGAGATCAAGGTGCCCGTCGCGCGCACCGAGGAAATCATGCGCATCATCTGGGAAGTCGAAAAGCGCATCCCGACCCAGGTCGTGATCGGCGTGGGCGTGCGTTGCGATGCCGACGGCGAAGAGACCATGGTCCTGCCGATCCTGGAAAAGCTCGGCTACAACCCGCAGCGCGCCAAGACCAATATCGGCCTGGGCCGCAAGGTGATCCGCGATCTTACGAATGCCGCGCCGCTGGCGCAGCCCAAGGAAATGGTGAACGCATGACCAATACCCTGCATCGTTACGGCAAGTCCGAAAGCTTCGTCGACGACTACATCGTCTTTTCGCTGCCCGCCAAGAGCAAGGCGGCCGGCCAGACCGGCGACGCGCTGGCGGCGCAGAAGCGCTTTATGCAGATCGCGGCGGAATACAAGCCCGCCAGCCTGGGTGACGCGCTGCATGGCGGTTCGCTGCGTCCGACCAAGAGCAAGAGCATCTTCGGCCACTGGGGCAAGCGCAACAAGCCGAACTTCAAGAAGGTGCTGGAAGGCATGAGCAAGGCGGGCACCATGGCCGCCGTGTTCGACAGCCGCGCCAATGCCGAAGCCTTCGTCAAGCGCATCAAGGAAGAAGAGCTCGGCTTGTCGGTCAACATCTCCTCCTCGATCGACAATGCCAAGAACGCCTGCAAGCATGCCGGCATCCCGCGCCACTCCATCGCCTATTCGCTGGGCTTTGAGGAAGTGGGCGACAACACGCCCGGCAAGCAGGCCATCATGCTCTCGACCATGTGCGGTCACGGCATGCTGTCGATCAACCTGGCGCAGAAGATGATGAGCTTCGTGAAGGAAAACCGCCGCACGCCGAAGGAAGCCGCCGAGACCATGGCGCGCTTCTGCTCCTGCGGGATCTTCAACACGACACGCGCCCGCCGCATCCTGGAAGATGTCCGGGTTGGCGTGAAGTAGCCGACTTTAAAGGCTTAAATGAAACACCCGCCGGGGCGCCCCGGCGGGTTTTCTTTTACCGGCTCATGATCCCTACCACTTGGCGGCTTGGGCTTCGCTCACGATGCGCGCCGCATCCGTTGCCAGCATATAGCGCTGCGCCACCAGTTCATCCGCCGCCGCTTTCACTTTGGCGACATAGGCGGCATGGCTGGGATAGCGCTCCTCCAGCGAGGGGCGTGGATCGCCCTTTTCCAGGCGTTCGGCGCGCGTGGCGGCGAAGGGAATATAGCCGCCGGTGTTGCCGCAATAACGCCCGGCCTGGAAACCAGACTTGGTGACATTCCAGCCGACATAGGATCCCAGCGGCGCCTGCAGCAGCGGCGAGCGGATGCCGTCCTGCTCGTTGCCGTCCGCGTCGATGCGGGGGAAGAGCTGGGGGATGGTGCGCACGATCTGCGGCGGGTTGGTGCTGATGGCGCCGGTCATGTCGGCGGCGTTGAAGTCTTTGCCGAAGTCATACTGGTAGAGTGGACTATAGGCCGGGCGCGGCTGGCCCAGGATGGCGGGAAAGGCCCGGTCATAGGCTTCCGGCGTGATCAACTGGCCCGCCGCAAGCGTCGGATACTTGCTGGCTGGTGGTTCGGTACCGTCGGTGACCCAGTCCAGCAGCGCCTTGAACAGCGCCCGGTTGGCGTCGGAGGTGGGATTGGGATTGGACGCCAGCACGCAGGCATTGTGGGGCACGCCCGCGCGCTCGAAACCGCCGCGGCCGCCATTGTGATGCGTGCCGGGATTGTAATAGCGCCGGATATTGGCCGGCAGCGGAATGTCGGACTTGGCGTCGGTGCCCACGAAGTTGACGCTGGCGCGCAAATTCCAGAACTCCGCCGAACCCAGTATCTCCACCACCTTGGGGCAGTGGCCGGCGGCGGTGCAGCGCGCCAGCAGGCTGTGACGGCCAAGGCCGCGCACCTTGTCGTCATATTCGGCCCACCAGTTGGTGCCATCATTGCCCACCTCATACAGGCCCACCAGCCCGCCCGGCGCGGCGAAACGGTAGCTCATGGAATTCATCCGCATCGCCACGATGGGATTGATGCCGCTGAACACCTGCAGGCCATTTTCGCCGGTGTTGAAACCCAGATTGACGAAGGCGCGCAGGAAATTGCCCGACTGCGACACGCCGCGGCCCACCGCCCAGCGCATCCGCCCCGCCAGAGGATTGGGATTGCCCGCCGCATCTCGCTCGCCATAGCGCAGGAACGTGACCAGGTCGCGGGTGGCGGCAAAGCCGACGCCCAGTACCTTGGGATTCTTGGCGGTGAAGGCCAGGGTGTAGGCCAGCTTGGGATCAAAGCCGTCCTTGACGCACAGTTTGGTCAGATCGAGCGTGCCGGGGAACGGAGCCTTGCTGCAGTCGGCGAAGGAGAAATTGCGCCCCTGAATCTCGTGCTGGTTGCCGGCATCGTCATCGGACGCGCCAAAGAACAGCTTGGCATTCTCTTCGGTCGCCACCTCGAAAGCGCGGCCGCCCTGCCGGCCCAAGGGACCGCCCTTCACCGACAGCGTGTTGGTGCCGGGCGGGATGTCGAAGAAGCGCACATATGCCGGACCGCTCAGCGTTGCGGACGGCGCCCGCAGGGACTGAACTCCGGCCGCCTCTTCCAGGTCGCCCTGCCAGCCGCTGACCACATGGACATGGCCATCGCCAATATTGGCCGCCGCGCCATTGCCCCGGTTGGGCACGTCATAGACCAGCATGCCGGACGAGCGGCTCACATCTTCCGGCTTGGCGATCGCGAAGGTGGCCGAATATTCGACTTTGCCCGCCGCATTGCGGGGCGCCAGCTTGATGTCGTTGATCTGGGCATTGTGCGGGCTTTCGGGGTCGAGCTCGCCATGGAAGCGGCCCTCCAGCAGGACATATCCGCCCGGCATCGGGGTGGTCTTTTCCACCGTCAGGCGGGTCAACCCGGCGCTGGCGGGCGTGGCCATCAGAGCAAAGGCCAGGACAAAGAGAGAGGTCTTCATGATTCCGCCCCGTGATTTTTTCAAAGCTTAGCCGTTTTGCCCCGAGGCGTCAGCGGCGATCCAGGCTGGCGAACTCCGCGTCAGTCAGGGTGATGGCCGCGGCGGCGCAGTTTTCTTCCAGATGGCCCACTTTCGAGGTCCCCGGAATCGGCAGCATGACGGGCGAGCGTTTGAGCAGCCAGGCCAGTGCGATCTGGCCGCTGGTTGCGCCCTTCGCCTTGGCCAGCGCGGCCAGCTTGCCGCCTGCCCGCGCCAGTTCGCCGCCGCCGCCCAGCGGGTAGTAGGGAATGAAGCCGATGCCATGGGCCGCGCAATAATCCACCACATCGTCGCTGCCGCGGTCGGCCATGTTGTAGGCGT
>JAZKDV010000227.1:9724-10788 GCA_040387395.1 Pseudomonadota bacterium | reverse complement strand
TCGAGGCGGCGCGTGGCGAGCATTTCGCCGGCGGGCTGGAGTATAAAATCTACGGCCAGCTTCTGGCGCAAAATCCGGCACTGAACCTGCGCGACTCGAACTCGGTGCGGCTCGAAAGCAGCCGCCAGCTGGTCGAGCTGGGCCTGATGGCGATCTGACGGAACCTTGGCGCGGGCTCATACGTTGCTCTGGCGACGGTGGAGCTTGCCTATGCGAAAATTGTTGATGATCGGCCTGGGCCTGTGCGTGATCGGCGCGCTGTGGAAGGCCGAGGAGGAAGAGGACGGCGTGGTGGTCGCCATGTCGCCGTTCCTTGCCGCGCTGGCGCTTGAAGCCGGGATTTTTATGCTCAGGCGGCATCAGGGCTCGCTGCTGGGCGCCATCACATCGAGGCAGTGACATGAGCGACATCAAGAATCCCGACAACGAAGCCGAAAATCCTGCCCCCATGCCGAAGGGCAACCAGAAGAACAGCGTAGACCACGGCTCCGATCCTGAGGGCCAGCAGGGCGGGACGCATGGCGGAAAAAAAGGCAAGATGGCGCCGCGCGCCGACGCGCCGCCCGGCCTGGAGCAGGATAGCCACGGCGACGTGATCCCCCTCTCGCAGCGCACAAAAGACGATCAGGAAAAAGCCCTGAGCGGCCGCAAGGACTGATCCCCTCACTGGCTCCCCCGCCGCCCTTCGGCTAAGAAGGAGAAAAATACGGGGAGTGGGATGCGCAAGATTCTGTTGATGCTGGCCGTGATGTTGGCCTCTGGCGCCGCGCTGGCGCAGACCAGCGATACCTTCAAGCAGGGCGTGATGGACCGGCTGGTGTCGCAGACCGGCGTCTACAACAAATCCCCCGGCGCCACCGCGCCCAGCTTCGTGGCCGATCCCGCCTGGCCGCAGCACCTGCCCAACAACTGGCTGCTGGGGCAGGTGGCCGGTCTTTATGTCGACCGTCACGACCATGTCTGGATTTCCAACCGCCCCCGCACCATGACCAATGACGAGGCGGCTCTCGACACCGCCGGTCTTTCGGGCGGCAAGAACGGGCTTGGCTTTGATCGCCCCAATG
>JAZKDV010000227.1:0-9714 GCA_040387395.1 Pseudomonadota bacterium | reverse complement strand
CCGCGCCCTCGGTGATGGAATTTGATTCCAGCGGCAAGCTGCTGCGCGCCTGGGGTGGCCCGGCCGATCCGGGCTGGCTGGAAAAGAAGTGCAAGGCCGCGGACGGCTGCATCTGGCCCAACAGCGAACACGGCATCTATGTCGACCATAACGACAACGTTTATATCGCCGGCAATGGCCGCCAGCCGGTCAGCCCCAATTCCGCCTGGACCACGCACAAGCAGGGCGGCGACGGTTTCGTGCTGAAGTTCGACCGCGACGGCAATTTCAAGCTGCGCATCGGCGGCACCCCCACCGCGCCCGACAGCAACGACACCAATGGCGGCTGGAACGGCACGCCGCTGATGTTCCTGCCGGCCGACATGGTGGTGGACCCCACGACCAATCGGCTCTATGTCGCGGACGGCTACGGCAACCGTCGCATCCTGATCGTGGATGCCGAGACTGGAAAATATATCGGCCATTTCGGCGCCTATGGCTCCAACCCCATCGACGACAAGGCATCGGCGGCGGGTGGCCGCTGGATGGAAGATTATCTCAAGGGCAACAAGAAGCCCGCCTTCTTCCGCAATCCGGTGCACTGCGTGAAGGTCGCCACGGACGGCAAGATCTATGTCTGTGACCGTGGCAACAACCGCGTCCAGGTGTTCGATCGCAGCAGCCCGGAACTGGGCAGGCCGTGCAGCAATCCCACCGGCATTGCCGGCAAGTGCGGCTTTGTTTCCGAAACCCTGGTCAGCGAGAAGACCGATACCGTCCTGCCGGGCAGCGCCGTGTCGATGAACTTCTCGACCGACAAGGCGCAGAGCTGCCTCTATGTCGGCGACAACACCAACATGACGATCTATGTGGTGAACCGCAGCAACCTGCAGGAACTGGGACGGCTGGGCCGCGCGGGCCGCATGGCCGGCGAATTCCACTGGCTGCACCAGGTCAGCCTGGATACCAAGGGCAACATCTACACCGCGGAAGTCGATAACGGTAAACGCATCCAGAAATTCCTGCGCTATGGCGCGGCGGGATGCAGCGGCAGCGGTTCGGCCACCATCGGCGGGGTGCTGAAGAAGTAGCCCGCCGCTACTTCTTCGGTTTCACCAGTCTGGTGACGCGCCCCACGCTGGTGTCGCCGACATAGATGTTGCCGTTTTTGTCGAAGTCGAAATAGGCCGACTCGATGAACTGGCCGTGGCCTATGCCCATGCCGTTGCCGATGGCGCCGATCACCTTGCCGCTGCGGTCCAGCTTCAGCACCTGGCCGTCCTGTCCGGTCGCCATCCAGGGGAACCCTTCAGCGTCGAAGGCCAGCGTGCTGCTGAGATTGCGCGTCAGGATGGTCTTCAGGAATTTGCCGTCGGCGCTATAAACCTGGATGCGGTATTGCTCGCGGTCTCCGATCCAGACATCGCCGGTCTTCGGGTCCACCGCCAGCCCGTGAATCTGGTCGAACTTGCCCTGTCCGGCTTCATGGCCGAACCATTGGCGGATGAACTTGCCGCTCCTATCCAGTTGCAGAATGCGCGCCGCGCCCATGATGTTGCTGGGATCGTCGGATTCGACATCGTTGGGGCTCTCATTGCCGTGGCCCTGGGCGATATAGGTATCGCCATTGGGGCCGAAGGCGATGGCAATGGGTTGCCAGAGCAGGCGCTGGCCCTTGGCTTCGTCCCAGTCGCCGCGGCGGTGTTTCTGGCCAAAGGTCTGCAGCAGTTTGCCGTCCGGGCTGACCTTCACCACCGTCGAACCGTTGATGTCGCAGAGCCAGACATTGTCGTCCGCATCCACCGCCATGCCGTGCGGCTTGTCCTGATGGCCAATCGCGCTTTCCGGTATGGTGAGAAGCAACTTGTGGTCGGGGCTGTATTTGAACAGCTGCGGATGACCCGGCGCCTTGCGCTGATAGACCCAGATGTTGCCCTTTGAATCGATGCCCACCGCCGGCGGGCCGCCATCGCCCGGGGGCAGGCGGATGGGATAGTCGAAACTGTAGCCCATCGTTTGTTTCCACTGCACCCGGTCCAGCGTCAGCCGGTTGGGTCCATAGCGGTTCTGGCAGATGGTGGATTTGGTGCAGCGAAAACCGTTGAAGGTTTCATCGCCTGGCACATGCGGGTGCACGGTGACGCGCCCCTGTTCATCGACAACCGTGTGCCCGGACGGATCGGCGGAAGAGGGCTGCAGGAACCAGGCGGGCGAGCCGTTTTCGGCCGGGCCTTCGCGCGGCGGCAAGGTTGCGGCCCATGCACCTGTCGCCGTCAGGATAAGCGCCGTCACCAGCAGCCGCATGCATTCCCCCGCTTTGTTGTTGCGGTCAGCTTAGGGGGAAATGAAGCAGGCTTACAGGGCCGAGACGAACGACGCCTGGGTCTTGGCCTTGACCTCGTCCAGCGTCACGCCCGGCGCCAGCTCGACCAGGGTCAGGCCGGGTTTGCCGCGCTCCACGGTGAAGACGCACAGATCGCTGATGATCATGTCCACGCATTGCGTGCCGGTCAGCGGCAGATCGCATTTTTTCAGAATCTTGGATTCGTGCGCCTTGTTGGTGTGCTCCATCACCACGACGATCTTCTTGACCCCCGCCACCAGGTCCATGGCGCCGCCCATGCCCTTGACCATCTTGCCGGGGATCATCCAGTTGGCGATGTCGCCGTTTTCCGACACTTCCATCGCGCCCAGCACGGAAAGGTCAATGTGACCGCCGCGGATCATGGCGAAACTGTCGGAAGAGGAAAAATAGCTGGTGGTCGGCAGTTCGGTGATGGTCTGCTTGCCGGCATTGACCAGGTCGGGATCTTCATCGCCCGGATAGGGGAAGGGGCCCATGCCCAGCATGCCGTTCTCGCTCTGCAAGGTCACTTTCATGCCACCCGGAATATAGTTCGCCACCAGGGTGGGAATGCCGATGCCCAGATTGACGTAGAAGCCGTCCTGCAATTCGCGGGCGGCGCGGGCGGCGATTTCTTCGCGGGTCCAGGCCATCACGTCTTCTCCGGGCGCGGGCGGGTCGTCACACGCTCAATATGTTTCTTGTAGTCGCGGCCCTGCAGAATGCGATGCACGAAAATCCCCGGCGTGTGAATCTTGTCGGGATCGAGTTGTCCCGGTTCCACCAGTTCTTCGACTTCCGCGATGGTGATCTTGCCGGCGGTCGCCATCATCGGATTAAAATTGCGCGCGGTCTTGCGATAGATCAGGTTGCCGTCGGTATCGCCCTTCCAGGCTTTCACCATGGCGAGGTCAGCCTTCAGCCAGCGCTCGCGCACGTACGTCAGGCCGTCGAAGTCTTCCGTGGGCTTGCCATCCGCCACCACCGTGCCGACGCCGGTGCGGGTGTAGAAGGCCGGAATGCCAGCGCCGCCGGCGCGGATGCGTTCGGCCAGCGTGCCCTGCGGCGTCAGTTCCAGTTCCAGCTTGCCGGTGAGATAGAGTTCCTCGAACAGCTTGTTCTCGCCGACATAGGACGAGATCATTTTCTTGATCTGGCCATTGTTCAGCAGCACCCACAGGCCCAGCCCGTCGGCGCCGCAATTGTTGGCGATCATGGTGATGTTCTTGGCGCCGTCCTCTTTCAGGGCGGTGATCAGGTTTTCGGGATTGCCCGACAGGCCGAAGCCCCCTGACATCACGGTCATGCCGTCGAATGTGACGCCCGTCAGCGCGGAAGCGGCATCGGGATAGACTTTGCTCTGGGCCAAGAGACGCGTCCTTGTTGGTTGGTTTTTATTCGCACCGCAACATGGGGGCTGGCAAGGGCCATGGGGCCACGCTTGTAACCTATTGATTTGTCATGTTTTATGACGGTTCCTTGCCGCCATGGCGGGGGGCCGGTACAAACCGCGCACTTTCAAAGATCGTCCCGGATTCCCGAAAAGCATCAAATGTCGTCGCCCAAGCAATCCAAACCAAAGGCCAGGCTGCCGCGGGGTTTCCGCGATCGCGGCGCCGCCGAGATCATGGCCGAGCAGAAGATGCTGGCCACCATCCGCAGCGTCTATGAGAGCTATGGCTTCGATCCGCTGGAGACTCCGGCCTTTGAATATACCGACGCGCTGGGCAAGTTCCTGCCCGACGTTGACCGTCCCAATGAGGGGGTGTTCTCCCTCAAGGACGATGACGATCAGTGGATGAGCCTGCGCTATGACCTGACCGCGCCGCTGGCCCGTCATGTCGCGGCCAATTTCCAGAACCTGACCAAGCCGTTCCGCCGCTATCAGACCGGCAGCGTCTGGCGCAACGAAAAGCCCGGTCCGGGCCGCTACCGCGAATTCACCCAGTTCGACGCCGACACGGTGGGTAGCGCCAGTCCTTCCGCCGACGCCGAGCTGCTGATGATGCTGTCGGACACGATGGAGGCGCTGGGCCTGAAACGCGGCGACTACATCGTCAAGCTGAACAATCGCAAACTGCTGGACGGCGTGCTGGAAGCCAGCGGCATCGCGCTGGACGACCGCGTCCGCCGCGGCATCGTGCTCAGGGCCATCGACAAGCTGGACCGGCTGGGCATCGAAGGCGTCTCGGCGCTGCTGGGCGACGGCCGCAAGGACGACTCCGGCGATTTCACCAAGGGCGCCGGCCTGACGCCCGACCAGGCCCATCGTATTCTCGCCTTCGTCGCGCCGGATGCGGAAGACGAAGAAGCTCACCTGCAGCAGATCGGCACCCTGGTCGGCAGCAGCGCCATCGGCGCGGCGGGCCTGAACGAACTCGAGCAGATCGTGAAGCTGCTGTCGGCCTGCGGCTATGGCCCCGACCGCATCCTGTTCGACACCGGCGTGGTGCGCGGCCTGGATTATTATACCGGCGCGGTGTTCGAGGCGCAGTTGACCTTTCCCGTGAATAATGAGGACGGCGAAGAAGTCGTGTTCGGGTCGGTCGCGGGCGGCGGGCGTTATGACGATCTGGTGGCGCGTTTCACCGGCCAGCAGGTTCCGGCAACCGGCGTCTCCATCGGCGTGTCGCGCCTGATGTCGGCGCTTTCGTCGCGCGGACTGGTGGCGGCGGCGAAAGCGCCGCTGATCGTGGTGACGGTGTTCGACAAGGGCGATGCCGCTTCCAGCTTCGCCATGGTGCAGGAATTGCGCGCGAGCGGCCTGCGTGCCGAAGCCTATGTCGGGGGCGGCAAGATGGGCGACCAGTTCAAGTATGCCGACAAGCGCGGCGCCGCCATCGCGGTGATCGAGGGCGGCGACGAACGCGCCCGGGGCGAAGTCACGCTGAAAGACCTGGCGCTGGGCGCCGAGCTGGCCAAGGCGGTGGAAACGCGCGCCGAATGGGTCGCCAATCGCGAGGCCCAGAAAAGCGTCAAGCGCACCGATCTGGTGGCAGAGATAAAGGCGATGCTGAAAGCCGATACCAAAGGCAGTGCCTGATGGCCGCCTTTCCCTATTACGACACGCCCGCCATTGATGCGCTCAACGCGCAGGCCGTGGCGCTGCTGAAGCTGTTTGCCGAACGCGGCTATGTCCGCGAGGAGCCGGCGGTGCTGCAGCCGGCGGAAATCTTTCTCGACCGTTCGGGTGAGGAAATCCGCCGCCGCACCTTCACCCTGATGGACCCGTCGGGCCGCGAGCTTTGCCTGCGTCCCGATCTCACCATTCCCATCTGCCGCCAGGCGGTGCAGGAAGGGCGCAAATTTCCCGCCCGCATTGCCTATAACGGGTTGGTTTTCCGTCACCAGCCGGGCGAACCGCATCGCCCCACCCAGTTCTTCCAGGCCGGCGTCGAATTGCTGGGACTGGAAGACCGCGCCGCCGGCGAAACCGAAATCCTGTCGCTGACCATCGAAGCCCTACGCGTGGCGGGCCTGAAGCAGTTTTCGCTGCGTATCGGCGACCTGTCGCTGTTCGGCGCGCTGGTCGATGCGCTGGCGCTGCCGGCGCAGTGGCGTGCGCGCCTCAAGCGTCACTTCTGGCGCGCCGGCTATGTCGAGTCGCTGCTCTATTGGCTGGGCCATGGCGACCGCAAAGCCGCGCTGCCTGGAACCCGTGCCGAGATCGAAGCCTTGCTGGATGCGCGCGCCGATGCGCCGCTGGCCGGGCGCACGCGCGAGGAGATCATCAGCCGCGCCATGGACCGTGCGGCGGAAGCCGCGGCATTGAAACTCGATGCGGGCGTCGCCGACGCCATCGCCAAGCTGCTGGATATTTCCGGCCCTGCCGAACAGGCGCTGTCGAGCATCCGCGCCCTGCTGAAGACCGCCGGCATCAATCTCGATCCCCAGCTGGCGGCGATGGATGCGCGGCTGGCGACCTTGAAGTCGCTGGGCGTCGATCTGGAGCAGGTGCAGTTCACCGCTCATTTCGGCCGCAACATGGAATATTATACCGGCTTCGTCTTCGAGCTCTGGGCGCGGGACAAGGAAGGTCCGGTCCAGATCGCGGGCGGCGGCCGCTATGACTCGATGATGGAAATGCTGGGCGCGAAAAAGCCCGTCAGCGCCATCGGCTGCGCCATCCGCACCGAACGCGTGCTGGCCGCCAGAAATGCGGGAGGCGCATGATGCTGACTCTCGCCATCCCGTCCAAGGGACGGTTGAAAGACAATTGCAACGCCTGGTTTGCCTCGGCTGGCATGACCATGGAACAGACGGTGGGCGCGCGCGGCTATCGCGCCAGCTTTGCGGGCTTTCCCGATGTCGAGGTCATGCTTCTGTCGGCGGGCGAGATCGCCTCGTCGCTGCTGGCGGGTGACATTCACCTCGGCATCACCGGCGAGGACCTGCTGCGCGAGGAAGCGCCGGAGCTTGCCGGCCGCATGCACCTGATCAAGCCGCTGGGCTTCGGTTTAGCCGATGTGGTGGTGGCGGTGTCGGGCTACTGGATCGATGTTGCGACCATGGCCGACCTGGACGATGTCTGCGCCGCCTATGCCGCCACGCATCGCCGCCGGCTGCGGGTGGCGACCAAGTATGCGCAACTGACCCGCAGCTTCTTTGCCCAGGCCAGGATTTCCGATTACCGCATCGTGCCCAGCGCGGGCGCCACCGAAGGCGCGCCGGCAGCGGGCACGGCGGAAGTGATCGTGGACATCACCACCACCGGCGCGACCCTGAAGGACAACGGCCTGAAGATTCTGGACGATGGCGTGATCCTGAAAAGCCAGGCCCAGTTGGCGGCCTCGCTCACTGCCGACTGGAGCGCCGACGCCCGCAAGGCCTGCGAAGCGCTATTGTCGAAGCTCGACCCCGCCAGCCCGCTGTATGCGACGCTGGCCAAGCAGTTGCCCTAGGTCTTCTCCAGCAGCTTGAGACAGGCGGCTTCGATATTGCGCGCGAGGGCGGTGGTATCGAACAAGGGCGCCGTGGCGCGGTTCGCCACCAGCCTGTTTCTCAAGGCTTTCAGCCGCGCCGGATCGCGCGCCAGCGTCAGCGCCAGCTTTTCATATTCGTCCGCGCTGTGCGTCACCAGTTCCGGCAGGCCCGCCGCTGTCACGAGGCTGGCGGCCACCCGGCCGGGATAACTTTCTCCAAGGCGGGTGAGGACCGGCAGGCCCGCCGCAAGCGCATCCGCCGCCGTGGCATGGGCATTGTAGGGCAGGGTATCGAGGAACAGATCGGCCAGTTGGTGGCGGGCGTGATGGACTTCCAGCGGCACATGGCCGGCGAAGACCAGCCGGTCCGGCGTGATGCCGCGCGCTGCCGCTTCGCGCTGCAACGTTTCCGCCGCACCCTCGCGCAGCCACAGCACGCTGCCGGGCACCTGTTCCAGCAGCCGCATCCAGATATCGAACACCGGCGGCGTGATCTTGAAATTGTGGTTGAAGCAGCAGAAGACGAATCCGGTTTCCGGCAGTCCGGCTTCCTTGCGGCTGGGCGGCGCCGCGCCGGCGCGTGCAACATCCATGGGAAAGAAGCTGCCGGGCAGATGGACGATCCGTTCCGAATAAAACGGTTGGTGCGACGATGGCAGGGAGATCTCGTCGGTGAGAAGGGCGTCGATGAAATCCGCGCCGCTGGTGCCGGGATAACCCAGCCAGCTCACCTGTACCGGCGCGGGGCGATGGGCGAGGGCCGTCAGCAGCGAGCCTTCGGTAAAGCCGGCCAGATCGATGGCGACATCGACTTCCAGTTCGCGCAGCAGCGCGGCGGTGCGGCCCATATTCTCATCGACCTGGTGAAACTGGTCGCAGGCAGCTTCGATGCGGCGGCGGGTGTCGCTGTCGTCCGGTGGGCCACCCGCAATGGCGATGATTTCGAAGCGGGTGCGGTCGTGGCGCTCCAGCAGCGGGGCGATCTGCTGTCCCACCGGATGCGTTCGGAAATCGTGGGAGAGATAAGCCAGCCTTATACGGTCATGCCGGTATTTTTCACCCCGCCACAGCGGCGCAGGCGGTTGGGGTACGGCATCGCGGATCGCATTTTCCGCACACATCCGCTGCACAGCGCCGTCGCTACTGTAGCTCATCAGCACCAGGGGGTGGACCCGGGCGCCAGCCGGAATTCGCGCCGGCAACTCCGCCTCCATCTTTGTCCTGCGCGCCCAGTCGCACTGGTACAGCGCCGCCATTGCCGCTTCACCCCAGGCGTTGGGAAAATCGGGATCGCTCGCCATCACCCGGTCATAGTCCGCCAGCGCTTCGTCATAGCGCTTGAGGGTTTGCAGCGCGGTGGCGCGGTTCATCCGGAAATGCGAATTCCGCGGCTGCAGGGCCAGTGCCCGGTCAAAGCTTGCCAGTGCGTCGGCGGCGCGCTTCAGCAGCAGCAACACGCTGCCCTTGTTGTTCCACCCTTCCGCCATCTCGGGGCGCAGGGTCAAGGCACGGTCGAAACTGGCAACCGCCTGTTCCGGTTGCCGCGCCTTTTGCAGCGCGATACCGCGATTGTACCAAGCGCCGGCATCCTCCGCATGGATCGCCAGCGCCGCATCGAAACTGGCCAGCGCCTCATCGAACCGTTCCAGCGCCGCCAGCGCATTGCCACGATTGTTCAGGGCTTCGCTGTATGTGGGCTTCAGCGCCAGCGCACGGTCATAACTTTCCAGCGCATCGCTGAAACGTTGCTGATCCTGCAGGACATTGCCCAGATGCAGCAGGATCGCGGGATTGTCCGGCTGCGCCGCCAATGCGGTTTCGAGCAACTGCACCGCCTCGGCGCTGCGCCCCTGTTGCGCCCGCAAGGCGCCCAGCAGATAGGTGACCTGGGCGTGACCCGGCTTTTGCGCCAGCAGGTGCGTGTAAAGCTTCTCCGCTTCAGCGAGATGGCCAGCCTGATGGGCGGCGAGGGCCTGTTGAAATTGCGCTTTCAGATCCACGTCAGGGCAGCGTCGCCGTCCGCCGGATATCGGCGTCGGCGATATGCTCCTTCTTCCAGCGCATCGCGGTTTCGATGCGGGTGCGGCCCGAGGGGTGGGTGAAGAAGATCGCTTCTTCCCACCGGCCCGGCTCCAGCTTGCGATAGGTGGACAGTTTCAGCATCACCGTGGCGAAGGCGTCCGGCTTGCGCACGGCATTCAGCCCGAAGATATCGGCCTGGAATTCGGTGGTGCGGGAAATCGAATTGGTCACCGGCGTGGCGAGAAAGAAGAAGATCGCCGACAGCGCCGCCAGCAGCGGCAGCCCCGCCACATCGCTGATCTTTCGCACCTGCCACTGGCCGCCGAAAATATCGCAGGCAATCAGGAAAGCCCAATTGACGAAGGCAAAGCCCACAATCGTCACCAGGCCCATCATCAGCAGCAGCCGCAGGGTATGGCCCATCGCATAATGGCCGATCTCATGGCC
>JAZKDV010000226.1:0-4565 GCA_040387395.1 Pseudomonadota bacterium | reverse complement strand
TCGTCGCGGTCCCGATCATGGTCGCGCTGATGCTGGTGGCCTGCAACCGTAAGAAGATGGGCGCCTTCTGCGTCGGGCCCACCCTGCGCTGGCTGGGCTGGCTGACCACCGCCGTCATGGCGGCGGCCGCGCTCGTCATGCTATATGTGACGTTTAATTAGCGGGATTTTACGGATGCATATTCTGGGTTGGATTGTGTTCGGCGCCTTTATCGGCTGGATCGCCAGCGCCATCATGGGCAAGCGCGGCGGCGGCTGCATGGTCAATATCGCGCTGGGTCTGGTGGGCGCGCTGGCCGGCGGCTTCCTGTTCCGGCAGCTCAGCCCTGGCTTCAATTACGAACAGGAAGGCTTCATCGCCTCTTCGCTGGTGGCGGTGATCGGCGCCATCATCGTGCTGGCGATCTGGAACGTGATCCAGGGTCGCAAATGAAAAAGCTGATCGCGATGATGCTGCTGGCCGCGACGCCTGCGCTGGCCGCAACGCCCTGCGACGGCATCTGGCAGAAGCCGCTGGCTTCCGGACAGGCGCTGTTGAAAAAGGCCGCGCCGCAGATCAAGGGCCTGCCCAGCAAGCCGAAAGTGTTCGAAGTCATGCAGACGGCGAACTGGAGCCTGGTCTGGGCGGAATTCGCCGATGCCGAACCGGGCGGCTATTTCCTGCAAGGGGACCACTTTGTCACCGTCTGGGGCGGCGTCGCCGCCGGCGAAAGCGAAAAGGAAATCGCCGGCTGGGCGCTGAAAGAGAACAAGGCGATGCCGCCCGCGCTGGCGCGCTGCTTCGGCTGGTATGTGGTGACGGGCCGCGAGCAAGGCCCGCCGACCCGTCCCAATCCCTTCAACCGCTGATCATCCTGCGGGCTTCTGCAGATAGATCTCGCCGCCGCCCTGCTTGAATTCGTCCGACTTCTTCGCCATCGCGGCGCGGATTTCCGCTGTGGACATGCTGTCATTGTTGCCGCGCGCCGCGTCGCGCACTTCCTGTGAAATCTTCATGGAACAGAATTTCGGTCCGCACATGGAGCAGAAATGCGCCACCTTGGCGCCGTCGGCCGGCAGGGTTTCGTCGTGATAGAGCTGGGCGGTTTCCGGATCGAGCGCCAGCGCGAACTGGTCGCGCCAGCGGAATTCGAACCGCGCCTTGGACATGGCATCGTCCCAGATGCGCGCCGCCGGATGGCCCTTGGCCAGGTCGGCGGCATGGGCGGCGATCCGGTATGCGATCACGCCCGCCTTCACATCGTCGCGGTCCGGCAGGCCCAGATGTTCCTTGGGCGTGACATAGCAAAGCATGGCGCAACCGAACCAGCCGATCATCGCCGCGCCGATGGCCGAGGTGATGTGGTCATAGCCCGGTGCCACGTCGGTGGTCAGCGGGCCCAGCGTATAGAACGGTGCCTCGTCACAGGCCGCCAGCTGGCGGTCCATGTTTTCCTTGATCTTGTGCATCGGCACATGGCCAGGGCCTTCGATCATCACCTGCACGTCATGGCGCTGGGCGATCTTGTTCAACTCGCCCAACGTATCCAGTTCGGCGAACTGGGCGGCGTCATTGGCGTCGGCGGTCGAGCCGGGACGCAGGCCGTCGCCCAACGAGAACGACACGTCGTATTGCTTAAGCAGTTCGCAGATTTCCTCAAAGTGCGTGTAGAGGAAATTTTCCTTGTGATGCGCCAGGCACCACTTGGCCAGGATCGAGCCGCCGCGCGAGACGATGCCGGTAACGCGCTCGGCGGTCAGCGGCACATGCGCCAGACGCACGCCGGCATGGACGGTGAAATAGTCCACGCCCTGTTCGCACTGCTCCACCAGCGTGTCGCGGTAAATCTCCCAGGTCAGGTCCTCGGCCACGCCGCCGACCTTTTCCAGCGCCTGGTAGATCGGCACGGTACCGATCGGCACCGGCGAATTGCGGATGATCCATTCGCGGATGGTGTGGATGTGACGGCCGGTGGACAGATCCATCACATTGTCGGCGCCCCAGCGGATCGCCCAGACCAGCTTGTCCACTTCCTCGCCCACGCCCGAGGTCACGGCGCTGTTGCCGATATTGGCGTTGATCTTGGTCAGGAAGTTTCGGCCGATGATCATCGGCTCGGTCTCGGGGTGGTTGATGTTGGACGGGATGATGGCGCGGCCGCGCGCGATTTCGGAGCGCACGAATTCCGGCGTGATCTCGTCAGGGATCGCCGCCCCGAAGCTGTTGCCGTCGCGCGGCAGGGCGCTGCGCCCCAGGTTCTCGCGCGCCGCGATATACTTCATTTCCTCGGTGATGATGCCCTGACGCGCATAGTGAATTTGCGTCACGTTCTTGCCCGGCTTGGCGCGCAGCAGCTTGAGCCCGCTGCGGTCGAACTGCGGCACGGTCAGCTTTTCGCCGCGCTTCAACCCATCATCTTCCGGCTTGCGCTCACGGCCGACATATTCCTCGACATCGCCGCGGGCCAGAATCCATTCGCGGCGGCGGGCGGCAAGGCCCTTTTCGATGTCGATGGTCGCGGTATCGTCTGTATACGGACCGGATGTGTCGTAGAGGCGGACCGGCGCTTCGCCGCCTGACAGCACCACTTCGCGGAACGGTACGGACGCACCATTGCCGAGGGGCACCAGCAGCTTGCGCGAGCCCGGCAACGCGCCACGGGTGATCGCCATCGACTTGTCAAGAATGGGTTTGTTCATTTGCGCCTCTCCCTACGCCGGTGTGAACCGGATCAGGTTCTAAGGGATCCGCGGGATTGCGGTCTCAGCCGCTCGCGCGGCACCCCTGGGAAAGGAGCATCTTACCGCCGGAAGCTAGCTGGCGGCAAACTGTTTGAAGTCGCTGATCACGCCCTTTACCGCCGCTGCGACGATCTTTTCCCCAGCTTCGATGCTGGCCTGGCTGGGATCGGAGCCGATGCGCCCATCCGGGAAGCGGCGGCGGTAATCGTCGGCGTCCAGGATCGGGCCGTTGGGGGCGATGCGCGGCGTCATGGTCACGGACTTTACGGCTTCCGGATAGCCGAAATAGGTCACCGAGACTTCCGACGGGGTGGCATGGCTGCCCTCGCCCACCGGGAACAACTGGCGGCAGAGGTCCATGACCCCTGGCACTTCCCACCAGTTGCGCAAGGTGCAGCGCAAGGAGGTCTGGTTCGATCCGGCGCGGTCGCCCGACTTGTCAAAGGTGATGCCGTGATACATTTCGGAAAAGGCCGCCGTGATGGTGGCGATGTTGCCGCCATGACCGTTCAACCAGTAGATGCGCTCAAAGCCGTGGCGCGTCAGGCTCTGCGCCCAGTCCATCATCGCCGCGATCATGGTGGAGGGCCGCAGGGTGATAGTGCCGGCAAAGCTCATGTGATGCTGCGCCTGCCCGACATTGAAGGTCGGTCCCACCAGGATGCCCGCCTCGTCGCCCACCCGCCGGCTGATGATTTCCGGGCACAGTGCATCGGTGCCGAGCAGGCCGTTGGGGCCATGCTGTTCGGTGGAGCCGATGGGGATCAGGATAGCCTTCGATTTGGCCAGATAGGCCTCGACCTCGGGCCATGTGGAAAGTTGAAGTTGCATCAGACGCCTTGCGAGAAACGGTGCGATCATAGCACCATCCCGTCAGAGGCAAGCCCAAAAGAGATATGCAATGTCCGAGAGCCTGATCCCGGTCCCGGAAGAGTGGAAAAAACGCGCTTTCATGACCAAGGCCCAGTATGAGGCCGCCTATGCAGAATCGGTGCGCGATCCCGACGGCTTTTGGGGCCAGGAAGCCAGGCGCCTGGACTGGCTGACACCCTTCACCAAGGTCAAGAATGTCTCCTGGGAGCCGGAAAACCTCTCGATCCAATGGTTCGAGGATGGCGCGCTGAATGTCGCAGCCAATTGCATCGACCGCCACCTGGAAAAGCGCGGCGACCAGACCGCCATCATCTGGGAAGGCGACGATCCGAACGACAGCAAGCACATCACCTACCGCCAGCTTCACGCCGAGGTGTGCAAGTTCGCCAATGTGCTGAAGAACCGCGGCGTCAACAAGGGCGACCGCGTCACCATCTACATGCCGATGATCCCGGAAGCAGCCTACGCCATGCTGGCCTGCGCCCGCATCGGCGCGGTGCATTCGGTGGTGTTCGGCGGCTTCTCGCCGGACAGCCTAGCGGGCCGCATCATCGACTGCGACAGCAAGGTGGTGATCACCGCCGATGAAGGCGTGCGCGGCGGCAAGCCCATCCCGCTCAAGAAGAACACCGACGAAGCCGTTGCCAAGGCGGGGATCGTGAACAGCGTGATCGTGGTCAAGCGCACCGGCGGCGCGGTCGAGATGCAAGGCGGCCGCGACGTCTGGTATCACGAAGAGGCGGCCAAAGTGCCGGCCGACTGCCCGGCGGAAGCGATGAATGCGGAAGACCCGCTGTTCATCCTCTACACCTCCGGCTCCACCGGAAAGCCCAAGGGCGTGCTGCACACGTCGGGCGGCTATCTGTTATGGGCCGCGTGGACGCATCATTATGTGTTCGACTATCACGAAGGCGACATCTTCTGGTGCACCGCCGATGTCGGCTGGGTCACCGGCCACAGCTATATCGTCTA
>JAZKDV010000225.1:0-4717 GCA_040387395.1 Pseudomonadota bacterium | reverse complement strand
CGTGCATGGCGTGCAGTTCCATCCCGAAAGCATCGCATCGGAAAACGGCCATGCCCTGCTGGGCAACTTCCTGACCATCGCCCGCGACTTCGCAAAAGCCCCGGCATGAGCGTGACGTCCGCTTCCGCGCCGCTCAGCAGGGACGACACCACGGCTCTGTTCGACACCATTTTCACCGGCCAGATGGGCCAGGACGAACTCATCGCCTATCTGTCGGCCACCGCCGACCGCAAGCCGACCGTGGATGAACTGGTGGGCGCTGTCACTTCGATGCGCCGCCACATGGTCCCGATCAATGCGCCGGCGGACGCGATCGACCTGTGCGGCACCGGCGGCGACGAGCTGGGTACGCTCAACATCTCCACCGCCGTCTCGTTCGTGGTCGCGGCGACGGGCGTCATGGTCGCCAAGCATGGCAACCGCTCCGCCACCTCGCGCAGCGGCGCCGCCGACGTGCTGGAAGCGCTCGGGTTGAAGGTCGGCCTGGAACCAGCCCATGCGGAACGCGTGCTGGTGGACACCGGCATCGTCTTTCTTTTCGCGCAATACCACCATCCGGCGATGAAACATGTGGGGGCTGCCCGCAAGGCGGTCGGCCGGCGCACCATCTTCAACCTCCTGGGGCCGCTCGCCTCGCCCGCTCGGGTGACGCGCCAACTGATCGGCGTTTTCTCGTCCGACTGGCTGGTGCCCTATGCTGAGGCTCTCAAGGCGCTGGGCAGCAGCAACGCCACCATCGTTCATGGCATGGACGGGCTGGACGAAGTCTCGATCAGCGGCCCCACCCAGATCGCCACACTGTCGGGCAGCGCCATCTCAACCGGCGAACTGGTGCCCGAGGATGCCGGCCTGAAGCGCTGGCCGCTGTCGGGCATCAGGGGCGGCGAAGCGGCGGACAATGCGGCCGCCATCCAGCGGCTGTTTGATGGTGAAACCGGCGCTTACCGCGACATCGTGCTATTGAACGCGGCGTGCGCCCTTATGGTGGCGGGCGCGGCAAAAGATGTAAGCTCGGGTGTCACATTGGCGGCGCAGGCTCTGGACAGCGGCGCGGCCAAAGCCAAATTGCAGGACCTGGTCAAAGCAACCAACGCATGAGCATTCTCGACAAAATCCTGGGCTACAAGAAAGAAGAGGTCGCGGCCGCCAAGACCAAGGCGAACACGGCCGACCTGGAAGCGCGCGCCAAGGACGTGGAAGCACCGCGCGGTTTTCTGGCTGCCCTGGAAGACAAGAAGGACAGCGGCGAATACGGGTTGATCGCCGAGATCAAGAAGGCCAGCCCGTCCAAGGGGCTGATCCGGGCCGATTTCGATCCCCCCGCCCTGGCCATGGCCTATGAAGTAGGCGGCGCCGCCTGTCTGTCGGTGCTGACCGATACGCCGTCTTTTCAAGGCGCGCCGGAGTTCCTGACCCAGGCCCGCGAAGCCACCCGCCTGCCCGTGCTGCGCAAGGACTTCATGATCGAGCCCTATCAGGTGATCGAGGCGCGAAGCTGGGGCGCCGATTGCATCTTGATCATCATGGCGATGCTCGATGACGACCATGCCCGCAAGCTGCTGGACGAAGCGGCCCGCTGGGAAATGGACGCGCTGGTCGAGGTGCATGACGAGGCCGAACTCGACCGCGCCCTGGAGCTCGACGCCCGGCTGATCGGCGTCAACAACCGCAACCTGAAAACCTTTGTCACCGACATGGGCACCACCACGCGGCTGGCGCACAAGATTCCGTCGGATATCCTTGTTGTGTCGGAAAGCGGCATCTCCGCCCCCGCCGACTTGAAGCGACTGGCCCAGCACAAGGTCACCACCGTGCTGGTGGGCGAAAGCCTGATGCGCCAGAAGGATGTGCGCGCCGCCACCGCGCTGCTTCTGGGCAACGGTTTCCGGTGATCGATAAAGCACCGCCTGTACGCAAGTCGGCCGGAATGCGCGGCACCCCGAGCAATGACGCCCGTGAGGCCCCGCCAACCCCGTCCCTGCCAGCGAAACCGCGCGCGCAGGCCAGCCAGCCCGCGCGCACTCTTTCGTCGCGTTTCGTCAAGCCGGCCGTGCTGATGGACGCGACCGACGCGCCAAAACTTGCCAAGGGCGAGGCCATCCGCGCCCAGCGCGATGCCTTTCGCGCCGTCATGACCAAGCACCATTTGCGCCCCACCGAATGGGCGCGCGCCGCCGGCGTGGCGCCGGGGGAGATACTGGGTTTCCTCACCGGCCAGTCGCGCAGCATCGCGCCTGCGACGTTGAAAAAGCTGGCCGTTGTCGCCAAAGTGTCGCCTAGGGACTTGCTGGGCTGAACGAAAACGGCGGCCACAAGGACCGCCGCTTCGTTACGCAACTTTGGGATTCTTAGAACGTGATCCAGACGCCGCCACGGCCCCAATAGCCACGGCGGGGCGGCGCATCGCGCCAGCGATAACGGCGTTCATCGCGGGCCGTCCAGCGCCAATTGTCGTCATAGACCTGCAGGCCCCAGGCGGGGCGATAGTCGTAGCGGGTGGTGGTGCGCCAGCAATCGCCGTAGCGATTGCAGACCACGGCGGCAGACGCGGTTTCCACCGTGGCTACCAAAGCGCCGGCGGCAACCAGCGTACTCAAGGCAAAGGTTCTCAGTTTCATCACGGGCTCCATAGGCCAGTTCGATCCGCCCTTCGAAGGATGAAACGGTTCTTTCCGGATTGTGTTCCAGCCGCCCCAATCCGTTGACGGCAGGGGTGGAACTAAAGTAGAACGATTCGCAAGCGTACCGGCTTTGTTCGCGCCGGGTTCCTGGGAGAGATTCGATGCTGACCCGCAAGCAATATGAATTGCTGATGTTCATCCATGAACGCGTGCGTGAAAGCGGCGTGCCGCCCTCCTTTGACGAAATGAAGGAAGCGCTGGACCTCAAATCCAAGTCCGGCATCCATCGTTTGATCACCGCCCTGGAAGAACGCGGCTTCCTGCGCCGCATGGAAAAGCGCGCCCGCGCGCTGGAAGTGCTCAAGCTCCCCGACAACATGGCCGAGACCGTGCGGCCCGCCACCACCCGCAGCCAGGTCCAGCGCAGCGCCTCCGGCCGCCATGGCCGCACCGATATCCGCATGGCCGACAGCCGTTCGCCCGCACCGCGCCGCAGTTACGGCGAGAATGGCGAAGGCGCCATCAATGTGCCGCTGGTCGGGCGCATCGCGGCCGGCACGCCGATCGAGGCGCTGCAGAACAAGATGAGCGACATTCCCGTTCCCGGCGGCATGCTGGGCAAGGGCAGCCATTACGCGCTGGAAGTCACCGGCGACTCCATGATCAATGCCGGCATCCTCGACGGCGACACCGTCATCATCCAGGAAGCCGACACCGCGAATACGGGCGAGATCATCGTGGCGCTGGTGGACAATGAGGAAGCCACCCTGAAGCGCCTGCGCCGCCGCGGCGATTCCATCGCCCTCGAAGCCGCCAACCCGGCCTATGAAACCCGCCTCTACGGCGCCGACCGGGTCAAGGTGCAGGGCAAGCTGGTCGGGTTGATCAGAAGGTATTGATCTCGAGTTGGTAGGGCTTGGCCACCCAGGGCCGTTCGCCGCGCCAGGCGCGCACACTGCTCGCTGAAGACGACGACGACAGAAATATCTCCCAGCCTTGGCCTTCGGCGGCTTTTTTCTGATCGATCACCACCGCCGGGCCTTTGCAGGGTCCCATCGCCGCGTTGACCACGACAGTGGCGCGGGCGCAATCCTCCAACAAGGCCTCCGGCCTGAGCCCAGCGGCAATCATGGGCGGGCGGTTCACCACACAGCCCAGGCCATCACAACGCAGGCCGGTGATGCCGATGGCATCGGCGACCTCGCGTCCGTCGCCATCGCGTTTCAACCACTCGCGCGCCAGGAAATTGTTTCTGGGCTTGCGCAAGAAGTGGAGCAGGCCGTCATCGCCACGCAGCGCGATGGTGGTGGCATCGCTTGCCACCAGGATGTTGGGCCTGGGTGCGAAACAGGCCAAGATCACCCCGGCAAACATCGGGATGATGCCCCACCAGCGCCAACGCTGCCGCCATATCGCCAGCCACAGCCCGCCCAGCGACAACAGCACCAGCGCCGCCAGCGGCATGGCGCTGACTAGCGATACAGAACCGGGAAGTCCGGAGACCCAGCGGCCCATCGCCACCATCACGCTTATGCCCTGCCCCATCACTTCCAGCGGCAGCCGCTCCAGCCCGAGCGGCATCAACAATACGGAAAACGCCGCCGCCGGCATGATCCAGAAGCCCATCACCGGCATGGCGATCAGGTTGCCCAGAACCGCGTAGTGGGCGGCGCGTTCGAAATAGAACAGCGTGAAGGGCGCCGTCGCCAGACTCGCCACCAGGCTGGTCATAACGATGCCGTGGAGATAGCGGTACAGCATTCCGCGCGGATGCAGGCGCTCGCGGCTCTGCTCCCACTCCGCCACCGCGATCAGCGCCGCTACCGCGGCGAAGGACATCTGAAAGCCTGCATCGATGATCACTTCGGGACGCGCCAGCAGCAGGATGGCGGCGGCCAGCGCCAGGCTGCGCATGGTCAAGGCCGGGCGGTCGAGCAGCACCGCTGTCATCATGGTGGCCAGCATCACGAAAGCGCGCACCGCCGGCGGGGCCGCGCCGCTGATCGCCAGGTAGAAAGCCGAAGCCAGCAAGGCGGCCACCGCCGCCCATTTCTTGACCGGATAGCGCAACGCGACGGACGGGATTGCCGCCAGCA
>JAZKDV010000224.1:16402-17421 GCA_040387395.1 Pseudomonadota bacterium | reverse complement strand
AGGGGGTTCGTATGGACTGGGACAAGCTTCGCATCTTCCACGCCGTCGCATCGGCGGGCAGCTTCACCCATGCCGGGCAGACGCTGGGCCTGTCGCAATCGGCGGTCAGCCGCCAGATCAGCGCCCTGGAAGAAGAGATTTCCACCCCCCTTTTCCAGCGTCATGCCCGCGGCCTGACCATGACCGACGAAGGCGAGCTGCTGTTCACGGCGGTGACCGACGTGCTGGGACGGCTGGCGGCGGCGGAAGAAGCGCTGAAGAACGTCCATGACGCCCCGCGCGGTGCGCTGAAGATCACCGCCAGCCACGGCATTGGCGCCTATTGGCTGCTGCCGCGCCTGGGCCAGTTCCTGGCGCAGTATCCGGAAGTGGAAGTCCATCTGGTGATGGACGACAAGGAACTGGATCTCGCCCAGCGCGAGGCCGACCTGGCCATCCGCATGCGCGCCCCGGTGCAGGCCGACCTTATTCAACGCAAGCTCTTCACCGTGCATTATCACATGTACGCGGCCAAGAGTTACCTGAAGGACCATCCCGCGCCCAAGTCGCTGGAAGACATCGCCGAGCACAGCATCATCGTCTATGGCGAAACCGCCGTGCCGGAAATCCGCGACATCAACTGGCTGCTGGAAGCGTTCAAGAAAAACGCCAAGCCCGGCGGCACCGGCAAGATCATCCGCATCAACAACATCACCGGCATCCTGCAGGCCACCGAAGCGGGCCTGGGGATCGGCGTGGTGCCCGATTTCGTCGCCGCCGAACATCCCAAGCTGGAACGCGTGTTGCCCGATGTGAATGCGCCCGGCTTTGACGTGCATCTGGTCTATGCCGACGCCCTGCGCCAATCCAAGCGCGTAGCGGCGTTCCGGGATTTCGCGGTCAAAAGTTCCAAGGACTGGCAGTATTAGCCGGTCTTGAAATCGCGTTTGCCGATCTTATCTCTTCTGTAGTCGCCTTCTCTCCCCCCGAAGGCGGCAAGACCTTCGCTCTTCTCCCCCTTGAGCGAGGTTAGACTGGCC
>JAZKDV010000224.1:0-16392 GCA_040387395.1 Pseudomonadota bacterium | reverse complement strand
GCGCAGTTCGGCGCGCGAGACCGCGGCGCGGGTTGCGGCAGGAGCGGTGGCGCGCCCTAACCGGCTGCGCCACCGGCCTTTTCTTTGGCGCGCGATCCGCCAGCCAAACTGTGCTATACCGTACGGATATTCACGGGCTATTTCGGGGGAAATATTCATGTGCAATTGCCAAATGGATAGGCGCGCGCTCGGCGTGTTCCTGGCCGGCGCGGGCGCCAGTCTGTTGCCGGGCGCTGCGAACGCCGCCGACGTCACGGCGCTGGGCATCACCTGCATTGATTACCGGCTGGTCGAATTCGCGCCGGCCTTCTTCCACGACAAGCATCTGACGCGCGATTACGACCAGGTCTCGCTGGCCGGCGCGGCGCTGGCGGCGGTGTCCGACAAGTTTCCCAAATCCAACGCCGCCTTCTGGGATCACGTCAACATCGCCAAGCAGTTGCATCACATCAAGAAGGTGGTGGTGGTCGATCACCGCGACTGCGGCGCCTACAAGGTCGCCTACGGCAAGGACTTCAAGGGCGCTGGCGCGGCGGAAACCGCCCAGCACAAGCAGGTGATGCAGCAGGTCGAGGCGCGGATGGCCAAGACCCATCCCGAGCTGGGGTGCGAATTCTATTTGATGGCGCTGGACGGCAAAACCGAGCGGGTCGTCTAGAAGAAAAAGCGCGTGCTGAACTGCACCTGGGTGTCATTGCGCTCCGGTGCGCCCATCCCGGCATTGACGTATTGGCCGCGCCGCGAATGCAGCGCGATCACTTCGCCCGTTACGCGCAGCCATTCCACCTTCGACCACGATACGGCGGCAGTGAAGGCATCGCCGTCTTCCGACCAGATGGCGTTGGTGGCGCGGGCCCGGCGGGTGGCGAACAGGTCTTCGCGCAGGCTGAAACGCCAGTCATCCAGGTCGTAGCTGGCGAGCAGGAAGGCCGACTGGAATTTGGTTTCGGCGTAGAAGGTCGGACCCGCCACCGTGGTCTGGCCCCGCATCGCCTGGGCGATCAGCATCACCCCGCCAATATCGGTGCGCCCGCCCAGGCTCCAGAAGCGGGTGCCCCAGGAGGTGTCGCGTGACGTCTTGATGTAAGGATCGGCCTGGTTGTCGTAGCGGATCACCGAAATCTTGCCGACCTCCGGCATCTGGAAGGTTACGCCGGCATACCAGCCGGGACTGCCGTCGATTTCATCGAACATGCCGGTGCGGCCATAGGGCGGCTGGGACCGCAACCGCCTTGCGGACTCCGGCAGGCGCACGCGCTCGAACAGGCCCATGGGGCGGTCACCGAACGCCCAGCCACGATCAGCGATCAGGATTCCGGCTTCGTCATTGCAGCAGATCACGGCACCGATCAGCGACAGGGTGCCGAACTCGTTCTTCCAGCGCATCGTCGCTTCGCTGCCGATGCTGCGCAGTTCGTCGCCGATCCAGCCGTTGATGGCCGATGGCGTCAGCGTATAGGGACTGGCCCAGCCCAGATCGTCATTCTCCAGGCTGATGGTGGGAAAGAAGGCGCCGCTTTTCACCGACCAGGACACGTTGCTTTCGGACGCGGGCGTGTAGAGAAGATAGGCTTCCAGCGCATCCACCACGCCGGGCGTCAGCGGTTCGGCGCGCAGCACGCCCACCGCCGCCCAACCGTCAGCGATGGTCCAGTCGGCCTGGATCACGGCTTCGGCAAAACGCAGATGGGTGCCGCCATCGCCATAACGGAATTTTCCCAGGCCGCCTTTCAGCCAGCTTGTGGGATCGGCCGCGGCGACCACGCGCAAATCGCCGTAACCGGTGATGGTGAGATCATCGGAAATATCCAGGGCCTTTGCGCCCGACGCCGAAACGGCGAAAAGCGCGGCCGCGAGCATGGGGCCGAACCGCATGCCGCCAGACTAGGCCGACATGTTTAATTCGCGGTTTATAATGCCAGCCCGCGTGTCAAACCGCACGGACTTTCAAGCGGTTAGGTCAGGCTGTTGCAGAAGGTCTGGATGCGTCCGCAGGCCTCTTCCAGCGCCTTGTTCGAGGTGGCGTAGGAGATGCGGAAGAAGGGCGACAGGCCGAAGGCCGCGCCATGCACCACCGCCACGCCGGTCGCCGCCAGGAGTTCGCCGGCGAAATCCTCGTCGGTGGCGATCACCTTGCCGCCCGCCGTCTTCTTGCCGATCAGCTTGCGGATGGACGGATAGACATAGAAGGCGCCTTCCGGCTTGGGGCATTCGATGCCACTCGCCTGGTTGAGCATGGAGACGACAAGGTCGCGGCGCTCTTCAAAGACCTTCTGGAATTTCGGGATGAAGTCCTGGGTGCCGTTCAACGCTTCGACCGCCGCCCATTGCGAGATCGAGGTGGCGTTGGTGGCCGACTGCGACTGCAGCTTGGCCATCGCCTTGATCAGGTCTTCGGGCCCGGCGCAGTAGCCGATGCGCCAGCCGGTCATGGCATAGGCCTTCGACACGCCGTTCATGGTCAGGGTGCGGTCGTACAGCTTGGGTTCAACTTCCAGGATGGTGGTGAACTTAAAGCCGCCATAGACCAGGTGCTCATACATGTCGTCGGTCAGCACCCAGACATGGGGATGCTTCATCAGTACGTCGGTCAGGCCCTTGAGCTGCTCGCGGGTATAGCAGGCGCCGGTCGGGTTCGACGGCTGGTTGAAGATCAGCCACTTGGTCTTGGGCGTGATGGCCTTTTCCAGCGCTTCGGGCGTCAGGCGGAAGCCGTCTTCGAGACTGCATTCCACGATCACCGGCTTGCCACCGCCCAAGAGCACGATGTCGGGATACGAAACCCAGTATGGCGCGGGGACGATCACCTCGTCGCCCGGATTGACCGTCGCCATCAGCGCATTGAACAGGATGGTCTTGCCGCCCGGCGAGACAAAGGTCTGCGACGGCTTGTAGTCGATATTGTTCTCGCGCTTGAACTTGGCGGCGATGGCGGCGCGCAGTTCGGGAATGCCTTCGACGGCGGTGTACTTGGTCTGGCCGTCATTGATGGCCTTGATCGCCGCGTCCTTGATGTTCTGCGGGGTGTCGAAATCCGGCTCGCCCGCGGCCAGGCCGATCACGTCGCCGCCCGCCGCCTTCATCTCGCGCGCCTTGGTGGTGATCGCGATGGTGGGCGAAGGCTTGATGCGGCCCAGAGAAGCGGCCAGGAAATCCTTGGGAAGCGGCATGGCGGACAGCCTTTAGAAAGCGGGCGGTGGATAACAACCGATAGCGTTCGGGGCAAGACGACCTTCGGAAAATCGGGGTTTTTCCTGTGAACCCCCTATTTCCCCTCGGCCCGATGCCGCCAAATGCCTCAAAAGCGCGGGAGCCGGACATGCTAGAATTGCGCAGGAGACATAACGAGTCGCAAGTCCAATGCGCGCCACGCACCTGATCCTGGCCTTTGTCCTGCTGGCGGTTGCCGCCTGCTCCAAGCCCACCCCGCCGGTGGGCAAATGGGAAGGCGGCGCCGAGCGCGGCGGCGTCCTGGTGGTGGCGCGGGTCGAGATCCTGCCCAGCGGGTTGGTGCGGGTGATGGCGCCCGACATCACCAACATCGCGCCCGACCAGTACCCCGCCTACCGCGAACGGCTCGCCGCCGACCTGGTCAATGGCTGGAGCTCGGTGGAGCCGCGCGAATTCGATTTCGACGGCAAGACCTTCCGCAAGCCCGGCGGCATCGCGCCGCAAATGGTGTGGGATAAAGAGACGAACCAGATGACGCTGCAACTTTACATCGGTGCCAACCCGTCCATGCCGGTGCCGCTGCGTCCCGTGGCGGAATTTCACGACAGTCCGTGGGCGGCTGGCTGACGCAATCGCCACGTTGACAATCTGTCCGTAAAACCCGAGCCTCCCTCAAAAGCGGGCAAAAGCCTGCGTGTATGGGTTGGAAAAGGGTGTCCTTATGTCGAAAATATCCAAACTGCTGGTTGCTGCCTCTTTCGCCTCGCTGCTGTGCGCGGGCTCGACATTTGCCCAGACGTCGGTCCCCTGGACCGTCGAGGGCAGCACCATCGCCGACATCCGTGCGAACCCGGCGGCGCTGGCGATCTTCCAGAAGCATTTCCCCGACGTGGCCGCCGATGCGCGCATGGGCTCGGTCGGCGATCGCACGCTGGAGGAAATCCGCCAGATGGCGCCGGCCCGCCTCACCCGCCCCGCACTGAATGCGATGAACGCCGATCTCAAGGCGCTGCCGCCGCGCATGATCGCCGCCGCGCCGCAGGCGCCCGCCGTCAATGAATGGGTGACCTGGGGCTATGACCCGGAACGTTCGGGCTGGAACCGCGCCGAAACGACGCTGACCAAGTCCAACGTGAAGGGCCTGCGTCAGGCGTGGAGCACGCAGCTTTCGGTGCCGACCAATCTCGACGTGCTGTCCACCGTCACCGCGCCGGTGATCGCCGCAAACGTGGCCACCGCCGGCGGCAACAAGGATGTGATGTATATCCTGGGCGCCAACGACGTTCTGTATGCGATCGACGCCAACAGCGGCGCGCAGCTCTGGCAGAAGGCCTATCCCAACCCGCACAAGCCGACCAAGCCGGCCACCTGGCTGTGCCCCAACACGCCCAACGCCACGCCCACCATCGACAAGGCGCGCGGCCTGATCTTCTTCATGGCCGGCGACGGCTTGCTGCGCGCCATCAGCCTGGCGGACGGCAGCGAAAAGATGAAGCCGGTGGAATTCATCGCGCCCTTCGGCCGCGCCTGGAGCCTGAACCTGATCGACGGCATCGTCTATTCCACCAGCGGCCGCGCCTGCGGCGAAGTGGTGGACAAGACCTCGCCCATGTATGACGCCGCCCGCTCGGGCCTGCGCCGCGTGCCGGCCGGCCCGATGCTGGATGCTTCGGCGGTCCAGGCCGCCGACACCCGCGACCTGAACAATGTGCGCGTGACGCGCTTCTATACGTCGGGCGCGCGTCCCGCCGCGCCCTGGGGCCGTGGCGGCCTGGCGCGCGGTCCGGGCAACAGCGTTTATTTCGAAACCAGCAACGGGCGCTACGATCCGGCTGCCGGCGATTTCAGCGAAAGCATCCTGCGCCTCGCCCCGCAGGCGACGCGGCTGGTCGACAGCTTCACCCCCACCAACTACGCCCACAACCTGGCCAAGGACCTGTCGGGTTCGGCCTCGCCGGTGGTGTTCAACTTCGCCGGCAAGACGCTGGTGGCCTATTCGCAGAAGGAAAGCGTGCTGCGCATCCTGGATGCCGAACGGCTGGGCGGCGACAATCACATGACCCCGCTCTGGGCCTCGCCGCGCCTGGGCAATGACGCGGAAACCGGCACCGATCCGGGCCGCGGCGTGTGGGGCGCGGTCACCACGTATGAAAATCCGCAGGGTCGCCGCTTCCTCTATCTGCCGATGCTGGGCGAACCCTCGACCCAGTCGCCGGTCTTCCCGATGACCAATGGCCCCCGGCCCAACGGCAGCGTGCTGGCGTTCGAAGTGAAGAACGACAACGGCAAGATCAGCGCCGTGCCGCTCTGGACCTCCGACGACATGGTCATGCCCGACCCGCCGGTAGTGGCGAACGGCGTGGTCTATGCGCTGGCCAGCGCCGGACAGGCGATGCAGAACTTCGCCAAGCAGGGCGATCCGCGCATGCCGACCACAGTCAGCAACAAGCTGCGCTCGACCCCGGTGACGCAGATGCAGTTGTTCGCCTATGACGCCGAGACCGGCAAGCGGCTGTGGACCAGCGACAAGACGCTGAACGACTGGGTGCATTTCAGCGAGCCGGTCGTGGCGCTGGGCAAGGTGTTCGTGGTCACCCACGACGCCCGAGTCGTGGCTTTCGGCTTGCGGAAATAAGCACATTTGTTAGGGACCAGCCCGGCGCGCGCAGCGCCGGGCTGTGCCATTCCGGCAGTCTGAAAAACCGTCACATAAAATTGTTTCGCCGCGCCTGAACGAAGCGGGCTTTGGCGACATTCCGTTACAAATTTGAAAGCTTCCCGGCTTCCCGTCCGCGCCGAGCAGGAGGAAGCTGATGCTCGGCTCGTGTCCGTCCGGCGCTCCACCTTAAGGATGCAGGCCACTCTACGGACGGCCGGGACGGCTTTGGTGCCCCCCACGTAAAGCCATAACCCCGGCCGTCCATTTTCCCCAAAATCCGAGAATCCCCTGCATCCAACGCGGTCATTTCCTGCATCTCCCCAGGCGGCATAAGGGTCGCAGGGCCTTGTCTGGCGCCGCAGGCCCGCCATATTTGCGGGACAGGGCCAGAGCGGGTATCAGGGCCTTAACAACTATTTGGTATTTTCCGCGGCGGGGCCGTCCAATTTTAAGTAAAGAGAGTTCGATGAAGTCCTTGTTTCATGGCGCCCTTCTGCGTGGCGTAAGCGCCAGCGTCCTGGCCCTCAGCCTGGCCGCCTGTACCGCCAATCCCACCCCCCTGGACCGTCCCGGCGACGTGCCCGTGGCCTTCACCGCCCCGATGGACAAGACCGCGCCGCTGTGGCCGCAGGCCGACTGGTGGACGAAATTCGGCGCTGATGAACTGGCGCCGCTGCAGGAAACTGCGCAGCGCGAAAATCTCGACATCGCCATGGCCGGCGCCCGCGTGCTGCAGGCCGAAGCCAATGACGGCGTCGCCCTGTCAGCCCTGTTTCCCACCGTCGGCGCCGACATCGGCGGCACCCGCACCGGCAGCCGCATCACCGGCCTGACGGGCAACCGCTTCAATGCCGGCCTGACTGCCAGCTATCAGCAGAGCTTCTTCGGCGGCGAGTATCACAATCTGCGCGCCGCGCGCGAAAACCTGCGCGCCCAGCGCTATGCCGCCGCGGTGACGGGCATCTCGGTGTCCTCCTCGGTCGCAGACCAGTATTTCACCATCCTGTCGCTGCGCGAGCGCATCGCCATCAACAAGGAAAACGTCTCGGCCGCGCGGCGCATCCTGACCATCACCCAGGCCAAGGTCTCGAGCGGCGTCTCGTCCAACCTGGACCTGGCCCAGCAGCAGGCCATCGTGGCGCAGCAGGAATCGCAGTTGCCGATCCTCGTCGCCCTCGAGCGCGAAGCCCGCTATGCCCTCGCCATCCTCCTGGGCCGCGTCCCGGAAAATTACGACGTCAGGGCGCAGAATCTCGACGGCATCATGGCGCCGGTGGTGCAGGCCGGCCTGCCGTCGGAACTGCTGCTGCGCAATCCGTCGGTGGCGCAGGCGGAAGCGGCGCTTTATGCCGCCCACGCCAATGTCGATGCGGCCCGCGCCGCCTTCTTCCCCTCCCTCGGCCTCACCGGCACCGCCGGCTATGGCCCGGTGGCGGCGCTGTCCAACCTGTTCAATCCCTCGACCTTCGTCTGGAGCATCGGCGCCAGCGTGATGCAGACCATCTTTGATGGCGGCCGCATTCGCGCCCAGAAGGATTTTACCAACGCCGTCGAGCAGGAACTGATCGCCAATTACCGCAAGACCGTGTTCCAGGCCTTCAGCGACGTGGAAAGCGCGCTGGGCCAGGTGCAGGCCGCCAGCGAAACCCAGGCGTTTGTCGAGATCCAGACCCGGGCCAGCGCCGAAGCCTTCCGCATTTCCGAACTCCAGTACCGCGAAGGCACCATCGACATTCTGTCGCTGCTGCAGGCGCAGCAGTCCTTGTTCAGCGCCCAGAATTCGCTGGTCCAGACCAAGCTGTCGCGCTTGCGCGCCAGCCTGCAGCTTTACAATGCGCTGGGCGGCGGCTGGGACCAGAAGACCGCCGACGGCACCTACAAGAACCAGCTCGACTGGTGGCCGCTCTAACCGGCGCACAAATCAAATGAAAAGGGCGCCCTTCGCGGCGCCCTTTTTGTTTCTAGCGCAGGTTTCCTGCTGTCGCTTTGGGCAAGTAGGGCTCTTCGAGATAAGTGATTTCTTCCGCCGTCAGCTTGATCTCGACGGCGGCAATGGCGTCTTCCAGATGCGCCATCTTCGAAGCGCCCACGATGGGGGCGGTGACGCCCTTGTGCAGCAGCCAGGCGGTGGCGATCTGCGCGTTCTTGCGGCCATGCTTTTTGCCCAGCTCTTCCACCCGGCGCAGGGTTTCGACATCGGCATCCGAAAACTGCATGTCCAGCACATTGTCGCTTTGGGCGCGGGTGCTGCTCTTTTCCAGCGCGCTGGCGGCGGAGCGTCCCAGGAAGCCGCGGCAGAGCGGGCTCCACGGGATCACGCCCACACCGGCATCGCGGCACAAGGGCAGCATGTCGCGCTCTTCCTCGCGATAGACCAGATTGTAGAAATTCTGCATCGAGACGAATTTCGTCAGGCCCATCTTGTCGGCGGTGGCGAGATATTTGCCGAACTGCCAGGCATGCATCGATGAAGCGCCGATGTAGCGCGCCTTGCCGGCTTTCACCACGTCATGCAGCGCTTCAATCGTTTCCTCGATCGGGGTGTCGTTGTCGAAGCGGTGAATCTGATAGAGATCGACATAGTCCATGCCCAGCCGCCTCAGGGAATCGTCGATGGCGTGCGCGATGTGTTTGCGCGACAGGCCGCCATGGCGGCCGTCCACCGGAAAATAGACCTTGGTCGCCAGCACATAGGATTCGCGCTTGCCGCCGAAATCCTTCAGCGCCCGGCCCACCACTTCCTCCGACGCGCCCTGCGAATAGATGTCGGCGGTGTCGAAGAAATTGATCCCGGCTTCCAGGGCGCGCTTGATAAAGGGGCGGCTGGCCTCTTCTTCCAGCACCCAGTCGCGCCATTTGGGCGAGCCATAGGTCATGGTGCCCAGACAGATGGGAGAGACTTTCAGGCCGGTCTGCCCCAGGCGCGTCCTGTCCATGGCTAAGCCTCGCGAAATTGATCCGCGGCGTTATAGCGATAAATCCGGCCCGGTGGATAGAATCGGGGAACTCGTGGAACTTTTTGCCCTCCCCCCGCATTCTTGCTGGGAAACGGCCTGTTCAGGCCGCGCGAGACCACGCCCTGATGACATCCATCGAAAGCGCTTCGGCGGAGCCGGAAGCCTGGTTCAAGCTGGACCAGGACGGCCGTACGCTGGCCGTGGGCGGCGCCTGGACTATCGCAGAAAGCGCCCGGCTCGACCGCGAGTTGAATGCGCTCGAACTGCCGGGCGGCGGGCTGGCGATCGACGCTTCGAAGATTTCGCGGCTGGACAGCGCCGGGGCCTGGCTGCTGCTTCGCACGCGCCGGGCGGCGGAAGCCGGCGGCGGCAAGGTCTCCCGCTTCGACGTCCCCGAACTGTACCAGCCGCTGATCAAGAGTCTCGACCAGGAGCACAAGTCCGAGCCGCGCAAGTCGCGCATCCCGGCCGGCTTTCGCGGCCGGCTGTACAAGATCGGCCGCGCCACCATGCATGCCTATACCCAGGGCGTTTCGATCCTGGGCTATCTCGGCCGGGTCACCGTCGAAACCGGTGAAGCCATCGTCGCGCCCAAGCATAACCTGAAGGTCGCCGCGATCTTCCATCAGATCGAAGAGACCGGGATCAACGCGCTGCCCATCGTCGGCCTGCTGTCATTCCTGATCGGCGTGGTGCTGGCCTATCAGGGCGCCGACCAGCTCAAGCAGTTCGGCGCGGAGATTTTCACCATCAACCTTCTGGGCGTCGGCCTCTTGCGCGAAATCGGCGGGCTGATCACCGCCATCATCGTGGCGGGCCGTTCCGGCTCGGCCTTCACCGCCCATATCGGCACCATGCGCGTCAACGAAGAGATCGACGCCATGCAGACCATGGGCCTGAACACCGTCGACACGCTGGTGCTGCCGCGCATCATCGGGCTGGTGATCGCCCTCCCGCTGCTGACCTTTTACGCCGACGTCATGGGCCTGATTGGCGGCGCCATGATGTGCTATGTCAGCCTGGACATCACCTTCCCGGTGTTCCTGCGCCAGCTCAACGACGCGGTCGACGTCAGCACCGTGATGGTGGGCCTGATCAAGGCGCCGGTCTTCGCCTTCGTGATCGCGCTGGTGGGCTGCTATGAAGGCTTCCAGGTCGAGCGCAATGCCGCCAGCGTCGGCCAGCTCACCACCCGTTCGGTGGTGGAAGCCATTTTCCTGGTGATCGTGCTGGACGCCGCTTTCTCGATCATGTTCTCGGTGCTGGGGATCTGATGGCGGAGGAAAAGACGGCCACCAAGATGAAAGACGTCATCATCGAGGTGCGCGGCCTGGTGAACGGCTTCGGCTCCAAGATCATCCATGACCATATTGATCTCGACGTCATCCGCGGCGAAGTGATCGGCGTGGTGGGTGGCTCGGGTTCGGGCAAGTCGGTGCTGCTGCGCTCCATCATCAGCCTGATCCGGCCCAAGGAAGGCGTCATCAAGGTATTCGGCCAGCAGACCGGCGAAGTCGAAGGCGCCGAGATGCGCAAGCTGGAAATGCGCTGGGGCGTCCTGTTCCAGGCCGGCGCGCTGTTCTCGTCCCAGACCGTGGCGGAAAACATCAAGGTCCCCTTGCGCGAATACACGACCATGAGCGAAAGCCTGATGGACGAGATCGCCGCCATGAAACTCAACATGGTGGGGCTGCCGCCCGATACCGCCGACAAGTTCCCTTCCGAACTGTCGGGCGGCATGGTCAAGCGCGCCGCACTGGCGCGCAGCCTCGCGCTGGACCCGGAGATCCTGTTCCTGGATGAGCCCACCGCCGGGCTGGACCCCATCTCGGCCAACCAGTTCGACGAGCTGATCCAGCAGTTGCAAAAAGCGCTGGGCCTCACCGTTTTCCTGGTGACGCATGACATCGACACGCTGCGCGCCATCACCGACCGGATCGCGGTGCTGGTGAACAAGAAGCTAGTGATCGGAACCATCGCCGAGCTGCGCAAGAACGACGATCCCTGGATCAAGGACTATTTCTCGGGCGTGCGTGGCCGTGCCGCGCTTGCCGACATGGAAGAGGCGTAACGATGGAAACCAAAGCCAATTACGTTGCCGTAGGGGCCTTTGTGCTGGCCTGCGTCATCGGCCTGGTGGTAACGATCATGTGGCTGGCGGGCGCCCAGTACAGCCAGGAATACGCCTACTACCAGGCCTATTTCAAAGGGCCGGTCACGGGCCTGGGACAAGGCACCGTCACCCGCTACAACGGCATCGAGGTGGGACGCATCACCAATCTGGAATTCGACCCCAACGATCCCCAGCGCGTGATCGTCACGCTGCAGGTCCGGCCCAACCTCAACATCCGCGAAGACAGCGTCGCCTCGATCGACAGCCAGGGCATCACCGGCGCGTCCTTTGTCGAGATCAGCGGCGGCACCAAGAACGCGCCCTTGCTGGTGGCCAAGGAAGGCCAGCCCTATCCGGTGATCAAGACCAAGCAGTCGACCTTCGCCCAACTGGCGCAGACAGCGCCCGAAGTGGTTGCCAAGCTGAACGTGGCGGCATCGCGGATCAACGACCTGCTCAATGACGACAACCGCCGCGCCATCGCCAACGTGCTGGCCAATCTGGACGAAACAACCCAGGTGATCGCCCGCCGCTCCGCCGATATCGACGCCAGCATCGCCAACGCCAACAAGGCGATGGCCAATCTCAGCGAGGCCTCCAACACCCTCCGGCCCACGCTGGAGCAGGTGGACCTGACCATCCGCAAATACGGCAAGGTCGCCGACAGCGCCGACGCCTTCATCACCGGCGACGGGCTGGCGCAGGTTTCCAACCTGGTCGGTGAAATGCGCCGGCTGGTGGGCAATCTCGACCAGCTTTCCGAACAACTGAACCGCGAACCGACCAAGCTGCTGTTCGGCGACCGGCGCAAGGGATACGAACCCAAATGAGGCCTTCCATGATTCACCGGACCCATCGGCGTCTTTTCCTGACCGGCGCAGCGGCGCTCACGCTTTCCGCCTGCGGCAGCGACCTGCTGGGCCCTCCCGAAGCCGGGCCGATCTATCCGGTGCGCCCCACCTTCACCCCCGCCACCGGCGGCGAAAAAGTGAACTGGGCGCTGGCGGTGATGCGCCCCGACGTGCCCAGCGGACTAGACACCGACCGCATCGCCCTGCTGCAGGCGAACGGCACGCTGGATTACTACGCCAACGCCACCTATCCCGAACGCGTACCGGCGGCGGTGCAGCGCGCGCTGGTGGACGGCTTTGAGTCCTCCGGACGGATCGTCGCCGTGGCCCGCGAGCAGGAGGCCCTGCACGCCGATTACAACCTGGTGACCGAGGTCAAGGATTTCGAAGCAAAATACGCCGTGCAGGATGGCGTGCCCCAGGCGGTGGTGGTGATCCACGCCAAGCTTGTCACCGCCCATGGCCGCAAGGTGCTGGCCAATTTCGTCGCCAGCAAGACCGCCAATGCGTCGGTCAACACCACCGGGGCCGCGGTGCAGGCGCTGAGCCAGGCGATGAACGCGGCGATCACCGACATCGTCAGCTGGACCCTGGCGTCCGCCCCGCCCCTCGTGCCGGGGCAATCCGCCGAAGCGTCGCCCGGCAAGCCGGCGGAACAATTGCTGCGAGACGTCACCCGCGGCAGTGAAGGCGTGCGCCCGTCCCGATAGGCGCGACACTTTGCGACCTCTCTGTGTTTCGGCGCGGGGAACTTTCCGGCATGAGTCGGTGTTTCCTGTAGGATTTCGAAATAATGGAGAATCCCATGCTGAAATGGGCTCTGATTTTTCTGGTGATCGGCCTGATCGCGGGCCTGCTGGGCTTTACCAGCATCGCCGGCACGTCCATCGCCATCGCCAAGATCCTGTTCTTCATCTTCCTCGCGATCTTCCTGGTGCTGCTGGTCGCCGGCATGACGGTGGCGCGCCGCGTCGGCGGACCATAGGACCGCAAAGGCAGGGACGATGCGCCGTCATCTTTTGGCAGCTTTCGTCCTGATCCCCGCCGCCGGGTTTTTTGTTATCAATGCTGGCCTGTTCTCGTCCCCCCAGCCTGCAATCGCCCAGGTCACCGCCCCGGTACAGCCGGCCGCGCGTCCCTGCGACGCGCGCTGCGAAGCCGGATGGCTCGACGCCAATCTTCGCGTCGACCAGTTGCAGGTCGTGGGCACCGGCAAAAGCTACAAGCAGCGGCCCAGCAAGGCGCTGCTGCGCCTGATCCGCATGGGCGGCAAGCGCGGCGCCGAGGCGCTGGACTTCGGCCACCCCACCCTCGCGGCCCAGCTGGACGACGATGTGCGGGCCTTGTCCTTCGATGTGGCGCATGACCCCAAGGGCGGCCATTACCGCTATCCGGCGGCGGCCTCGATGGCGATGGAGCTCTTGCCCGACGACTATGTCGCGGCCATGCGCAAGCCCGGCTTCAAGGTCCTTCATGTGCTGGACGTCGACTATAACAGCTCGTGCCTGGCGCTCACCGAGTGCCTGAAGCAGGTGGCAGCATGGTCGCGCGCGCATCCGCGCCATCTGCCCATCACCATCACCCTGCGCACCAACGATGTGCGCACCCCGATGCCCGGCGCGACCACACCCCAACCGTTCGATGGCGCGGCGCTGGATGCGCTGGAAAATGACGTCCGCGCGGTGTTTGCCGCCGACCAGCTGATCACGCCTGACCAGGTGCAGGGCGACCATCCCACCCTGCGCGAGGCGGCGCTGGCCCATGCCTGGCCCAAACTGGGTGAGGCGCGGGGCAAGGTCATGCTGGTGCTGGACGACACACCCGAGAAAATCCGCGCCTATCAGGGCGCGCGCAAGTCACTGGAAGGCCGCGCCATGTTCGTGGCGGCTGACGAGGCCTCGCCGGCCGCCGCCTTCCTGTGCCTGCCCGACCCTGTGAAGGACGCCCCGCGCATAACCCGCGCCGTGAATGCCGGCTTCATGGTCATCACCCGCGCCGATGCCGACACGCGCGAGGCGCGGCAGAACCGCGCCCAGCGCCGTGACGCCGCCTTCGCCAGCGGCGCCCAGATCGTGCAGACGGATTTCGCCGTTGCCGACCGCGCCATCGGGCCCTACCGCGTCAGCCTGGCCGATCATCGGGGCGCCGTGTGCGGTACCGCGCTGGCGCCGGAACGGTGCGTACGGTTCGAAGACCAGCCGCTGCGCACGGCGATCGCATCCGTACCCTGATCACAGCTTTTTGACGGCTCGCGCCAGCGCCTGCCACGGCGCAATGTCCCAATGGTTGGCCGCCAGCGGCGATGGCGAAGGCAGGATGAACACCCGCGTCTCGCCCAGCCTTTCCTTCTGCTCGCCCGCCACGGCGCGCGGCCCCATCACCTTGCGCCCCGCATTCAGGCTGGTGAAGGCCAGGATGGCCGGCTGCACCTTCATCACCCGGTCCCGCAGCGCCAGCGCCGCGGCGTCGCCCAGCGCGTCGCGCGGCAATTGGTGGTCCATGCCATAGACATGCTTGGCGATATCGGTCAGGCCGATGCCATGCTCCCACAGCATCTCATACTCATGCGGGGCGAACAGGCGCGGCGTCAGGCCGACCGCATGCAGCGTCTTCCAGAACTTGTTCTGGCCATGGGCGTAGTAGGCCTGCTGCAGCGCTGACACCCGCCCTGCCGCTGTGCCGCAGAACACCAGCTTCAGTCCCGGCTTCAGCCGGTCGGGCAGGATGTGTTTCGCTTTCGCCACTAATGCGACTGGATAAACCGCAGCATGTCTTCGCGCAACGTGGTCTTGCCGCGAAAGCCCGGCGCCAGCGACAGGATGATGCCGACATGGCCCACGCCGGGATATTGGATCACCTGCGCCTCGTTGCCATGGGCCTTCAGCTTGGCCGCCATGCGGTCGCTGTTGCCGGGCCGCACCGTGGTGTCGTCGGTGCCCGTCGCCAGCAGCATGGGAGGACGTTTGCCATCGACATGGTTGATCGGCATGGAGTCGGCGTTGTTGGCGCCATGGAACATGTCGATATACTGGCGTTCGGTGAACGGCAGGGCGTCATAAGGCCCGGCGATCCCGATCACGCCGCGGATCCAGTCCAGCCCGCCGCCGGCCGCTTCGATGAATTTGGGTTCCGAGGCCAGCATCACCGCATTGTAGGCGCCGGCGGAATGGCCGGAGACGAAGATGCGGGCCGGATCGCCGCCATGTTCGCGCGCATGGGCATGAACCCAGGCCAGGGCGCGGGCGGCGTCTTCGGCAAAAGCGGGATATTTCACCTGCGGATAAAGCCGGTAGTCCGCCACCATCGTGACAATCCCCTTGCTGGCGAAGGACTGGCCGAAGGCGAGATACTGGTCGCGGCTGCCGGACGACCAGGAGCCGCCATAGAAAAACAGCAACACCGGCGCCGGGCCGGTCAGGCCGTGGGGGACGTAAACATCCAGCTTCTGGCGCGGGTCGGGGCCATAGGCCAGGCCCGTATGGGCGTCATAGCCGCCCCTGGGCACCAGCAGGTTGAGGGCCGTGACGGGAGAGCAGGCCGCCAAAAGCGCTGCTCCCAGCGCGGCAAACACCATGGCTTTCAATTTGGGCATGTCAGAAGTACGCGCCATTCGCCCGTTTGGTTCATGTCTTTTGGCAAACGCGAAGGGGATTTTCGGGGCGACAGGAGCGGGCGCGTTGTGCAAATCTGGGTGCAATAACAAGGGGGAGGACCCACAATGACATTCACGCGCCGCCATTTCCTGCAGACATCCGCCGCGCTGGCGGCCACCGCCGCGCTGCCGGCCCAGGCACAGAGCGGCAAGCTGCCGTTCCGCTACGCCTACAGCCCCATTTCGTGGAAGACCGATATCGAAGAGGCGATCCGCGTGGGCTCCCGGCTGGGCTTTCCCGGCGTCGAACCCTTCCGCCACAACATCCTGAACTATCTCGACCGTCCCCTGGCGCTGAAGAAGATCATGGATGATCACAACATCCGCATGGTCACCTGCTCCAATGGCGGCGGCGGCGACTTCACCACCAATTTCTACGATCCCGCCCTGATCGACAAATCGGTCAAGGACCACATCGCCTTCGCCCGCACCTTCATCAAGCCCTTCGGCTACTGCAAGCACTTCAAGATCAACATGGGTCCGCGCCCCAAGGGCTATGACACCAATGACGAGCAGATCAAGCGCTGCGCCGGCGCGATGAACCGCATCGGCAAGGAAACCATCAAGGACGGCCTGAAACTGGCGCCGCATCCGCATGTCAATTCGCTGGTACAGACCCAGCACGAAGTCGACCTGCTGATGAAGGAAACCGATCCGGCCTATGTCGGCATGACAGCCGACCTCGCCCACCTGGTGCTGGGCGGCATCGTGCCGGAAGAGCTGTTCGCCAAATACTGGCCGCGCGTGACGTCGATCCACTACAAGAGCGCGGGGACCAATTTGAGGGGCAGCCGCGTGGTGGCGGTGCCGCGCACCGGTCCGGAAGCCGGCGGCCATGAATGGTTCCGCGCGATGAGCGACAAGGATTCCGGCGGCGTCGACTTCCCCGGCATCCAGAAATTCCTGATCCAGAAAAACTATACCGGCTGGGTCACGCTGGACTACGACGCCTCGATGATCCACGAGGGCAGCACGATGGAAGCGCTGCT
>JAZKDV010000223.1:0-22169 GCA_040387395.1 Pseudomonadota bacterium | reverse complement strand
GCACCATGCCGCCGCGCGGGCCGCGCAGGGTCTTGTGGGTGGTGGTGGTGACGACATGGGCGTGCGGGATCGGGCTGGGATGGGCGCCGCCCGCCACCAGGCCGGCGAAATGGGCCATGTCGACCATGAAGATCGCGCCGACTTCGTCGGCGATCTTGCGGAAGGCCGCGAAGTCGAACTGCCGGGCATAGGCGCTGCCGCCGGCCAGGATCAGCTTGGGCTTGTGCTCGCGCGCCAGGGCGCCCACCTGGTCCATGTCGACGCGCTGGTCGTCCTTGCGCACCGTATAGGGCACCGGCTTGAACCACTTGCCCGAATAGTTGGCCGGATGGCCGTGGGTGAGATGGCCACCCGCCGCCAGGTCGAGGCCCATGAAGGTGTCGCCCGGCGACAGCAGGGCATAGAACACCGCCTGGTTGGCATTGGCGCCGGAATGGGGCTGCACATTGGCGAAGCTGCAATCGAACAGCTTGCAGGCACGCTCGATGGCGAGCTGCTCGGTGACGTCGACATATTCGCAGCCGCCGTAATAGCGCTTGCCGGGATAGCCTTCGGCATACTTGTTGGTCAGCACCGAACCCTGGGCTTCCAGCACCGCCTTGGAAACGATGTTCTCGGAGGCGATCAGCTCGATCTTGTCCCGCTGGCGGTTCAGTTCGTCCTGGATGCTGGCGAAAACGGCCGGATCGGCGGATTGCAAATCGCTGGTGAAAAAGCCGGGATTACGGTCCGGGGAATTGGCGGCAGCCGACATGCGAAAGGCCTCTTTGCAACTTGAGCTTGTAGGGGACCGCTTCTAGCGCCCCCGCGCAGGAATGGCGGATTTACCCCTTCCCCGGCACCAAATCTAGCGTTTCCGGTTCGAAATTAAGACCTTGCGGCAAGTTGCCGGAAAGACTGGGCTTTCCCCTTGCCCTAAGGTGCCGGCGGGACAGGCCGGCAGCCGCAATTACGCCGCGATCCTTCCCGACAAGGAATTGAACCGTGAGCGGCAGGGTTATGGGCAAAGAGAGCGACGAGGACATCCTCAAGCTGGTGACGGAGATCGTCGCGGCCTATGTCAGCAAGAACCCGGTGGCGGCCAGCGAACTGCCGGGCATCATCAAGAACGTCCATGCCACCCTGGGCGGCTTTTCCGGCCGCGGCCCCGAAGGCGCGACCGCGCCCCGCCCGCCGGCCGTGCCGGTGAAGAAGTCGGTCACACCGGATCACATCGTCTGCCTGGAAGACGGCAAGAAGCTGAAGATGCTCAAGCGCTACCTGCGCTCGCGCTACAAGATGTCGCCCGACGACTATCGCGCCCGCTGGAACCTGCCGCCCGACTATCCGATGGTGGCGCCCAATTACGCGGCGCGGCGCAGCGAATTCGCCAAGAAGATCGGCCTGGGCAAGGGCAGCACGCCCAAGGGCAAGCGCAAGAAGGCCTAGGCGCGCAGCAGCGGCGGCAAGACATCCGCCGTCCAGTTCTTCGCCTGCTCATAGGCATGGGCCAGTTTCAGGCAGTCCATGTCGCGATGGACCGGTGCGATGATCTGCAAACCCATCGCCTGTCCCCCAGCACCAAAACCCGCCGGCACAGCCAGCGACGGACATCCCGTCAGGCTGATCAGGCAAACGGCTTTCATCCATTCGTAATAGGTCCGCATCGGCTGCCCGGCGATCTGGTGCGGCCAGTCTTCGTTGATGTCGAAGGCGAAGACCTGGGCGGTCGGCATCACCAGGAAGTCATGGTCGCGGAACAGGTGCTGCACCGCGTTCGTCCATCTGGTGCGCGCCGCCGACGCATTGGCGACATCGAACGCCGTAAGCTTCATGCTTTCTTCCACCTCCCAGACGGCCTCGGGCTTGAGCAAAGCGCGGCGTGCCGCATTATTGTAGTGAATCTGAAAATTGGGACCCTGCTGCCACTGGCGGATCTTGATGAAGGCTTTCCAGGCTGCTTCCGGCGCGGCGTCCGGCGTGACTGCCTCGACATGCGCGCCCAGCGTTTCAAATGTCTTCAGCGCATTCTCGCAAACCTCCAGCACGCCCGGCTCATAGGGCGCCCAACCCTTCAGATCACCCAGCCAGCCGATCCGCGCGCCTTTGAAATCGCCATCCAGCGGCGACAGGAAGCGCGCCCCGGAGCCCGGCAAGGACTGCGGGCTGCGCGGATCATGACCGGCCATGACCGACAACAACAAAGCCAGGTCGGACGCGCTGCGCGCCATCGGGCCGGTGACGCTGATGCTGGGCGACCAGACATCTTCGCCCGTCATCGGCACCAGACCGGCGCTGGTGCGAAAGCCCATCACATTGTTCCAGCCGGCGGGATTGCGCAGGCTGCCGCCATAATCGGTGCCGTCGGCCAGCGGCAGCATTCGCAGCGCCAGCGCCACCGCCGCGCCGCCGCTGCTGCCGCCGGCGGATTTATCCGGCTGATACGCGTTGCGGGTGGCGCCATGGAGCGAATTGACGGTGTGCGAACCCAGGGCGAATTCGGGCGTGTTGGTCTTGCCAACAAAGATCGCGCCCGCGGCGCGCATGCGCTCGACCGGCAGCGAATCCGCCGTCGGCACGAAATCCCGGAAGATGGGCGAGCCATAGGTCATCGGCATGCCTTTGACCGCTAGAATGTCCTTTACCGCATGCGGCAAGCCATGCAGCGGCCCTACGCTCTCGCCGCGCGCAAGTTGTGCGTCCTTCTCGCGCGCCTGCGCCATCAGGTCGCCACGCGCCTGCACGGCAATGATGGCGTTGACTTTACGATTGAAGCGACCGATGTGATCCAGATATGCCGTCATGACTTCGGCGCAGGACAGTTTGCGCGACGCGATCGCTCCGGCCAGGCCGCGCGCATCCATCATCACAATGTCGGAAACCGGCATCATTTTTTCCTGAGGACGTATTCGAGCTTGCGGCGCGCCGCCTCCGTCATCACCGCCTGCGAGGCGCTGGCGGGGCACACCACGCTGGCTTCGACGCCGGTGGCCGGATCGATGGCAGTCACCTTGACGGAATTTCCGAGAGCTACGAATTCCACGTAGATCTCTTTGCCAACCACTTAAGCGGCGCGGACGATCTTGTGCGCGTCCCACACCAGCACCAGCGCCTCGACCATCGCATCCATCATGGCGTCGGTATGGGCGGGCGACGGGGTGAAGCGCAGGCGCTCGGTGCCGCGCGGCACGGTGGGATAGTTGATCGGCTGGACATAGACGCCGTGGTCTTTCAGCAGCGAATCCGACACCGCCTTGCACAGCGCGGCGTCGCCGATCATCAGCGGCACGATATGGCTGGGGCTATCCATCAGCGGCAGCCGGGCGTCGGCGAACTTCGCCTTCAACGTCGCGGCGCGTTCGGCCAGCGCCTCGCGCTCGGCATTGCTGGACTTCAGATGACGGATCGAGGCCAGCGTGCCCGCCGCGATGGCCGGGGCCAGCGAGGTGGTGAAGATGAATCCCGGCGCGAAGCTGCGGATGCAGTCCACCAGCTCGGCGCTCGCGGCGATATAGCCGCCCATCACGCCGAAGCCCTTGGCCAGGGTGGGCGAGAATTCGCCCTCCATAGAATAGACACTTTCAAAGGCGATCAGCTTGGGCGCGGCGGGGTTGGCCGCCTTCAGCAATTCTTCTAGATGCGCCACGTCATTGTGACGGAACACATACTTGGCGGTGCCGCCATGGCGGATGCCCTCGATCATCGAGGCGTGGTTGAGCTCGTCGGAGAAGATGATCAGCCCCGGCAGAACCTTGGACAGGGTCGACAGCGTGGCATCGTTGGAGACGAAGCCGCTGGTGAACAGCAGCGCCGCTTCCTTGCCGTGCAGGTCGGCGAGCTCGCGCTCCAGCTCGACATGATAGTGGGTGGTGCCGGAGATGTTGCGGGTGCCGCCGCTGCCGGCGCCCACCGCGTCAACCGCCTCATGCATCGCCGCCAGCACCTTGGGATGCTGGCCCATGTTCAGATAGTCGTTGGAGCACCAGACGGTGATCGGCTTGCCGCCCGCATCCGTATTCTGACCGGACGCATAAGAGGCTTGGGGAAAGGCGCCGCGTTCGCGCAAGATATCGGCGAAGACGCGGTAGCGTCCTTCGCGCTTGAGGGCAGCCAGGGCATCCTGGAAGCTGGTTTTGTAGGAAAACGCCATGAACTATCTTCTCAGGGGTGTTCTCAGGGGCCCTCGTTCAAACAACCATACCCCAGAACAAGTCCCTGATTCCATGCAATTTGTCACATGACGGCGCCGCTTTGGGGCCTCGTTTTCGTGGCCGGTTCCGCCGTTGTTTTGTGGCTGATTTCGCTGCGAACCCGCGATGTCAGCATCATCGATATCTTCTGGGCGCCCGGCATCGCGGGTGTGGTGAATATCGCCGCCTTCCTGGCCCAGCCCAGCGGAACGCGGGTCTCAGCCGCGCTTTTTCTGGTGAATCTGTGGGCTGTGCGGCTGGCTGCCCATATTTTTGCCCGCCACCAAGGCGAGGACCATCGCTATGCCGCCATGCGCCGCCAGTTCGGTCCGCGCTGGTGGTGGTGGAGCCTGGTGCAGGTGTTCCTGTTGCAAGCCATTCTCATGTGGTTCATCGCCGCGCCGCTGGTGGCGGTGATGCTGTCCAGCCGCGCGCACATGGCGGTGCTGGATTATCTGGGCGTGGGAATCGCGGCCATCGGCCTGTTGTTCGAGGCGCTGGCCGATGTGCAGCTGGCGCGGTTCCGTCTCGATCCGCGCAACAAGGACAAGGTGATGGATCGCGGCTTGTGGGGCTGGTCGCGACACCCAAACTATTTCGGCGAAGCTGTACTGTGGTGGGGCTTTTTCCTGATCGGCTTCGCCGCGAGCGGCGCCTGGTGGCTGATCCTCAGCCCGCTGGTGGTGACGCTGCTGCTGCTCAAGGTGTCCGGCGTGACGCTGATGGAAGACAGGATCGAGGACCGCCGGCCGGCTTACGCGGACTATAAGCGCCGGGTCAGCGCTTTTCTGCCGTGGCCGCCGAAATAGTCAGCCGGCCAGCGACACCGCTGCGTTGACGGCCATCGCGATGAACACCGTGTTGAAAAAGAACGAGACGATGCTGTGCAGCAGCACGGTGCGGCGCATGCCGCATTGCTTGATTTGCACATCGGACGTCTGGGCCGTCATGCCAATGACAAACGAGAAATAGAGAAAATCCCAGGGACCGGGATCGCCGCGCCCGGGAAACTGCAGGTCCGGTCCCTCATGGCCGTCGGGATCCTCGAAATAATGCAGATCGGCATAGTGGAAGGCCATGACCGTGTGCAGCACCAGCCAGCCCAGCGGCGCGCCCACCATGGCGAGCGCCAGCGACAGGACATCATGCTTGCCGCTCAGCGCCATGAACACCGCGGCGCAGAAGAAGGCCATGGTGGCCAGGACGATGAGCAGGACAACGACAATGCCCTCGTCTTCGCTCTTGGCGCGCTTTTTCAGGTCGGAGGATTTTTGGCGGGCCAGTGAAATGCAGAACGCCAGGAACACCAGATAGAAAACATCGCCGCCCGCCAGCGGCGCGGCTTCAATGTCCAGGCTCCGGCAAAGGGCCCAGGCCGCCAGCCCGCAGACCAGCGCGATGTAAAAGCGGAAATGGCGTGTGAACGCGGCAGACAGGCCCTTCATCGGGCCAGACTAGCCGAGTCGGCTTACAGCCTGAAACGGACCTGATCGATCCAGAAGCGTTCGAGACGCTTGAGGGTGACGTTCAGGCCGTCAAGATGATCGGCGCCGACATTGCCCACCGCTTCCAGCGAACCCAGATGGCGGTCGAACAGTTCGCGCAGCATGTCGCGCACCGCTTCGCCCTTGCGGGTCAGGCGCACCAGCACCGAGCGGCGATCGGCTTCCGAGCGTTCGTGGTGGATGTAGCCACCCTCGACCAGCTTCTTGAGATTGTAGGAGACGTTCGAGCCCAGATAGTGACCGCGGGTGCGCAGTTCACCGGCCGTCAATTCCTGGTCGCCGACATTGAACAGCAGCAGCGCCTGGACCGAATTGATCTCGCGTTCGTCACGCCGATCAAGCTCGTCCTTGATCACGTCGAGAAGCTGACGATGCAGCCGCTCCACGAGATTGAGAGTCTCGAGATAATATTTGCGTACCGAGGAAGCGCTACCCAGCGCCACCGCGGATTGCGGTTTGGCCATCGCCGTCATTTTCATTCCCCGCTTTTTGCAGGGCCCACCTATTGTTATGGCCAGACTAGGGGGGATGTCTTAAGGACGCGTAAAATGCGGACCTGTCGCCGCAACACTTTCCCGGACATGGCGATTGTGTCCGCTGATGGCAAATAAAGCGTAAACAGTTTTACGAAAATCAGAACGGCTCGTTTTGGCCAAGGGATGCGAAAAACCCATCCAGATCAGCAACGCCGGCGAGTGCGGACGGTTGCCATTTGGGATTGCGATCCTTGTCTATCAGCGCCGCGCGCACGCCTTCACGGAAGTCGTGGCTGTGCAAAACCCGCAGCGCCAGACGAAACTCCATCGACAAACACTGTCTCAAATCGAGATGCGCCGCGCTGCGGATCTGGCGATAGACGAGTTTCACCGATGTCGGGGAGCGGGCACGGATGGTTTGGGCGGTTTGACGCGCGAACTCGCTGCCGTCGCGGTCCAGCCGCTCCAGGATGGCCTCCACCGACGAAGCGGAGAAAATCGTCTCGATGCGGCGGCGCTCGGATGCCAGGGCGGCAGCCGGCGCTTTTCGCGCAACCGCGCGCACTGCATCGTCGGCCGCCCTGCCCTGGGCCAGCGCGTCCAGCAGCGCATCGAAGTCTTCACGGCTGACGGCATGGGTGACGAGTCCGGCGGCCAGCGCATCGCCCAGGCCGATCCGCGCGCCGGTCAGCGCCAGATACATCCCCATCTCGCCGGGCGCGCGGGCGAGGAAATAGCTGCTGCCGACATCGGGAATGAATCCGATCACCGTTTCGGGCATGGCGAAATCCAGCGACGCATCGGCCAGGCGGTACCGCCCATGCACCGACACGCCCGCGCCGCCGCCCATAGTGATGCCATGCAGCAGCGCGACATAAGGCTTGGGATAGGAACCGATCAGGGCGTTGAGGTTGTACTCGTCGCGCAGCAGCGCCGCGCCTTCATTCCCGCCTGCCACCACCGACTGTTGCACGGCGCGGATGTCGCCGCCGGCGCAGAACGCCCGTTCGCCGGCGCCCCGGATCGCCACTGTCCGGATCGTGTCGTCATCCACCCATGCGGACAGGTACGCCGCCAGCGCATTAATCATGCCGTGGGTCAGCGCGTTCAGCGCCGCGGGCCGGTCCAGGGTGAGAAGCCCCAGACTGCCGCGCTTTTCGGCCTTTATGTGCGGATCGGTTGCATCCATGACGGCCAAACCCTTGCGCGGCAGGATGCGAATTGGCAAGAGACTGACCCCATGAGCGTTTATCCACAGACCCGTATGCGCCGCCTGCGCCGTCATGACTGGACGCGCCGCCTGGTGGCGGAAACCAGCCTGTCGCCGGCCGATTTTATCTGGCCGATGTTCGTGATCGACGGCGAGAAGAAGCGCGAAGCCATTGCCTCCATGCCGGGCGTGGAGCGCCTGTCGGTTGACCTGGCGGTGGCGGCAGCCCGGGAAGCCGCAAACCTCGGCATTCCGGTCATCGCCCTGTTCCCGCTGACCCCGGCTTCGTTGAAAACCGAAGACGGGCGCGAAGCGGTCAATCCCGACAATCTGGTGTGCCGCGCCGTGCGCGCCATCAAGTCGGCGGTGCCCGAAATCGGTATCCTGTGCGATGTCGCGCTGGACCCCTACACCAGCCACGGCCATGACGGAGTGCTGCATGGCGACGATGTGCACAATGACGCCACGGTCGACATATTGGTGCAACAGGCGTTGGTGCAGGTGGAAGCGGGCTGCGATATCATCGCCCCGTCCGACATGATGGACGGGCGCATCGGCGCCATTCGCGCCGCTCTGGAAAAATCCGGCCACCACAACATCCTGCTGATGGCCTATGCCGCCAAATATGCGTCGGCGTTCTACGGCCCGTTCCGCGACGCCGTGGGCTCCGGCAAGCTCCTGACAGGCGACAAGCGCACCTATCAGATGGATCCTGCCAACGGCGACGAAGCCCTGCGCGAAGTGGCGCTCGATCTGGCCGAAGGCGCCGACATGGTGATGGTCAAGCCGGGCATGCCCTATCTCGATCTGGTGCGCCGGGTGAAGGACCGCTTCGGCGTTCCCACCTTTGCCTATCAGGTGTCGGGCGAATACGCGATGCTGTCGGCAGCCTTTGAGAAAGGCTGGCTGGACCGCGACCGCGCCATGCTGGAATCCCTGACCTGCTTCAAGCGTGCGGGCGCCAGCGGCATCCTCACCTATTTCGCGGTGGAAGCCGCGAGGCTGCTAAAGCGGTAGTTAGTCCCGCGTGGTGGCGAACAGGCTGCGCAGGATGATTTCCGCGCGCGCCGGCAGCACATGCAGGCCCGAGCGCCGCTGGCCGAGGTCAATGACATTCTCCAGCACCAGCATGGCCAGGCCATGCACGCTCGCCCATACCGCCAGCCCCAGCGCGCTGTCATGCAGCGCATTGCCGATTTCCTCGCCGATGGAATCGGCCTTCACGCCCAGCGCCGGGAACTGGTCCCGGTTGGGGAGCTGCCCGCCGAACATCAGCCGCGCCAGCGCCGGACGCTGCGCCACGAAGCGCATATAGGCGGCGCCGATATTGGCGATCTTTTCCGATTCCACGCCTTGCGCCTTGGCGGCTTCCGCGATCGCCGTGCGCAACTCGTCAAAGCCTTCCACCGAAAGCTCGACCAGCAACGCCTCGTGATTGGGAAAATGCCGATAGGGCGCGGCATGGCTGACGCCCGCCTTGCGGGCCACGGCGCGCAGGGTCAGCGCCGCCAGCGACTCTTCCTCGAGAATGGCGCGCGCAGCTTCCAGGAGACCGTTGCGCAAATCGCCGTGGTGGTAGCCGCGTCCGCTCTTGCCGGACGGCGGGGGCGCCGTGCCGGAGAGGGAATCCTGCTCACTCATGTCATACCTCGTGCTATCCCTTATTGCCTTTACGCGCGGTCTCCTGGCGCACGAAAAGGCTGGACGTATCCCAGCGCTTGCCCCCCAAATTCTCGACTTCGGCATAAAACTGATCGACCACGGCGGTCACCGGCAGGCTGACGCCCTGCTTGCGGGCTTCATCCAGCGCGATGGCCAGGTCCTTGCGCATCCACTCCACCGCAAAGCCGTGATTGTATTCGCCCGCGCTCATGGTCTTGATGCGGTTCTCCATCTGCCAGCTCTGCGCGGCGCCCTTGGAGATCACTTCCGTGACCGCTTCGATGTCCAGGCCCGCCGCGCGCATCAGGCTGTAGGCTTCCGCCATGCCCTGCACGATGCCGGCGATACAGATCTGGTTGGCCATCTTGGTGAGTTGGCCCGAACCCGCCGGGCCCAGGCGCTTGGCCAGCTTGGTGTAAACAGCCATTACCGGTTCAGCCTTGGCATAACCGGCCTCGCTGCCGCCGCACATGATGCCGAGCTTGCCGTTGACCGCGCCCGCCTGGCCGCCGGAGACCGGCGCATCGACAAAATCAAAGCCGCGCTTCTCAGCTTCCGCCGCCAGTTCGCGCGCGATATCGGCGCTGGCCGTGGTGTGATCAACGAACAGCCCGCCCTTCTTGATGGCGCCGAACGCGCCATTCTCGCCCAAAGTCACCTGGCGCAGATCGGAATCGCGTCCCACGCAGCAGAAGACGATGTCCTGGTCCTTGGCGGCCTCTGCGGGCGTCGGCGCGGACTTGCCGCCATATTCGGCAACCCACTGCTTGGCCTTCTCCGGATTGCGGTTATAGACCGTGACCTCGTGACCGCCCTTTTGCAGGTGGCCCGCCATCGGATAACCCATCACGCCCAGGCCAATGAATGCAGTTTTCATTCTAGTCCACCATCTTTGGAGTTGCGCCGGCGGCGAAACGCTGCGGCGTCCAGGCAGGAATCGTTGCAAATGCCCTGCGCTTGCGCGCGGCATTCTAGGAAAGAATCCAGCTTTGCCAACCCATGGGACATGAGACCAATCGCAGCCATCTATTCGCCCGCCGCGGCAATCCGGGGCGCAGGCTCGCTGGTCAGGCGGGCCTTCATATGGAGCAGCGACTGGATCATCGTTGCCACAGTCGCCGCATCCAGCCCCTCGGTGAGATCGGCGTGCAGATCGTCCTTGTAACGCTGTATTTCCGCCAGGATCGGCTTGGAGGCCGGCAGCAGATGCAATCGGCGAATGCGGCGATCGGCGGGATCTAGCCGCCGCTCCAGCAAGCCTCGTGATTCCAGCCGGTCCACCAGACGCCCCACGGTGATGGGCTCGACCTCGCACACCGCCGCCATTTCGTTCTGGGTCATGCCAGGCTGGCGGGACAGACGCGCCAGAATCACGCCCTGCGCGCGGGTCATGCCGTAGGTGCGCGCCCAGCGGTCGAAGCGGGTGCGCATCAGCCGGGCGACGTCATACAGCTCAACGAGAAGTTCCGGTTTCATGCCGGAAACCTAAGCCGCGTTATAATAACGCGCAAGACAATAACCCGGCTGTGCCCCGCAACCCCCGCCATGTCCAAAAGAAAAAGGCCGGCGCGGTTGCCCGTGCCGGCCTGAGTTGGGGATTTTACGAGAATTATGAAAGGAACCTTACATTCCCGAGCCCTGGATGCCCTTCCAGCTCGCGGTGATCGCGCTGACGGCGGAATCGGGCAGCGGGACATAGTCCAGGCCCAACGCCAGCTTGTCGCCCTGCTCAAAGCCCCACTTGAAGAACTTCAGCGTGTCGGCGGTGGCAGCCTGGTCCGGCGGATTCTTGTAGACCAGGATGTAGGTGGTGGCAGTGATCGGCCAGCTGGCAGCGCCCGGCTGGTTCGTCAGGATCACGTAGAAGCTGTTCTTCGAAGCAGCGGCCCAGTCGGCACCGGCAGCAGCAGCCTGGAAGGCATCCACGGTCGGGGCGACGGTCTGGCCGTTGCGGTTGATCATCTTCACATGCGCCAGGCGGTTCTGCTTGGCATAGGCATACTCGACATAGCCGATGGAGCCGCCGATCTGCGCGACGTTGCCGGCGACGCCTTCATTGCCCTTGGCGCCGATGCCCGTGGGCCAGTCGATGGCGGTGTCCGCGCCGATATCGGCCTTCCACTCGGCGCTGACCTGCCCCAGATATGTGGCCAGGATGAAGGTGGTGCCCGAACCGTCCGAACGATGCACCACGGTGATGGCGCGGTTCGGCAGGTTGACGCCCGGGTTCAGCTTGGCGATGGCCGGATCGTTCCAGCGCGCGACCTTGCCCATGAAGATGTTCGCGAGCGTCGCCCCATCCAGCGTCAATTGGCCCGGCGAGATGCCCGGCACGTTGACCACCGGCACGACGCCGCCGATCACGGTTGGAAACTGGGTGAGGCCCGCGGCATTCAATTCCTTGGGCGTCAGCGGCTTGTCGGTGGCGCCGAAGGCGACCGTCTTGGCCTTGATCTGGGCGATACCGCCGCCCGAACCGATCGACTGATAGTTCAGGCTGGTGCCGGACTGGCCCTTATACGTCGCCGCCCACTTGGCGTAGATCGGGAAGGGAAAGCTGGCGCCCGCGCCGGTTATGGTCTGGGCAAGCCCCGCAGTGGCGGCCAGCGCCAGGCCGAAGGCGGCGCCCATCAGCGCCTTGTAGGTTTTCTTCATTGTGTCTTCTCCATTTGGGAGCGGTGCTCCCGGTTCAGATATTAATTCGAGAACTGCAGACGCACGCCCGTGATTCCCAGGTCCTGGCTCTGGTTGGAGCGCGCGGTCGCCGAACCCCGTTCAACCGAAACCCAGCTCTGGTGAACCTGCAGCTTGACGTTGCGGTTCATGTACCAATTGACGCCGATGTCGAAGATGCGCTCCTTGCCGCCGACAATGCCGGCCAGCTGCGTCGCGGTCTGGGTCCGGGTCGGATTCCAGTCGAGATCGATTGAGCTGTAACGCGCCGCCAGTTCCCAGGCGCCCCAGCTGTCGCCGTTCAGTGAGAAGGGCTGCGACGGAACCGGCTGCTGCCAGCCGCCGATTTCATTATTCACCGCGGCGACGGTATAGGGCCGGGTTTCACCGGTGATGATCCACGAGCCGTGGACAAACCAGCCCTGGAACGTCGGATTATCGGCAACCGCCCGGAAGGGCTGGCCGGCGCAGTTGCCGCCAAGGAAGGTGGCGGTTTCGTTGCCGCAGCGGCGGTCCAGGGTGAACTGGGTCCATTCGCCGCCGAGATAGAAGTTCTCGTAGTTGCCGGCCAGATCGAAGGCCATCATGTCAGCGGTCTGGGCGTTGATGGCGCCGGTCGAAACCAGGCGGGTGCCGTCGACGCGGATCTGCGGACGGTCCTGCAGGTTGATGGTCGCCGAGCCGCCGCCGGCATTGGTGCCGCTGTTGAAGACATGCGCGATGCTCGCGCCCCAGGCAACATTGGACGGACCGTTGGACCAGATGCGGTTGCCGAAGCGGAACAGCATCTGGGTCTGTTCGTCACCGCCATTGCCGCGGCCCAGCGCGGAGTGCGATTTGCCGCCGGTGAAATACAGCGTGGCATTGATCGCGTCGCCGGCCCACAGCACGTCGGCCTTGGCCCAGCCCACTTCGGCGCCGCGGCGCGCATCGTTGCCGCCGAACACGTCGGCGCCGATATTCACGGTCTCGGGGCGTTCCAGGAACATCAGGTTGCCCGACGAGGTGTTGCCTTCGAGCTGGAAGGCGGGCTCGATGATGCCGAAGCTGAAATGCCAGTTGGGAATGCCGACATAGTGGACAACCGCCTTGGAGAGCTCGAGGCCTTCCACGCCGCTGCCGCCGACATTGATGCGGAATTCGTACAGGAAATCGTTATAGGCCTTGCCCTCGATGCCCAGATAGGCGCGGCGCACGCCCAGGCCGGTCGACAGGTCGCGCGGGCCCACGAAGCTGGCGGGCTGCTGGTCCTGCTGGAAACCGGCAAAGTCGGTCTGGAAGCGGGTGCGCAGCGACATGGTGAAACGGCCGTCGCCGGTCTGGAAGGTCGGACGGCCATTGTCATAGAGCAGGTTGGCGTACTGATACTGCTGTTCCAGGGTGGAAAGGCGGGTCCTGTCCGCGCGGACGCGTTCCTCGCGCGCTTCCAGCGCGTCTTCGAGCGCCTGTACGCGCATCGCCAAATCGTTGTTGCTGGTGGTGGCGCCGGGGTTCGCGAAATTCTGCGCCAGCACCAGGTTGGGCTTCACCGCTTCCGGCGCCTTGGCGTCCTTCTTGGCTTCAGCGGCAAAAGCCCCCGAGGCTGCCAACGCGACGGCCGCAACGCCTGTCATCAGAGCCCGTGTCCCAATTTTCATTACCCTCAGTCCCTCTGTGATCCGCGCAACCTTGCGCGTGGGTGCAATCGCAGTGGGCCGCTACAGTGTTATGAAAGTTGCGTGACGGTTCCGTGACAGCCTTCGCCAGCGCAGCGGAAACCGCGGCTTGGACAAAATGTCGCCTGTGGACTTCTTTTAATCGTGGCCGTTCGGCCACGATTTCCCCCTCCGGTTTCAGCTTCCTCTCGGCGCGGCTACGCCGCGCCTCAATCGCTGAAACCACCTCCCCCGCCTGTGCGCTGGCGCGCACGCGGGGTGAGGCAGGTCACGACTCGCGTCTAGCTTTGAGCAAGAGCGCCGTATTTGCCCTGGAAATAGACCAGCGGGGCGCCTGCGCCGTCATGCTGGGCGAAACGCTGCACCCTTCCGATGAGAATCGCATGGTCGCCCGCGTCCTGCACGCTTTCACGGGTGCATTCGAAGATTGCCAGCGCCTCGGCCAGCGCGGGCGGGCCAAGCTCGGTGGGAATCAGTGCAATGCCGTCCAGGCTGTGTTCGCCGGCGCCGGCAAGCCGCGACGACACGGCCTGATGGTTGGAGGCCAGGATCGAAACGGTAAAACCCGGAGCGCTGGCGAAGGCGGGATAGCGCCGCGAGCGGCGGTCGATGCACCACAGCACCAGCGGCGGATCGAGCGACACCGAGGTAAAGGAATTGACGGTAATCCCAATATGGGACGCTTCGTCGGAAGCTGCCGTCATCACCGCGATTCCGGTGGGGAAACAGCCCAGCGCATTGCGAAAGCCGCGGATATCGAAGGTCATTACCGTCCTGACTATCCCGCTTCACACTCGGTTAAGCGGGGTTATGCATGATCGCGGCAAGGTTAGGCGACACGGCGAAAAGACCGCAAGCCAAAACCGGGGTGATTTTCAAAAGGTGGGCGTATTATGGCCGGTGACAACGCGGTCGTTATCAAACGCATAAAGAAGGGCGGACATGGCGGCCATCACGGCGGCGCCTGGAAAGTCGCCTATGCGGACTTCGTCACCGCGATGATGGCCTTCTTCCTGCTGATGTGGCTGATCAACACCACCACCCCCGAACAGAAGCGCGGCATCGCCGACTATTTCGCGCCCCAGTCCATCGCCCAGACCGTATCGGGCAGCGGCGGCGTGCTGGGCGGCAAGGTGATGGGCGAAGACGAAGCCCATGCCGGCGGCGCCCAGTCGGTGATGCAGAAACAGTCTCCGCCCTCGCCGTCCGACGCCAAGAAGGCGCTGGCCAGCGGCGCGACCGAAGGCGGCGCCAATGGTGAAGCCATCGACAATGCCAATGCACGCTCGGCGCAGGACGGCGAGTTCGCCCATGCCGCCGAAGCCATCCGCCAGTCGATGCAGGACAATCCCGATCTCGCCAATCTTTCGCACCAGGTCATTCTGGAAAACACGCCGCAGGGCCTGCGCATCCAGCTCGTGGACCAGGACGGCCGTCCGATGTTCCAGCCGGGCTCCAACCAACCCATGCCCTATGCGCGCAAATTGCTGGCGGCGGTGGGCGGCATCGTCTCGCAGCTTCCCAACCGCGTTTCGATCAGCGGCCATACCGGCGGTAATGACGTGAACGCCACCGGCAGCGCTTGGGAATTGTCGGCCTCCCGCGCCAACCAGGCGCGCGCCGTGTTGCAGTCCGGCGGCCTCGGCTCGGACCGCATCTATGAAGTGGCGGGCAAGGCCGGCTCCGAACCGCTGCTGCCCGAGGACCCCAACGCCAGCGCCAACCGCCGGCTTTCGATCCTCTTGCTGCGCGAATCCCCGCCGGTCCCGGCCAATACCGGGCTGAATTAACTTCTTTCCGGCAAAAACCCGCCTTTCGCGCGCATATTAAAGCTGCGTTTGGCCGCGACGCTTGTCATACTTGCGTCAGAGCGGGCAGGTTTTTGAGACGTGACGGACCAGCGCAACACACGCATACCCCAGTTTTTTCTCACGCCGGGCGGGCCCTGCCCCTATTTGCCCGGCCGTACGGAGCGCAAGGTGTTTGCGCGGCTGGGCGGCAACCTGGCCCAGCCTCTGTCCGAGGCCCTGACCCATTCGGGCTTCCGCCGCAGCCAGTCCATCGCCTATCGCCCGGCCTGTGAAGGCTGCTCGGCCTGCGTCTCGGTGCGCATCAAGGCCGACCTGTTTGAAGCCAGCCGCAACCAGAAACGCATCACCCGGCGCAGCGACGACCTGGTGCGCGCCGAAGTGACCGCCGAAGCCACCCGCGAACAATTCGCGCTGCTGCGCACCTATCTGGATTCACGCCATCCCGGCGGCGGCATGAGCGACATGGGCCTGTTCGACTATGTCGCCATGGTGGAAGAAACCCCTGTGGACACCCGCATCGTGGAATATCGCGGCGCCGGCGGTACGCTGCTGGCCTGCGCCCTCACCGACCGGCTGAAGGACGGGCTGTCCATGGTCTACAGCTTCTTCCATCCCGGTGAGGAAGCGCGCAGCCTTGGCACTTACATGATCCTTGACCATGTCCGCGCCGCGCGCGAAGCGGGATTGCCGTACGTCTATCTGGGTTATTGGGTGCGCGGCAGCGAGAAGATGGATTACAAGGTGCGCTTCTCGCCGCTTGAGGCGCTGGGCCAGAACGGCTGGGAGCCGCTCACCGTCTGATTCCCACGCCGATTTTGCCCGCACCCCCGCTTGCGCTATGATCCGCGCGAGCTCAAAGGCCGGGGAACGCCATGATCTATGCACTGATCGCGCTGGGCGTGATCGCCGTTTTCGCGCTGTTCACCTACAACCGCCTGGTCACCTTGCGTCAGGCCTGGAAGCGCGCCTTCGCCGATATCGATGTGCAGCTCAAGCAGCGCCACGACCTGATCCCCAATCTGGTGGAGACCGTCAAAGGTTATGCGAGCCATGAAAGCACCGTTTTCACCAAGGTGACCGAAGCCCGCGCCACCGCCATGCGGGCAAGCAGCGTTGCCGAGAAGGGCGCCGCCGAAAGCATGCTGTCAGGCGCCCTGGGCAATCTTCTGGCGGTGGCAGAAAATTATCCGCAGCTTCGCGCCAACGAGAATTTCCTGCAGCTTCAGGGAACGCTGAACGACGTGGAGAACAAGATCGCCGCCGCCCGCCGCTTCCTCAACAATGCGGTGGCGGAGTTCAACACCGCGATCGAACAGTTTCCGGCCGTGCTGTTCGCCGGGATCATGGGCTTCACCCATGCCCCGATGTTCGAGCTGGATGCGAGCGAGAAAGTGGCGGCCAGCACGCCGCCGAAAGTCTCGTTCGGCGGATAAGGCATGTCCGAGACGGCCGCGCTCGGCCTCACCACCCATCGGCAGAACAACAATCTGAAGTCCCTGCTGTTGCTGGCGGCGTTTCCGCTGCTGCTGGCGGCGCTTGTCGGCTTCACCTTCTTCTTTTTCGGCCTGCTGTTGCTCGACGCGCAAAGCCCGCAGGAGGGATTTGCGGTCTGGGGCCTGACGCCGGTGGTACAGACCGGCAGCGCGGCCGCCGATTTTGGGCTGGCCGCCGTCTATGCCTGGTGGCCGCTGGTATTCGGCGCCGCCGCCATCTGGATGCTGATCGGCTACTTCTTCAATGCGCGCATTATCCGCAGCGCCACCGGGGCGCATCCCGTGGACCGGACACAGGAGCCGCGCCTCTACAACCTTCTGGAAAACCTCTGCATCTCACGCGGCCTCATCACGCCGCGCCTGCATGTGATCGAGACAGAGGCGCTGAACGCTTTCGCCAGCGGCATTGACCAGAAAAGCTATGCCGTCACTGTTACGCGCGGGCTGCTGCTGGAACTGGACGATGACGAACTGGAAGCGGTGCTGGCCCACGAGCTGACCCACATCATGGGCCGCGACACCCGCCTTCTGGTCATCACGGTCGTGTTCGTCGGCATGATTTCCTTCCTCGCCCAGATGCTGTGGCGCATGATTGGCCGCGTGCCGCTGCGCGGTTCCAAAAAAGGCGGCGCGGGCGCGGCGCTGTTGATCGGCATTGCCGCCGTGATTTTCGCCATCGGCTACATGCTGGCGCTGGTGCTGCGCTTCGCGATATCGCGGCGGCGCGAATATCTGGCGGATGCCGGGTCGGTGGACATGACCAAGAATCCCGGCGCCATGATCCGTGCCTTGCGCAAGATTGCGCAGAAGCCGCACATCCCCGGTGTCTCCAGCGAAGCCCGCCAGATGTTCATCGAGAATCCTCCCGCCCGGTTCAGTCTCGGCGGCCTGCTGGCCACCCATCCGCCGGTGGAAAAGCGCATCCAGATACTGGAAGCGCTGGGCGGCGACCTGCCCGGTCCCTGGACCAGGAAGGAATAGCGATGATGTCGCTAACCCAAATCCTCACACTGGCCGGTGTCGCCGTTTTCGCGGCCAGCGGCGCGCTGGCGGCGGGACGCCGTTCGCTCGACCCCATCGGTGTGATCGTGCTGGCGATTGTCACCGCCACGGGCGGCGGCACGTTGCGCGACGTGTTGATGGACCGTCATCCGGTGTTCTGGATTTCCGATCCGTCGTTCATCGGCGCGTCCATCGCGGCGGCGGCTGTCACCTGGCTTTGGGTGCGCCGCTTCCCCCCGCCGGACAAGGCGCTGCAGTATGCGGACGCCCTCGGCCTCGCATTTTTCAGCATCGCCGGGACGCGCATCGCGGAAGCCGCGGGGCTGTCGCCCTTCATCTGCATCATCATGGGCGCCCTGACGGGTTGCGCCGGCGGCCTGATCCGCGATGTGCTGGTGGCGGAGGTGCCGCTGATCTTCCGCCAGTCGGAATTGTATGTGACGGCCTGTCTTGCCGGCATCGGCGTTCATCTTCTGCTGGCCGCGACGGGCGTGCCGCCGGAATTTTCCAGCATGACCGGGATCGCGACCATCGCGCTGATCCGCATTGCCTCGATCCGCCACAGGATCACGTTGCCGGTGTTCCATATCCCGCCCCGGCCAGATCACTAGGACGCAGCTTTCATGATTCCCTGGATTCATCTGGATACGGCAGCCGTGCCGGGCGGCGGCGGCGAGCTGAAACTCATGCAGCGCGGCGGCGAGTTCGCGATCATGGCCGGCGCCACGCCGTTGATGAACAGCCGGATGAGCAGTTCCGAAATCGTCCTGGCCGAAGTGGCGTGCGAGCGGCTGCGCGGCCGACGCAATTGCCGGATGTTGATCGGCGGCTATGGCATGGGATTCACCTTGCGCGCCGCCCTGGCTGGGCTTGGCGACGACGCGCAGATCGTGGTGGCGGAGCTGGTGCCCGCGGTTTTGAAGTGGGCGCGCGGCCCCATGGCCGAATTGACTGCTGGTGGCCTCAGCGATCCGAGGGTGACGGTTTACGAAGGCGATGTCGGCAGCGTGATCGCATCCCAGCGGGGCGGGTTCGATGCCATCCTGCTCGACGTGGACAACGGCCCCGACGGCCTCAGCCGCGCGGAGAATGACCGGCTGTACGATTTTCGCGGCCTTCAGGCCACGCGCCAAGCCCTGCGCCCACAAGGTATGCTGGCGGTATGGTCGGCGGCACCGAGCAAGAAATTCACCGACCGTCTTGGGCAGGCCGGTTTTGCCGTGGAAGAGGTCAAGGCCCGCGCCAACAAGGGGCGCGGCGTGCGGCATATCATATGGGTCGCGACAAAAGCGGAAAGCCAGAAGCCCAAACCCGCTTCGGGTTCGAAGCGCTCAAACTTTGCTCCATAACCCCGTCTTGATGTCGAACTTCACCTTGCCGGCGGCGCGCATCCGCATCAGCTGATCCTGCAAGGGGTCGGTGCTCTTGCTGCTGGGCTCCAGCATTTTCAGCAGGGAATAGACCGCGCGCGGTTTGTCCAGCGCCGCCAGAATGTCATCTTCTGTTGTCATGGCTGTTCGTCTTTCATTTGCTGGGCGCCGCCGCCGAAGCGTATTTTCCATTCCTCGATCTGCTCGTCGCTGATCTTGGCGATCAGGGATTCCGGCGCCTTGATGGGCTGGCCGGGTGTCAGGTCGTCCAGCTCCGTCGCCATCGAACCCGGGAACGGGATAACGCCGCCGCGATAGCCCACCGGCTGGATGCATTCATGGATGGTCTTGGCGAAGCCGGGCATCACCGGCCACAGCAAGTGCGCGAACTGGTGGATCAGGTTCAGGCCCATGCGCACGCCGACGGCCGCCTTGGCGCGATCCGTCTTGATATGGGTCCAGGGCGCGGCGCGAGTCATATATTCGTTGCCTGCTACCCAGATGGCGCGCATCTCGCCCATGGCTTTGCGGAATTCCGCATTCTCCATGTATTCGGCATACTGCGCGACACGGCGATCCAGGTCGGCGATCAGCGCCTTTTCGTCTTCGCCATACTCGCCCTCGCCCGGCATCTGGCCATCGAAACGCGCGACGCAGAACTTCGTCACCCGGTTGACGAAGTTGCCCAGTACGTCGGCCAGATCCTTGTTGATGATGCCGGCGAACTGTTCCCAGGTGAAATTGCTGTCGCTGCCTTCCGGCGCGTTGGCGATCAGGTAATAGCGCCAGTAATCGGCGGGCGCGACATCCAGCGCCGCGTCCATGAAAATGCCGCGCTTGCCGGAGGTGGAGAATTTGCCGCCGTCATAGTTGAGCCAGTTGAAGCCCTTCAGCCGGTCCACCAGCTTCCAGGGTTCGCCCGAAGCCATGATCGTGACGGGAAAGCCCACGGTGTGGAAAGGCACATTGTCCTTGCCCATGAACTCCCAATAGGTGACGTCCTTGGCCGCGTCGCCGTACCACCAGTCTTTCCAGGCGTCGCCCTTGCCGTTCTTGTCGGCCCATTCCTTGGTGGCGGCGATATATTCGATGGGCGCGTCGAACCAGACATAGAAGACCTTGCCCTTCAGCTGGCCGTCGGCGATGTCGTCGGGCACCGGGATACCCCATTCCAGGTCTCGCGTGATGCCGCGGTCCTGCAAGCCCTCGTCCAGCCACTTGTAGGCAATCGAGGTCACCAGCGAGGGCCAGTCATTCTTGTGGCTGTCGATCCAGGCGCGCAGCTTGTCGGCGAATTGCGACTGCTTGAGGAACAGATGGGTGGAATCGCGGATCTCGATATCGGCGACGCCCGACACCGCCGAGCGCGGATTGATCAGGTCGATGGGATCCAGCACGCGGGTGCAGTTCTCGCACTGGTCGCCGCGCGCCCGGTCATAGCCGCAATGCGGACAGGTGCCGATGACGTAGCGGTCGGGCAGGAAGCGCTTGTCGGTGGGGGAATAGGCCTGCTTGGTGACGCGGATTTCCAGAAAGCCGTTCTTCCAGAGTTGGCGGGCGAAATGCAGGGTCAGTTCGTGGTTCTGGGCCGAGGACGAGCGCCCAAAATTGTCCCAGTCCAGTCCGAAGCGGTCGCCCAGTTCCTTCTGCACCGCATGCCATTTGGCGGCATATTCCGCGACCGGGGTGCCCTCTTCCAGCGCCGCCAGTTCCACCGGGGCGCCATGCTCGTCGGTGGCGCAGATGGCGAGGGTGTCATAGCCCCGGCTGCGGCAATAGCGGGCGAAAATGTCGGCCGGCAGCATCGACCCCACCAGGTTGCCCAGGTGCTTGACGCCGGCGACGTAAGGGATGGCCGAAGTGATGAGGATGCGTTTCATATCTGCTATATAAGTGCCAAAATCAGGAAAAGGGACCAGTCCTCATACAAGGGGACGGGCGGGGAAGCGAGGGGCCAAAATGACAATAGAAACACGCCGCAGAATCCGGAATTTCACCATGGCGGCAATGGGATCGGCCGCCATCCTCACAGGGGGTGTCATGGCCCAGAATCGCCCCGCGCCGCCCGCCGCCAGCGTCATTCCCGCCAGCGTATTGGACAACCTGCCCCACCGGGAGCTTTCCAACGGCATCATCACCGCCAAGGCCTATATCCCCGGCCCCGGCGGCCTATACCGCGGCACCCGCTTCGACCGCGCCGGGGTGATCGCCCAGACCACCTACAAGGGCCAAAACTACGGCCAGTACTGGTTCTCCAGCTATTCGCCGCATGTGCGCGACTTCATCTGGCAGGACGGCCAGGTGACGGTGCACCCCGCCAGCGGCGCACCCGGTCCGGTGGAAGAATTCGCCGCCGTCGGATTCGAGGAAGCCGGCATGGACGGAAACTTCCTCAAGATCGGCACCGGCATCCTGAAGCGCGACACGCCTGCCTATGACTATGTCCACAACTATCCGGTGGTGAATGAAGGCAAGCGCGGCTTCAGTTCGACCAAAACCAGCGCCCGCTACACCCAGAACATCAGCGGCGATGCGTCGGGCTATGGCTATTCCTATGTGAAGACGGTGCGGCTGGTGCCGGGCAAGCCGCAGATGCTGATCGAGCACGTGCTGACCAATACCGGCAAGAAGGCCATCGACACCAAGGTCTATTGCCACAACTTCCTGACGCTCGGCACCGGCAACGAGAATGTCGCCATCACCGCGCCGTTCGACATCAAGGCGGAGAAGCCGTTCGCGAAAGACGCGGCGGCGGTGGACGGCAAGACCTTCCGTTACCTGCGCGCAGTCCGGGAAAATGAAAGCGTCACCTCGCCCATCACCGGGTTCGGCGACAGCGTCAGCGATTACGACTTCAAGATCGTCAACACCCAGACCGGTTTCGGCCAGCGCATCCGTGCCGACCAGCCGCTGGCCCAGATCAACTTCTGGTCGATCCGCACCAATGTGAGCTGGGAGCCCTACATCGCCATCGCGCTCAAGCCGGGCGAGACCAAGCGCTGGACCTACACCTACGACTTCTTCGGTCCCGGGGAAAATTAGGATGCGCCGGACAGCGCTTGCAGCTTTGCTGTTGGCGCTGAGTGCGCCCGCATCCGCCCAGCCCGGCACGATCTTCGGGCTGACGAAGGAACAGACCTGGA
>JAZKDV010000222.1:0-20748 GCA_040387395.1 Pseudomonadota bacterium | reverse complement strand
CATGGACGACATCCAGAAGCAGAATATGAAAAGCGACTGGTATTGGGGCAGCGTGGCTGGCCTTTGCCTGCTCTGCGGGTTGGTTTTCCCGTATGTCCTGTTCGGCGGCGGAGCTGAAATTCTCATCAGCTTCACCGGTCTAAACGACACGCCCAAAGGCTATTTCTTATGCGGCGTGGCAGTCACGCTCGGCCTTTTCAGCCTGGGCTACACGCTGTCCTACTTGTTCCGCCGCCTGCGCTGGATGAAGTGATGAAGAACCGGATCAAGATCCTGCGCGCCGAACGCGACTGGAGCCAGGCCGAACTGGCCGAGCGGATCGGTATCGCGCGCCAGAGCCTCAACGCCATCGAGAACGGCAAGGCCGATCCCTCGCTGCCGCTGGGCATGCGCATCGCCAAAGTCTTTGGTGTCCGGGTCGAGGATGTCTTCAGCGACGATTGAAGAAAAAGGCCCGGATCGCTCCGGGCCTTTATTTTTGGGCGTTAGATTTCCGGCCTGCGCTGGAGCATCTGGCTGAGGAAGTCCACTTCCTGGCGGAACAAAGCGTCCTCCACGATCAAAGCTTCGATGCGGCGGCAGGCATGCAGCACCGTGGTGTGGTCGCGGCCGCCGAATCGCCGGCCGATTTCGGGCAGCGAACGGGTGGTCAGCTTGCGCGACAGGTACATCGCAACCTGGCGGGGACGGGCCACGCGGCGTGCGCGCTGGGGCGAATGGAAGTCCTTCACGTCCAGCTTGTAGAACTCGGCCGTCTTGCGCTGGATGTCCTCGATGGAGGTCTTCACGCCCGGTCCGGCGCGCAGGCCCACCGCTTCTTCGGCCACTTCCAGCGTCACCGGCTTCTTGGTGAGGTCGGCATAGGTTGCGAGCTTGGTGAAGACGCCGATCAACTCGCGCGGGCTCGCATCTTCGAGATCGGCGATGCGCTCCAGCACGTTTTCGGGCAGCACCACATCGGGCTTGTGACGGGTGAATTCCGTGGCGCGGGATTTCAGGATGGCCAGGCGCGTGTCGCGGTCCGGCTTGTCCAGGCCGACGCACAGCCCGCCGCCCAGGCGCGATTTGACATCGGCGCCCAGGCCTTCCAGCGCCTGCGGCGGGCGGTCGGCGGCGATCACCACGCGGCGGCGCAGGTCGGCAAAGGCGTTGACGGTGTAAAGGAACTCCGACGCCGTCGCGGTCGAGCGGCAGATATGCTGCAGGTCGTCGATGATCAGCACTTCGGCGGTACGCAGCTCTTCCTTGAAGGCCAGCGTGTCCTTGCGATAGAGCGCGCCCAGGAAGTGGCGCATGAAATCCTCGGCGCGCAGGAACAGGGTGCGCTTGCCGCGCTTCCTGAATTCCAGCGCCGCCGCATTCAGCAGATGGGTTTTGCCGAAGCCGAACCCGCCATGAATATAGAGCAGCGGAATGTCGGACTGCTGGCCGTCGGCGAAGCTGCGCGCCGCGCCGTGACCAAACTGGTTGGCTGCGCCGGGAATGAAGCTTTCGAAGGTCTGCTGGGGATGCAGCATCCGGTTCCACAGGCCCCGGTCATCCTCATTGGCGCGGCTTTCGCTGCGCGGCGGCAGGTAGGAAACGCTGGCAGACGCGTCGGAAAGGCCCTGATGCTGTGCCTCGCGCGGAATGGCGCCGCCGATCACGGGCGCCGGAATGGCGGAGATCACGATCGCCAGCGAAGCCGGCGTGAAGCCTTCGGCCATGAAGGCTTTCTCGATGCGGCCGACATAGTGATTGGCCACCCAGTTGCGCACGAAAGGCTTGGCGGCGCCGATCTTGAGTTCATCGGAGTCGAAGGACTCCAGATTCAGCGGTCCGATCCAGGCGTCGAACACCGGATCGCCCAGTTCGCGCCGCATGCGTTCGCGCACCGCCGCCCAGGCCGCGCGCCAGTCCGGCATCGATTTTCCTGCTTGCACCATCTCATTACCCACTTTGTTCTGGCCCTTCTTGGGGCCGTTTTATTTATTGCTGCGGCACGTATTCGTGTCCGCTGTCCGTCAGCCCTGTCGCCAGGGCAGTCCGGACGCCTTCCAGCCATTCACATTTCCGCGATGGCCTTCGCCATCGACATCGCCTTCAAAACCGCCCGCGACATTCAGGGCATTCTCGTAACCGGCCGCCGTCAGCGCGATGGCCGCGGCGCGGCTGCGCGCGCCGGAGCGGCACAGCAGCAACACCGGATCGGATTTCCCGGCGCCCGCGGCGGCCAGGGTTTGCACCGCTTCAGCGGCAAAGCCGGGATTCTGCGCCCCGTTGGGGAAGCTCTGCCATTCCACGCAATGAACGCGGCGGCCCAGGTCTTCGAGATCGGGCACGCCGACGAAGTTCCACTCCGCCACCGTCCGCACGTCGATCAGCTGGGCCTTGGGGTCGCCTTGCAGCCGGTCCCAGGCCTCGGCCGCGCTGATATCGCCGGCATAGTTGAGAGAAGAAGGAGGGACCATGATGCGCTCTTGAGACAATTCGAGGATGGCCGGGGTCTTCACCCAGCACTAAAAGGCTATATTTTGCGGAATTCAGGGTCGACTATACTTGGCAGAGCGCTCAGACGGCACAAAACCACGTGTCAATACTTTAGTATTACTTGGTTTTGTCTTCGTCATGTTCAGTGCTCGCCCCAACTGTTGGTTAAGATACGCCCAGCTTGCGGGGCCAAACAAGGGGACAAACTACGAACAGGGGAGCTGATTCGAAAAAAATTTCGCTTTTGTGACGTATGCTAAATGGTTGTGACGTATACGGAAAATACCATTTTTTCACCAAGCGTTTTTGAATCAGTCACTTAGGCGATCAATGCTCCGTGTTGCGATGCCGAAATGTGGCTTTTCGGTGAAACTCAGCACACGGACCAATAAAAAAGGCCCGGATATTGCTCCGGGCCTTTGCTCTTTTCTGTAATCCGCAAGGATAACAGGGCTTTCCTATTTCGCGAGCTTGGTGACCCGCTTGGAGAGGCGCGAAACCTTCCGGGAGCCGGTGTTCTTATGCAGGATGCCCTTGGACACGCCGCGCATGATTTCGGGCTCGGCGGCCTTCAGAGCGGCCAGGGCGGCCTTTTGGTCGCCAGAGGCGATGGCTTCCTCAACCTTGCGGATGAAGCCGCGCACGCGGGTCTTGCGCGCCGTGTTGATGGCGGTGCGCTTGGCGGTGGTGCGGACGCGCTTCTTGGAGGAGGCGATATTCGGCATGGGAAGTCCTGCTTTTTTCCGTAAAAGAGGCGGGCATATAACCCCGGATGGCCTCGGGGTCAACAAATACCGGGTTTCCCGGGCTATTCGCCTTTGAAAGCGGGTTTGCGCTTCTCCGCGAAGGCCGCCATGCCCTCCTTCTGGTCCGCCGTGGCGAACATGGCGTGGAACAGGCGGCGCTCGAAATGCAGCCCCTCGGCCAGGCTGGTTTCCAGGGCGCGGTTCACCGCTTCCTTCACCATCTGGGCGGCGGGGGACGACTGGGCCGCGATCTTGCCGGCGGCTTTCATCGCTTCGTCCATCAAATGTTCGGCCGGCACCACGCGGGCCGCAAGGCCGCAGCTTTCCGCTTCGGCCGCATCCATCATCCGCCCGGTGAGGCACAGATCCATCGCCTTGGACTTGCCGACAAGGCGGGTAAGGCGCTGGCTGCCGCCCAAACCCGGCATGATCCCTAAGGTGATTTCCGGCTGGCCGAATTTTGCGGTCTCCGCGGCGATGATGAAATCGCACACCAGCGCCAGTTCGCAGCCGCCGCCCAGCGCATGGCCGGCCACCGCGGCGATAATGGGCTTCCTAATCCGCGCGATCCGGTCGAACTGATCGCCGAACAGGTTTTCCCGGTACATCTGGGAATAAGTCTTGGGCTGCATTTCCTTGATGTCGGCCCCGGCGGCGAAGGCGCGCTCGGAGCCGGTGACGATCATGCAGCGCACCTTGTCGTCGCGGTCCCACGCCTCCAGCGCATCCGCCAGCTCGTTCAGCAAGGCGGTGTTGAGTGCATTCAGCGCATCGGGCCGGTTGAGCGTGGCGATGCCCACGGCGCCGTTGATTTCAGTCTTGATGTTCATGATCGCCTCAGCTCTGGCATTTGGGACAATAGAAGGTGGAACGGCCGGCCTGCACAATGCGCTTTACTGTCCCCTTGCAGCCCAGTTTGCACGGCATTCCTTCGCGGTCATAGACCAGGAAGTGGTGCTGGAAATTTCCGGGATCGCCTGTGGCCTGGGCATGGTCGCGCAAGGTCGAGCCGCCCGCCGCAATCGCGTCCTTCAGCACTTTCTTGATCGCCGCCACCAGGGGTACGAGCTTTTCGCGCTTGATCGCGCCCGCCAGCTTCTTGGGCGAGATATGGCTGCGAAACAGTGCCTCGCAGACATAGATATTGCCGAGGCCCGCGATCAGCCGCTGGTCCAGCAAGGCCGACTTGATCGGCGTCTTCTTGCCGTCCAGCACCTTGGCCAGATAGGCGGTATCGAACGCATCGGACAGCGGCTCGACGCCAATCGCCTTGAACAGCTTGTCCTGTTCCAGCGTCTTGGTATCGACCAGCGCCATCAGGCCGAAGCGGCGATGATCGTTGAAGACGATGCGCGCCGGGGCGTCGGTCTCGAACACGACATGATCATGCTTGCCGGTACCTGCGCCGTCAGGCGCCATGTCATAGACATAGTTGCCGAGCTTGCGGCGCTTGCCATGGGAATAGACGCTCATGCGTCCGCTCATACCCAGATGGATCACCAGCGTTTCGCCGCTGTCGAGATCGGCCAGCAGGTATTTGGCGCGGCGGCGCAGTTTCTTGACCTTGCGGCCCTGGGTGCGGGCGACGAAGTCGTGCGGGAAGGGCGTGCGCAGGTCGCCGCGCCGCGTCTCGACATGGGTCAGGCGGAAGCCTTCCATGGCGGGGGCCAGGCCGGTGCGCACGGTCTCGACTTCGGGGAGTTCAGGCATGACACCCCTATAAATAGTCGCGGGCCCGGGCGGTAGCCTATGCCCCGCGCTGCGGCTATGTTCCGGCCATGGCTGAAAAAACCGCCAGTTTTGGCTTTCGCGACGTGCCCGAGGGGGAAAAGGAAGCCCTGGTGCGCGAGGTCTTCTCGTCGGTGGCGGCGCGCTACGACCTGATGAACGACCTGATGAGCCTGGGCGTCCACCGCATCTGGAAGGATGCGATGGTGGAGTGGCTCAATCCCCAGCCGGGTTGGAAAAGCCTGGACGTGGCGGGCGGCACCGGCGACATCGCCTTCCGCATCGCCGAGATGGCCCGCGCGCGCGGCGGCGACGCCGCCATCACCGTCTGCGACATCAATGCCGACATGCTGGGCGAGGGCGTGCGCCGGGCGAAAGAAAAAAACGAACCGGCCATTGAATGGGTGTGCGGCAATGCCGAGAGCCTGCCATTCCCGGATGCGTCCTTCGACAGCTACACCATCGCCTTCGGCATCCGGAACGTGACGCATATTGAAAATGCGCTCACCGAAGCGCGCCGCATCCTCAAACCGGGCGGGCGGTTCCTCTGCCTGGAATTCTCCAAGGTGGACGTGCCGGGTCTGGACACGCTGTACGACGCCTATTCCTTCAAGCTGATGCCCAGGATCGGCGGGCTGGTGGCCCAGGACGAAGAATCCTATCGCTACCTGGCTGAAAGCATCCGCCGCTTTCCGCCCCAGGCGAAATTTGCGTCCATGATTTCCGACGCGGGTCTTTCGCAGGTGAAGGTGCGAAACCTGTCGGGCGGCATCGCCGCCATGCATTCGGCCTGGCGCCTATAATGGCGGGGATTTCCGGCTTCCTGCGTCTCGTCCATGCCGCGCGCCTGCTGGCCGGCCCCGCGCTGGCGTTTCGCGCGAAAAAGCCCGATGCCGGCGCGCGGCTTTCATCGGCGCTCGAGCGGCTGGGTCCGCCTTATGTGAAGCTGGGCCAGATGCTGGCCACCCGGCCCGATATTGTCGGCGCGCAGGTCGCGGCGGCGCTGGAAAATCTGCAGGACCGCCTGCCGCCTTTCCCCGAAGCGACGGCCCGCGCCGAGATCGTCCGCGCCTTCAACAAGCCCGTGGACGCACTGTTTTCCAGCTTCGGCGCGGCGCTGGCGGCCGCCTCGATCGCGCAAGTCCACCGTGCCCAGACCAGCGACGAGGCGCCGGTGCGCGTGGCGGTGAAAATCCTGCGCCCAGGCGTGCGCGACGCTTTTGCGCGCGATCTGCAGGCCTTTGCCCTGTTTGCCCGCTGGGCCGAACGATACTCCGCCGAGGCGCGGCGCATGCGGTTTATGGCGCTGGTGGAAACCCTGGCGCAGAGCGTGGCGCTGGAATTGGATTTGCGCATGGAAGCGGCTGCGGCGTCCGAACTTTACGAGCGCACCCGCGGCGAACCCGAATTCCGCGTGCCGCATATCGACTGGGCGCGCACCGCGTCGTCGGTGCTGACCAGCGAGTGGATCGACGGCGTTTCGGTGCGCGACACGGCGGCGCTGGCCGCGGCCGGGCGCGATCCCAAGCAGGTGGCGGTGCTGGTGATGCGCAGCTTCCTGACCCAGGCGCTGCGCGACGGTTTTTTCCACGCCGATATGCATCCCGGCAATCTGTTCGTCGACAGCGAAGGGCGGCTGGCGGCGGTGGATTTCGGCATCATGGGACGGCTCGACGCCGACATGCGCCGCTTCATGGCCGGCACCTTGGCCGGTTTCCTGCAGCGCGATTACCGCCGGGTTGCCGAACTGCATTACGAGGTCGGCTTTGTACCCACCACCCACGCCATCGAAACCTTCGCCCAGGCACTGCGGGCGATCGGCGAGCCGATTTTCGGACGCAGCGCCCGCGACGTCTCGATTGCCCGCCTGCTGGGCCAGCTTTTCGAAACCACCCGCCGCTTCGACATGCAGGCGCAGCCGCAGTTGATGCTGCTGCAAAAGACCATGGTGGTGGTGGAAGGCGTCTGCCGCGGCCTTGATCCCGATTTCGACATCTGGGACGCGGCCCGTCCGGTGGCGGAAAAATGGGTGTCGGTGAACATGGGTCCCGAAGCGGCGCTCAACCGCGCCGGCGAAACCTTCGGCGCGCTGGGCAAGCTGGCGCAGGACCTGCCGCAACTGGTGCGCAACGCCGAAGAACTGTCGCAGATGGTGGCGGAAGGCGGGGTGCGGCTGCATCCCGACACCGCGATCCAGATCGCCGCCGAGCAGGAACGGCGCAGCCGTCCATGGCGCGCCGCGACAGTGATACTGGGGTTTATTATTGCCGCCATTCTACTGCTTTTGGCGCGGCCTTTTTGAACTGTCGCATTTTCGCGCTATAGCGCGAAAATGCTCCGGGGCGCATGGCGCTGATCGCGGTGCTGGCGGTGGTGTTATTGTTCGGGCTGCAGCGTTTTTTTTGACAGGATCACGAAACGCGCGGTGAGCGTGATCGCCGCCACCAGCAGGCCCAGCGCCAGCCCCAGCCAGATGCCAAAACCCTGCATGCCGAAGGTGAAGGCCAGCAGCAGCCCGGCGGGTGCGCCCACCAGCCAATAGGAGCCTCCGGCCAGCCACATCGGGCCTGTCGTGTCTTTGAGGCCGCGCAGACTCATGTTGGCGGCAACCTGGATGCCGTCCATCAACTGGAACGCGGCGGCGACGGCGAGAAAGCTCACCGCAAGCGCCAGCACATCGGCATTCTCCGCAATGTCGGGCAGCCACAGGGACGCGATCTGGCGTGGCCAGAGCAGCAGCACCAGCGCCATGGCGCACATGAACAGGCCGGACATGGCGATGGCGACGAAGCCGGCGCGGCGCGCCCCGGCAGGATCGCCCGCGCCCGCCGCCAACCCGACCCGCACCGTGGCCGCCAGTCCGATGCCCAGCGGCACCATGAAAGTGATGGAGGGAATGGTGATGGCGATCTGATGCGCGGCCAGTGACGCCAGCCCGAAAATACCCATCGCCAGCGCCGCGCCGTTGAACAGGGCTACCTCGAACACCATGGTGATGCCGATGGGCAGGCCCAGCCGGAACAGTTCGCGGAAGGTTTTCCAGTCGGCCTGGGTCAGCCGATGCAGGACGCGGTAACGCTTCAGCGCGGGAAAACCCAGGACAATCGCCAGCATCACCACGAAGGCAAAAATGTTGGAACTGGCGCTGGCAATGCCTGCGCCCAGGATGCCCAGGCGCGGGAAACCAAAATGCCCGAAGATCAGGGCATAATCGGCAAGGGCATTGAAGAGGATGGCCAGGATCAGCACCACCATCGGCGGGACGGCGTAGGACAGGGCGGTCGAAAAGCTGCGCAGCACCTGGAAGCCCAGGGCAAAGGGCAGGCCGATGGCGAGCGCCGACGCAAAGACGGCGGCGTCCGCCGCCAGTTCCGGCTGCTGGCGGAAGAAAAGCAGGATGGGCTGGGTGAAGAACAACAGGCCCATCAGCGGCAGGGAAACGATGGCGACCGACCACAGGCCCATGCGCACGGCGGTGCGCACGCCGCGGCGGTCGCGGCCCTCCTTGCTGTTGCTGTGCTCACCCTGGATATGCGCGATCACCGGCGATACCGCCCAGGGAATGCCGCAGCCCAGCAGCCAGATCAGGAAATAGACGGTGTTTCCCAGCGCGCTGGCGGCCAGCGCTTCCTTGCTGAAATGACCCAGCATGATGGTGTCGGTGGCCAGGATCGCCATCTGCGCCAGCTGGGTGGCCGCCAGTGGCACCGCCAGGCGCAGCAACTCGCGGCTTTCCAGCAACCAGGCGTGATGGCGGTGAGCGGGGATCAGCGGTCCGGGCGAGGTCAGATCGGGCGAAGACATGTCAAACTGCGGTGTTTTTCCGGCGAAGTATGCGAACGGGCCGGAGGGTATAGCGGACTTCCCGGCTTTGCGCTGTGTGATTGCCGTCCTATAAAAGAAGAAAATGGGGCAAAGATGAGATCCGGTCTCTTCCGCCGCGGGGCCTTTCTATGAACCGCAAGCAACGCCGCGCGGCCGGCCCTGCACAACCGGCATCAAACCCGTCCGATATGTTCGCGGCCGCCGTGCAGTTCCATCATGCCGGGCGCCTGGCGGAGGCGGAACAGCTTTACCGGCAGGTGCTGGCGGCCGAGCCGCGCCATGCCGACAGCCTGCACCGGCTGGGTGTGATCGCCTATCAGGCTGGGCAGCCGTCTGCCGCCGTGGAACTGATCCGCAAGGCGATTGCGCGAAATGCGGTAATCGCGCCCTATCATTTGCATCTGGGACTGGCGCTGGCCGCGCTGGGCCAGATGGACGAGGCGGTTGCCGCCAGCCGCATCGCGCTCAAGCTCGATCCCGGTCAGCCGGACATTCACAACAATCTGGGCGTGCTGCTGATGCAGCAGGGCCAATGGGAAGACGCGGCGCAGTGTTATCGCCAGGCCATTGCCCTGGCGCCGCACTTGCCGAATGCGCATGGCAATCTCGGAATCGTTTTGCGGTCGATGGGCAAGCCGGTGGAAGCGATTGCCTGCCTGACGCGGTCTTTGGAAATTCAACCCGCGCAGCCTGAAGTTCTCAGCAACCTGGCCTTGGCGCATCTGGCGCAGGGTGATCGCAAACGCGCCCTCGACGCGGCGCTGCGCGGATTGGCGCTGGAAGAAAATCCGCAAAGCCGCAGATTGTTCGTGCAATGCGTCAAGGATCTGCGGTTTGCCGGCGAGGCCGAGATGTTGCGGCCCTGGCTGCTTCGCGCCCTGGAGGAGGGCTGGGACCGGCCCAGTGATCTGGCGCGGGTCAGCGCCGATCTGGTCAAGCATAGCGGCAATGTGATGGGCGATACCTTGCTCCATGCCCTGCTGCGCCTGACGCCGAACCTGGACATGGAGCTGGAGACGCTCCTGACGGCATCGCGCCGCGATCTTTTGCGCGATGCCATGGGAGGGGGCGATCCGGCCGCGATGGATTTCCACGCCGCGCTGGCCCAGCAATGTTTCATCAATGAGTATGTCTTCAACCATTCCGGGGATGAGATCGCGCAAGCGGGAGAATTGCGCGACAGGCTGACCGCCGCGCTGGAAGCGAACGCGCCCATCTCACCGACATGGCTAGTCGCCGTGGCGGCCTATTTCCCGCTGCATTCCATTCCCTCGGCCGACCGACTGCTGGACCGGTCATGGCCGGCCACTGTCGAGGCCATCCTGACCCAGCAAATTCGCGAGCCCGCGGAGGAGCGCCGCTTGCGCGCGGACATTCCCCGGCTGACGGAGATCACCGATGCGGGATCGCGGGCGGTTCAGGCCCAGTATGAGGAAAATCCCTATCCGCGATGGGTTCGGGCGGGAACGGCGGAAGCCGAAGACCTGAGCGGTTACCTGCGCCAGAATTTTCCCCATGCGAAAATCGCAAGCGTGGTCACGGGCGAGAGGGTCGATATCCTGATCGCGGGCTGCGGCACGGGGCGCAACGCCATCGAGACCACGCAAAGGTTTGCGGGCGCCCGCACGCTGGGTGTGGACCTCAGCCTGAGCAGCCTGGCCCATGCCGCGCGCAAGTCCCGTGAGATGGGGCTGGACATTGAATATGCGCAAGCCGACCTGCTGGCCCTGGGCACGCTCGAGCGCCAGTTCGACATGATCGAAGCGGTTGGCGTGCTGCATCATCTGGCCGACCCGCTGGCCGGCTGGCGGGTGCTGTTGTCGCTGCTGCGCCCCGGTGGCGTCATGCTGCTGGGCTTCGACAGCGAAGTGGCGCGCAGAAATCTGCCGCGCATTGCGGGTGGTGCCGCCGATGATATCCGCAGCGCGCGCCAGCGCCTGCTGGAAACCAGCGACCAGCGCGATGTGCTCAAGGCATCCGCGGACTTCTTCAACACCAGCACCTGCCGCGACCTGCTGTTTCATGTGCAGGAGCATCACCTGACACTGCCTGCCATCGGTAAATTCCTGCGCGCGCATGATCTGACGTTGCTGGGATTTTCCGCCGACGACGATGTACTGGCCGCTTACCGCCGGCGCTTTCCCGATGATGCGAGTGCCACCGATCTGGCGCACTGGCAGGAATTCGAGGCTGATAATCCCGACAGTTTCGCCGGCATGTATCAGTTCTGGGTGCAGAAACGGGCATGACCCTCAACATCGCCCATCGCGGCGGCGCGGCGCTATGGCCGGAGAATACGCTGGCGGCTTTTGCCGATGCCATTGCCAGCGGCTGCGACGGCGCCGAACTGGATGTCCAGCTTTCGCGCGACGGCGCGGTGGTGGTGCATCACGATTTCCGCCTGATGGCGGGAGTGGCGCGCAAGGACGATGTGTGGGTTCGCGAACCAGGTCCGCTAATCGCGGACCTCACCCTGGCAGAGTTGCGCGCCTTCGATGTCGGGCACCCCGAGCCCGGCGGCGCTTATGCGCTGCAATACCCCTTGCTGCAGCCGGTGGATGCCACCGTTCCGACACTGGAGGAGGTCATTCGCCTGGCGCAGGCCGCGCCGCGTCCCTTCGACCTGTTCGTGGAATTGAAGTGCGACGGCTGTGCCGATCCCGCCCGCTTGGCGGACGCAGTCTATGATGTGGTGGCGGGTATGGACTTCCTGGCCGGGGTGCTCTTTGTCGCCTTCGACTGGCGGACGCTGGCGCGCATACGCCAGCGCGGCGCGCCCTGCTGGTTTACGACCGACAAGCTGGACGGCGATGTGCGCCCGGTGATCGATGCCATCGTCCAGGCGGACGGGCAGGGCTGGTTTCCCAATTTTCCCGACGCCACGCCGGACAATGTCGGCTATGCCCGCGCGAAGGGCCTCAAGGTCGGGGCCTGGACCGTCAACGCGGTGGCGGACATGGAGCGGCTGTTGGGACTGGATGCGATCTGTACCGACCGCCCGGATCTGCTGGCCAGCCTGATTTAGAGGCAGCCAGGGAACTTCCTGCGCCGCTGGCCGTTGCCTAGCCAGATTTTCGCGGGAGATTTCATGCTTATCAACATTATCATCGTTCTGATCGTCGTCGGTGTCCTGCTTTGGCTGGTCAACAACTACATCCCGATGGACGGCAAGATTAAGTCCATCCTCAACGCCGTGGTCGTGATCTGCGTCGTGATCTGGCTGCTGCAGGCGTTTGGCGTTATCGGCTCGCTCAACAGTGTTGGCGTACGCTAGCGCGGGTCTTTTGCGCCCTGAGTTCGTCGCGCATCGCCTCATGGGCTACTCGCCCACTTCGGCTCACGCTCCTGCTCAGGTCACAAAATCCCTCGCGCTAATCGCTACAGGCCTTCAAACAGAGCGGTCGACAGGTAGCGTTCCGCGAAAGACGGGATGATCGCCACGATCGTCTTGCCGGCATTTTCCGGGCGCGCACCGACTTCCAGCGCCGCCGCGATGGCTGCGCCCGACGAGATGCCGACGGGAATCCCTTCAAGCTGCGCCGCCTTGCGCGCGGTCGACAGCGCGGTTTCGTTGGAGATGGTGATGACCTCGTCGATCACCTTGCGGTCCAGGATGGCGGGCACGAAGCCCGCACCGATGCCCTGAATCTTGTGCGGGCCCGGCGCGCCGCCTGACAGGACGGGACTGTCTTCGGGCTCCAGGGCGATCATCTGCACGGAAGGCTTCTTGGCCTTCAGCACCTGGCCGACGCCGGTGATGGTGCCGCCGGTGCCGATACCGCTGATCACGATGTCGACCTTGCCTTCAGTGTCGTTCCAGATTTCTTCCGCCGTGGTCTGGCGGTGGATTTCCGGGTTGGCGGGGTTTTCGAACTGCTGCGGGATCACGGCTCCCGGATGTTCGGCCACCAGCTCATGGGCGCGGGCGATGGCGCCCTTCATGCCCTTGGCGGCCTCGGTCAGCTCGATCTGGGCCCCCAGGATCATCAGCATCTTGCGGCGTTCCAGCGACATGGATTCCGGCATCACCAGGATCAGCTTGTAGCCCTTGGCGGCGGCCACGAAGGCCAGCGCGATGCCGGTATTGCCGCTGGTCGGTTCAATCAGCGTGGTCTTGCCGGCCGTGATGATGCCCTGCTTCTCGAGCGTCTCGATCATGCTGACGCCGATGCGGTCCTTGACCGAGGAGATCGGGTTGAAGAATTCCAGCTTCAGCAGGATGTCGGCCTTGGCGCCGGCCTCTGCGGGCATGCGCTTGATCCGCACCAGCGGTGTGTCGCCGATGGTCTGGGTTATGGAGTCATAAATCCGCCCGCGTCCCGGCTTGCCCTGTTCCATGTCTGAACTCCTTTGATGTTGTCGCTCCGGCTTTCGCCGACGCTCCTAAATTGTGAAATCCGCGCTGTTTTCGGCGCCGGCTTCGACGCCGGCATGACGCGCCCGCTGGCACAGGTGTTCGATGGAGACCGAATCCAGCCGGGTCATCAGTTCGTCCTGCAAGGTGACCACGAAGGGCGCGACAATGCGCATGCCCAGGTCGGAGCGGGGGGTGTGCTTTTCCTCGTCGTCCTCGATGCTTTCGGCCACCCGCACCACGTCGCCGACCGAGATGCGCCGCCGCTCGCGCGCCAGGCGATAGCCGCCGCGCGGACCGCGCACGCCCTTGAGGATACCGGCGCGCACCAGCTGCTGCATCACCTGTTCCAGGTAACGCTGCGGTACGCCCTGCCGGGCGGTGATTTCCTTGGCCTGCACCGGCTCCGGGCGCGCATTGAAGGCGATGTCGATCACCGCTTCCAGCGCCAGCAAGGTTTTGCGCGACAGTTTCAGCATCAGGCTTTGGCTTTCATGCCCGTCGAACCGAAGCCGCCCGCGCCGCGCGCGGTTTCACTAAGGCCGTCAACTTCGACGAGCTCGGCCTGTTCGTGGCGGGCGATCACCATCTGGGCGATCTTCATGCCGCGGGTGATCCTGAACACCGTGTCGCTGTGGTTGATCAGGATGGCCTTGATCTCGCCGCGATAGTCGCTGTCGATGGTGCCCGGCGAATTCAGGCAGGTGATGCCGTGGTTCAGCGCCAGGCCCGAACGCGGACGCACCTGGGCTTCCACCCCCAGCGGCAGTTCGATGGCGATGCCGGTGGCCACCGCCATGCGGGCGCCCGGCGCCAGCGCGATCTCGGCATCAATGGCGGCCAGGAGGTCCAAGCCCGCCGAACCGGGCGTGGCATAGTGGGGCAGGGGCAGATCGGCCCCGTTGGGAAGTTTCTTGATTCCGACTTTCATGCGGCCCCTTTGAGCTTCTTGGCGATACGGGCAGCCAGTTGGAGCCCCACTTCGCTTTTTGTCATGTCGGGCCAGTCTTCGGTGCCGGCCTCGCTGATCAGATGTACGCGGTTGCGCTCCCCGCCCATCACGTCGCCTGAAACGTCATTGGCGATGATCCAGTCGGCGCCCTTGCGGGTGCGCTTGGCCACCGCGTTCGGCACCACATCGTCGGTTTCGGCGGCGAAGCCGATCACCAGCCGCGGCCGCGCCGCATGGGCGGACAGGGTGGCCAATATGTCGGGGTTCTCCACCAGCTTGATCAGCGGCACCACCCGGTCGGTGGATTTCTTGATCTTGCTGTTGGCGGCGAAGTCGGGACGCCAGTCGGCCACGGCGGCCGCCATCACCAGCACGTCGGCGGGCAGGGCGGCTTCGCAGGCCGCCAGCATCTCGCGCGCCGTAGTGACGCGCTGCAGTTTCACGCCTTTTGGCGCGGTCAGGGATACAGGACCGGAGATCAATGTCGTCTCCGCGCCGGCGCGGGCCAGCGCGTCGGCGATGGCATAGCCCTGCTTGCCGCTGGAATGATTGGCGAGGAAGCGCACCGGATCCACCGGCTCGCGGGTGGGGCCGGCGGTCACCAGCGCGCGAATGCCGGCCAGCGGGCTATCGACCGCGAATGCGCGTTCGATGGCGGCGACGATCTCGAGCGGTTCGGCCATGCGGCCGGCTCCGAATTCGCCGCAGGCCATTTCGCCGTCATTGGGTCCGACAAAAAGAACGCCATCTTGCGCGAGGATGGCGCGGTTGCGCTTCACCGAAGCGCTTTCCCACATCCGCACGTTCATCGCCGGCGCCATCAGCACCGGCTTGTCGGTCGCCAGCAGGGCGGTGGACGCCAGGTCATTGGCCAGACCGTTCGCCATCTTGGCCATCAGATCGGCGGTGGCCGGCGCCACGACCACGAGATCGGCGCTGCGCGACAGCTGGATGTGGCCCATCTCGGCCTCATCGGTCAGGCTGAAAAGATCGGAATAGATTTTTTCGCCCGTCAGCGCCGACACCGACAGCGGCGTGACGAACTCCGCGCCTGCTTTGGTCAGGATAGCGCGGGTGCTGACGCCGCGTTCGGCGAGACGGCGCACCAGCTCAAGGGCCTTGTAGGCCGCGATGCCGCCGCCGATGATCAGAAGGATGCTTTTGCCGCGCACGGGAAATCCACGCTTGTTGGGTGGGGTATATAGCAAATTACGGTGCGCAGGTGTAATTCATTCACAAGCGTTTGAAATAAAACAATAAATCTGCGGTTAAGCCTGCATTCATGCGGCGCTGTCATGCTGCTGGCATGACGATGACGACCGGAGACCTTTATCGTTTGGCGGGCGACCTTGCGGCGGAGCATGGCGCGGCGGCGTCCGATTATGCCAGCCGCGCGGTGATGACGCTGGAAGCGGAAGGCGCCCATGAGCGCGCCCAGTTCTGGTTCGTGATGCTGGTCCTGCTGGGTGACATAAATTCAGGCCGCGTCGATCCCGAGGGACGCATCTCCATCCACTAGTCTAAAGCCCGGCGAAATGGGCTAGCATGGGTCCTCGCTTCGCAGGACTTTTCATGCCGCTCGATCCACTGGTGAAAGCCTTTCTGGACAAGGCCGCCGCCTTCCCGCGCCCCAAGGCGTGGGACGTGCCGCCCGCGATCACGCGCCAGACCTTTGCCGGCATGATGCAATTGGCCGGCCCCAAGGATGTGGCGGTCGGCAAGATCGACAATTTTACTATTCCCGGTCCGGGCGGTGATATCCGCGCCCGCGGCTATGCGCCGGTGGCGGCCAGTGGACCCCAACCAACTCTGATCTTTTTTCATGGCGGCGGTTTTGTCGCCGGCAGCCTGGAAAGCCATGACGGCCTTTGCCGCCTGATGGCGGCCGAAGGCGGCTTCAAGGTGATAGCGGTGGATTACCGCCTGGCGCCGGAGCATGTCTATCCCGCCGCGCTGGATGATGCGCTGGCCGCCGTGCAGTGGATCGAAGCCAATGCCACCGCGCTGGGTGTGGATGCAGGGCGGATCGCGCTGGGCGGCGACAGCGCCGGCGCCATGCTGGCTGCGATCCTGACCCAGATCCTGAAGGAGAAGGGCGGTATCCGGATCGCCGCCCAGCTTCTGATGTTTCCCAACACCCAGATCGGCGGCGACACCTCATCGCTGAACGAGTTCGCCGTGGGCTATTTCCTGGAACGGCGCGCCATCGAATATTTTCATTCGCTCTATCTGCCGCCTGAGGCCGACCGCAATTCTCCGCGCGTGTCGCCCTTGCGTGGCAAGGATTTTTCCGGCCTGCCGCCCGCCTATGTGATGCTGGCGGGCTTTGATCCGCTGCACGATGAGGGCTTGGCCTATGCGGAGAAGTTGCGCGCCGCCGGTGTGAAAGTCACCATCGCCGATTATGCCGACATGGTGCATTGCTTTATCTATCTGCAGACCGTGCTGCCACAGGCCCATGACGCGGTGTCCCGCGCCGCCAAGTCGGTGCGCGAATCCCTGGACGCGGCCTAAGGTTCGTCAGACGCCAGGATGCCCGAGGGGTCCAGAACCGCGGCGATAGCGCGGCGCAGTTCTGTTTCGCGTGGCGATCGGTTGTGTGCGGTCAGCACATCAAGCGCCGTCTGGCGGACGGCTTGTGCTTGCGCCACATCGCCATTGAGCAGGCGGGGAAACATGAAGGTGCAGGTGAGGTGGGCACCTTCATGGCGGGCGTCTGTGGTTTGCGCCAGCACCAGGCCATGTGCATCCGTGCGCGGCGCGTGCAGGCGCATCGCCTGATCCAGCGCGGTGCGCAGGGCGGCATACAATACAGGCAACTCCGACCAGGTTGCACTGGCGCGCACTTCGTCCACCGTGACGCCGCGATCCAGCAGCAGGGTGCGATAGTCACGCGGCGCAACGCCATCCCAGGTCTGTGCGCCCAGCTTTTGGGCCAGTGCGGCAAAACGTTTGCGTGAAGTTTCCACATCCGCCGCGCCGCCGCTGATGGTGATACGCAGCGCCGCCGCGCCGTCCCGGGGCTGCCCGCGGACGAGGTCCGTGATCCGCTGCATCAGGGTCGGCGTTTGTGTCATGGCGGCCAGCCGGCGGTGAAAGCGTGTTTCCTCCGTATCCCATAGCCGCACGGAGATTTGCGCCACGCATTCGCGCTGCGCCTCACGCATGGCCGCGAACCCGCTGGCGAAATCGGGGAACAGATACTCCAGATGCAGCGTGCTGGCGGGCAGGGCGCGAATTTGCAGGGTTGCGGCGGTGACGATACCAAAGTCTGCTCCCGGCAGGAGGCCGGAAGGAAGCGGGCCTTGCGGCGTCGCCAGGCGCATATCCACTACGCCTTCGGTATTTCGCTTCATCCTGTTTCCGAGGTGGAAAAATTCTGCTGGTCCGAAACTCATGCCGCGCGCCGCGAGCTGGCGCGCCAGTTCCGCGCTGCTGATTCCGGCTTGCACCTGCGCCAGCCCGGATACCGCATCGAGCGACAAGATGTCGGTCATGCCGCTGGTATCGCAGATCACGCGGGCGGGATGTTTGCCATTGCCCACCGCGACGCCCGCCTCCGCGCAGATTTGCAGCAATGCCAGGACGTCGTCTTCGCTGCGCGGATACAAAACCGCGTCGGGCGCGAGGGAGAGATCACCCCCGCGCAGCCTGAGAATACTGGCGGCATCCGCCGTTCCGGCATGGGCGATGCGCGCTTCATCATCGGTGTGCAGGCGTTCGCCCAGCAGGGCGGCAAGCTTCTGCCGCGCGGCTTCCGGAAGCCGGGAAGGCGGCAACAGCATTTCGGTGCGTGGACGCTGCGGCGTCGCCAGCAGCGCGGGCATCCCCAAAGACTGCGCCAACCAGCGCCAGGCCGGTTCGGCCGGCGCGGGTTCGGCGGTCCAGCGAATCCATGGAGTCATGCCGTGATCCTACCCCAAACAGGGTCAGACGCGCAGATTGAGGGTGGCCGGATAGATCTCGAAACTGGCGGGCAGCACGCCTGCGCTTTCGCCATCGGTTTCCACTGCCACCCGCCCGCTGGTGTCCAGGGTCGGCGCCGCGGTCAGCCGTGCCGAGCGCAGCCGCCGTCCGGCGGATTTCATCGCCTGCAGGATGCGGCGGCGGGATTTGCCAGCCGCGACTTCTACATCCAGTAGCCCGCCAAAGGGCGACAGCCGCACGCTGGAAATACCCGCGATCTCGTCATAGCCCGATGCAATCAGGCGTACCCGGCAGGTACGCCAGCGGGCCAGCGCCATCATGCTGTGCCAGGCTTGCGCGAAGCGGTGCCCGAACATCCAGGCGATACGCCCGGTGCCCAAAGCGCGGGCAATGCTACCGGACAGGCCGAAACTGGCGCCGCCCAGAAAGTGGCGCGAAATGGGCGCGCCACTTTCGCTCAGGCAGGAGACGCGGCCGACATCGACCTTGCGGACATGCGCCTGCTTGAGATGCTCGATCCCGGCGCGCCAGCCCGGCAGCAGTCCGAACTTGCGGCACAGGGCGCTGTCATGGCCATTGTGAACAAAGCTGAAGGTCGCGTCGGGCGAGACCGGGAGGCCGCGATCGAAAAAACCGTTCAGGGCTTCGTTGATGGTGCCGTCGCCGCCCACCGCGATGATCTCCATATGGCCGTCGCGCAGGGCGTCGCGCACCATATGGGCGGCCTGGGCCGGCGCGGCGGTGACGAAGAAGGACATCAGCGGAAAGACCCGCTCGAGAGCCTCCTCGATCTCGCGCCAGTCCCGTCCCGTTTCGCCGCCCGCCGAATTGGGGTTGAATATCACAAAGGCCGTCATGCCGCGGTCCTGTAGATCGGCGCCAGGCTGTCGATCTCGCGGGCTTTCTTGTCGTCGTTCCAGCCCAGATGCGTGGCCATCATGCTGGCGACTTTTTCGATTGCGGCGGGGCTGGGCGGACCGAACTGGCCCAGCGCTGTGCGCCGCATCACCATGTCTTCCAGGGTCAGGGTCATTTCCTCGTCCAGCGCGAAACGCACCTGGGCCAGCGTGTCGCCGCTTTTCCCCAGGCTCGCAAGATCGGTCAGCTTCGCGCCTTTCAGGGCGGCGGGCAGGCGCGCGCCCAGCATATGGGCCATGTTGCGCAGGGTCGAAATGCCCGGCCAGGTTTTCTGATAGCCGCGCACCATGTCGTCAAAGCGGTCGAACCTGCCGCCGGGCAGCAGCGTCGTGCCGGTGGTGCAGGGCCGGGTTTTCGAACCCAGCTTGTTCACCAGCGCATCTGTGATGGTTTCGGCCAACACGCGGGAGGTGGTCCACTTTCCGCCCAGCGCGGAAAACACGCCGTCCAGCTTTTCGTCCGCGCCATGATCCACCAGTTCGGAGCGGCGGCTGACATTGTAACTGTCCTTGGAACCGTCACTCACCAACGGCCGCAGGCCCGCATAGAAAAACTGCACATCCTCGAGCATCAGCCCCGCCGACGGCAGATATTTCTGGAAACTGCCCAGCAGTGCTTCGATATCGCTTTCCTCCACCGCAACCGTGGAAGGGTCGCCGCTGAACGGTGTGTCCGTGGTGGCCAGCAATGTGTGGCCACGCCACGGCAGGGCGAACAGGTGCCCATTACCGGCCTCAATGGTCAGCGCCGCCTTGCTGATCTCAGGCACCAGCAGGTGAATCCCCTTGGAGCGGATCAGCTTGTGCGCGGCCTGCTGGCCGGTGGCCTGTTCCAGGAACAAGTCGGCCCAGGGACCGGCGGCAACAAGTACCGTCCTGGCGCGGATGTCGAAGACAGCGCCGGTCATCACCTCATGCGCGGTGACGCCTTCGATCTTCCCATCGCGCAACAGCAGGCGGTCGGCAGAGACATAGTTGGCGATCGCGGCGCCCTGGGCATCGGCATCGAGCAGGCATTCCAGTGCGATACGCTCGGGCGCGTACATCTGGGCGTCGTGATATTCGAACGCGCCTTCAAAGCCGTCACCTCCCAGAACCGGCTCGCGCGATAAGGCTTCCGCCGGTTTAAGCCAGCGATGGCCGGGCAGGCGCTGGCTGGCATCTTCCAGCCGATTGCGGTCGAACGACAGAAGGTCATACAGCGTCAGGCCGGCGCGCAGCTTCAGCCGTTCGGCCAGCCCGGCATTGTAGAGCGGCAGCAGGAAGGGCAGCGGGCGCACCAGGTGCGGCGCAATCCGCATCAGATGGCGCCGCTCGCGCAAGGATTCGCGCACCAGGCTGAATTCCATATTGCGCAGATAGCGAAGCCCGCCATGGGCCAGCTTGGAATTGTGGGCACTGGTGGCGCTGGCGAAGTCGCGCGCTTCCACCAGAGCGACCTTCAGCCCGCGCAGGGCGCAATCACGCGCGGTGAAACAGCCGGTGGCGCCGCCGCCGATGATCAGGACGTCGAAGAGTTCGCTGGAGAGCCGGGAAAGGGCGCGCTGCATGCGCGCAAGGCTAGCGTTTCAGATCAGATAAGCGAACTGCTTACTTGATCTTGCCTTCCTTGAATTCGACATGCTTGCGCAGCACCGGGTCGTACTTCTTGATCGAGAACTTCTCGGTCATGGTGCGGGTGTTCTTCTTGGTGACATAGAAAAAGCCGCTGCCACTTTCGCTGTTGAGGCGGATCTTCGCGGTGGTCGGCTTCGCCATGGGAAACTCCAAGAAGCAAAAAGGTCAGGTCGAGAGGGCCGGGTAATGGGGGATAAGCCCCCATTCTGTCAA
>JAZKDV010000221.1:10643-13513 GCA_040387395.1 Pseudomonadota bacterium | reverse complement strand
TAGTCCGGCCCGAAAGGCACGCCGTGAGGTTTCTTTCCGCCGCCCTTGTCCTTGCCGCGCTCATCCGTCCGGCATGGGGCGCTGAGCTGACCCGGCAGGTCCAGGACTATCGCGCCAAACATGAAGCCGCGATTGTCGGCCAGCTCGACGAACTGGTCCGCCACCGCCACCCGGCTCGAAGCGCTGTTGAAGGCGCGGGGATTCAAAACCTTGCTGATGACAGCATCTGGCGCGCCGCCGGTGGTGTTCGGATCCTTGAGCAGCCCCGGCGCCAAGCGCACTGTCGTCTTCTATGCCCATTATGACGGCCAGCCGGTGACGCGGACGCAATGGTCGTCCGATCCCTTCGTGCCGGTCATGCGCGATGGCCTGGCAGGCAAGGAGGTGGACTGGAAATCCGCAAAGCCCCCCTTCAATCCCGAGTGGCGGCTTTTTGGCCGCGCCACCGCGGATGACAAAGGCGCCATCGTCGCTTTTCTGACCGCATTTGATGCGTTGAAAGCGATGGCCCGCAAGCCTTCCGTCAATATCAAGGTGGTTTGGGATGGCGAAGAGGAGGCCAACTCCCCGCATCTCGGTGAAATTCTCAGAACTCACGCCGCGGAGCTCCGCGGCGATGTGTGGCTGATCGGCGATGCCCCGGTGCATCAGTCGCGCGCGCCTACGCTGTATTTTGGCGTGCGCGGCCTTCTGGGACTGGAAGCCACCATTTATGGCCCGCTGCGCGCCTTGCATGACGGCCATTACGGCAACTGGGTACCCAACCCGGCTGCGATGGCCGCCGAGCTGATCGGCCAGATGCGCGATGGTGACGGGCGCATCCTGATTCCCGGCTTTGTCGACGATGTCCGGACCCTGACTGCCGCCGAGCAAGCCGCCATCGCGCGGCTGCCGCAGGTGGAAGACGGTTTGAAGCGCGAATTCGGCGTCGGCCGCAGCGAAGGCCAAGACGGGTTGACGGCCAGCACCATGCGCCCGGCGCTGAATATTCGCGGGCTGCGTTCGGGGCAGGTTGGCGCCGATGCCAACAATGCCATTCCGGCTGAAGCGGCCATGTCGGTGGATTTCCGGCTGGTGCCCGGCCAGACAATCGCGGGCGTGCGCGCCAAGGTTGAAGCCTTTCTGAAAGCAAAGGGCTGGACGGTGGTGACAAGCGCGCCCGATGCGGCGGCACGCAGGGCGCATTCCCGCATTATCCGGCTGACCTGGGACAGCGGCTATCCAGCGCTTCGCAGCGATATGACCAGCCCGGCCGCCAAGGGTGTGATTGCGGCGGCGGAAAAAGCAGCCGGGGGCCCGATCGCCGTCCTTCCCATGATGGGAGGCAGCGTACCGATCAATCTGTTCGACGACGCTTTTCATGTGCCGGTGATCGGCCTTCCGATCGGCAACCATGACAACAACCAGCATGCCGCGAATGAAAATCTGCGGCTGCGCAATCTGTGGGACGGTATCGGTGTTTATGCCGCGATGATGGCCGAACTTCGCTGGTGATCAGGACAGATCGAAGAGCAGCACTTCACTGGGGGCTTTTGACCGCACCGTGATCTGGGTCTGGTCGGTGATGGCGGCGGCGTCGCCGGCCTTGAGCGTTTCCTCGCCCAGCGTGATTTCACCCCGGGCCACCTGCAGCCACGCCTTGCGGCCCTGCGCCAGGGGACGGATCGCCTCGACATCGGCATCGAGTTTCGCCACCCAGATTTCGGCGTCCTGCACCAGCCGCACCTCGTTTTCGCGCGGCTCGGGCGCGGCGATGCGGCCGAAATGATTTTGCACCACCTCGGGCGGAATGGTCTTTTGCTCATAGCCGGGTTCGATGCCGGTCCTGGACGGCATGATCCAGATTTGCAGCAGGTGGCAGGTCTCGGTCGGGCTGGCGTTGAATTCGGCATGGGTGATGCCGGTCCCTGCGCTCATGCGCTGGATTTCGCCGGGACGGATGGTGCCGCTGCCGCCGGTGGAATCCTTGTGGGCGATGGCGCCGTCCAGCACATAGGTGACGATTTCCATGTCGCGGTGCTGATGGGGCGGAAAGCCGGCGCCGCCCTTGATCCAGTCTTCGTTGATCACGCGCAGCGGACCGAAGCTTTCAAAGGCGGGGTCGTAATAGTCGCCGAAGGAAAAGGTATGGCGCGAGTCCAGCCAATCGATCCTGGCCTTGCCGCGCTCTTCCGATCTGCGAACCGTGATCATTTCCGTTTTCTTTCAATGGCATCCCAGACGAGAGCCGCGATATCGGCGCCGCCGAACCGCTTGACCTCATGGATGCCGGTCGGGGAGGTAACGTTGATCTCGGTCATATAGTCGCCAATCACGTCAATGCCAGTGAAGATGAGGCCGCGTTTCTTCAACTCAGGGCCGATGGCGGCGCATATCGCCTTTTCGCGCGCCGTCAGGTCGGTGGCTTCCGGGCGGCCCCCCACATGCATGTTGGAGCGGGCTTCTCCACTCGCCGGCACCCGGTTGATGGCGCCGGCGAATTCGCCGTCCACCAGGATGATGCGCTTGTCGCCCTTGCGCACATCGGGAAGGTAGCGCTGCACGATGACAGGCTCGCGATAGAACTGGGTGAACATCTCCATCAGGGCGCCGAAATTCTCGTCGTCCGATTTGACGCGGAACACGCCCGCACCGCCATTGCCGTAAAGCGGCTTGAGGATGATGTCCTTGAACTCGTCGCGGAAGGCGCGGATTTCGCGCAGGTCCGAAGTAATCAAGGTCGGCGGAATGAACTCCGCGAATTCGGTGACGAAGAGTTTTTCCGGCGCGTTGCGCACTTCGGCGGGATTGTTCACCACCAGCGTCCTGGGAGGGATCCGCTCAAGAATGTGGGTGGCGGTGATATAGGCCATGTCGAAGGGCGGGTCCTG
>JAZKDV010000221.1:0-10633 GCA_040387395.1 Pseudomonadota bacterium | reverse complement strand
GAAGTGAAGTTCGAGCATCGCCTCGAGATTGGAGTCGTCGGGCTTCAGCCGCGCCACGCCCGAGCCGCCGGCCCCGTTCAGGGGCTTGAGGATCATGTCGGGATAGCGCCGGCGGAAATCGGCGATGGCGTCCAGATCGCGGGTGATCAGGGTCGGGGGCTGCACCCCCTTGAAGTGGGTGACGAACAGCTTCTCCGGTGCGTTGCGCACCTCCACCGGGTTGTTCACCACCAGGGTCTTGGGGTGGATGTGCTCCAGGATGTGGGTGGCGGTGATATAGGCCATGTCGAAGGGCGGATCCTGGCGCATCAGCACCACATCGGTCTGTGACAGGTCGTAGACGAAATAATCGCCCAGCGCGAAATGATCGCCGCGCACCGCGCGCACATTCAGCGGCCGGACATGGGCCGTGACCTTGCCGTCGCGGAATGTGAGATCGCGCGGCCCGTAATAAAGCATGGCATGGCCGCGGCGTTCCGCTTCCAGCGCCAGCGCAAAGGTGGAATCACCGCCGATATCGATCTTCTCGATCGGGTCCATCTGGATTGCGACGGTCAACACCATGAAAACCTCTGCTCAGAATTCGGGCCGCCACACATCCCGGTGATGCACCGGCAAGGTGCGGGGCGCGATGGCGACAATATCAAAACGGCTGCCGCGGCGGGCCAGGCCCGGACGGCTGGCGAGATATAAGGAGGCGGCATGGGCAATGCGAGTCTGCTGGGCCGCCAGCACCGATTCCGCCGCAAACCGCGCATTTTCCCGCGCCTTGACCTCGATGAAACAGACCGGGCCAAAGGGCGCGGCCGCCACCAGGTCGATCTCGCCGACGTGAGTTTTCAGCCGCCGCGCCAGAATCCGGTAACCCTTGAGCCTCAGCCACAGCGCCGCCAAGCTTTCGCTGCGATGGCCGCGCCGGTGTGCCTGTTGGCGATCAGTCACCATCTTTCAATTCCAACGCGCGGGCATACAGCGTCTTGCGCGAACCGTCGGTCAGGTCCGCGATCATGTTGGCCGCCGCCTTGACCGGCATGAAGGCCAGCGCGGCGGTCAATGCCGCATCGATCTTGGCATTGTCGGTCACCACTTCGCCGGGCGGGCCCACCAGCAGCGTCACCTCGCCCCGGGGCGCACCGGCTTTTTCATAATGCGCCGCCAGCTCCGACAGGCTGCCGCGCCGCACTTCCTCGTGCATCTTGGTAAGCTCACGCGTCATCGCGGCCGGGCGGTCGCCCAGCACCGCGGCCATGGCGCTTAAGGAGTCCGCCAGCCGCTGCGCCGACTCAAAAAAGATCAGCGTGGCGCGCACGGCCTTGAGGTCTTCCAGCGCGGACTTGCGCTCACCCTCGCGGCTGGGAAGAAAGCCCGCGAACAAAAACCGGTCCGACGGCAGGCCGCTCAGAGTCAGCCCCGCCAGAACCGCCGAGGGTCCGGGGATCGCCACGACATTGGCGCCCGCCTCGACCACGGCCCGCACCAGCTTGTAGCCGGGGTCCGAGACCAGCGGCGTGCCGGCATCGCTGACCAGCACCACCGCCTCGCCGCCGGCCAGCCGCGCCAGGATGCGGGGCCGCATTTCGGGGGCATTGTGGTCGTTATAGGGGATCAGCGGCTTGGAGATGCCATGGATGGACAGCAGCTTGGAGGTGACGCGGGTATCCTCGGCGGCGATGACGTCGCAACCTTTCAGCACGTCCAGCGCTCTTAGAGAGACGTCGCGGGCATTGCCTATGGGGGTCGCCAGAATATAGAGACCCGCCGCCAAACTGCCGCGATCCGGTGATTTACCGCCCGCGTCCGAAGGCATAAGTTCGTCCGGCAAAGGATGTTTCGATGACATTGCGTTCCCTGTCCCGCGTTTGTGCCATTGCCTTGGCCGTGGCGATAGCCGGTTGCACCACCCGGCCCGTGCCGCCCCCACCACCGCCGCCCATGGTGGCCGCCCCCCAGGCGCCGCTGGCCGGCAATCCGCTGGACCGGGACATGCCCGAATATCTGCGCCTGCCCGGCTTGCCCCAGGGCACCCCGATCCGGGTCGGCGTGATCCTGCCTTTCTCCAGCACCGCGCCTGCCACCCGCGCCCTGGCCGCGTCGATGATGAAGGCCGCCCAGCTGGCGATGTTCGATGCCGGCAATCCGCGCATCCTTTTGATGACCGCCGATGAAGGCAATGGCGGCGCCGGCGCCGCGAAGGCGGCGCAGCAGCTTCTGTCGCAGGGCGCCGAGATCATCGTTGGTCCCCTGTTCGGCGCCTCGGTATCGGCGGTGGCGCCCATCGCCCGCGACCGCGGTGTGCCGGTGCTGGCCTTCTCCACCGAAAAGAGCGTGGCGGGCGACGGCGTCTATCTGCTGAGCTTCATGCCGCAGAATGAAGTGCGCCGTGTCGTGACGTACGCGGCCAGCCGCGGCCATCGCCAGTTCGCGGGCCTGGTGCCGCAGTCCGCCTATGGCGATGTGGCGCAGGGCGCCTTCCGGCAATCCGTCATCGCCGCCGGAGCCAATATCGTCGATGTCCAGCGCTTCGCACCCAATGCCGCCGCCGTGGCGGGGCCCGCCGGAATCGTGGCCAAGAGCGGCGCCGACGCGGTGTTCATTCCCCAGGGCGGCGCCATCCTGCGCGCCATCGCCCCGACCCTGTCGCAGGACGGCATGGCGCGGGACAAGGTGAAGCTGCTGGGCACCGGACTGTGGGACGATGCCGGCCTGTCGCGCGAATCCGCTTTGCAAGGCGCCTGGTTTGCGGCGCCCGCGCCCAATGCCGATGCCGACTTCATCGCCAAGTACCGCGCCACCTTCGGCGCCGCGCCGGCCGGGCTGGCGAACCTTGCCTATGACGCCGTGTCGCTGGTGGCGCTGCTGTCGCAGGGCGAGGCCTACCACCGCTTCACGGCCGCAGCGCTGATGGATCCCAACGGCTTTGCCGGGGTGAATGGCATCTTCCGCTTCAATGCTGATGGCACGTCGGAACGCGGCCTTGCGGTGCTGGAGGTGAATGCGGCAGGCCCGGCGGTGGTCAGCCCTGCGCCGACCACCTTCCTGCGGCCCGGGTTCTAGTTCAGCAGTTTTTCGATGACGCGGTTAAGTAACAGGCGACCGCTGGGCGTCGCCGTCAGCCTGTCATTTTCCAACGTGACAAAACCCTGTTCCTGCATCGCCGCGATTTTTGCCGCGTGGGGCCGCGCGCTCCAGCGCTGTTCGTAAGCCGCCAGATCGATGCCTTCGGCCAGGCGCAGATTCATCAAGAGATGTTCGCGCGCCGCTTCCTCGTTGGAGATCGTGGTGCGCTCGGCAAAGCCATGCCCACTTTTGCCGACGGTGTCGCGCCAGCGTTCCGGCAGCTTGATCGCGGCGGTGGCGGTGCGCTGGCCGCCCAGATTCAAGCGGCCATGCGCGCCGGGGCCGACCCCGGCATAGTCGCCATAGCGCCAATAGATCAGATTGTGCCGGCTTTCCGCGCCGGGCCGAGCGTGGTTGGAAATCTCATAGGCCGGCACGCCCGCCGCCGACGTCAATTCCTGCGTGGTTTCATAAAGACCGGCGGCGATGTCATCGTCGGGAATCTGCAGGCTGCCATTCTTGTGCAGCAGGGCGTAAGGCGTTTCCGGCTCGATGGTCAGCTGATAGAGCGACAGATGCTCGGTGCCGAAGCTGAGCGCTTCGCGCAATTCCCGGCGCCAGTCCGCATCGCTTTGATCCGGGCGGGCATAGATCAAATCCAGTGAAACCCGGTCAAAAAGCGCGAGCGCCATCTTCAGCGCGGCCTTGGCTTCGGCGACATCGTGGAGCCGCCCCAGTTTTTTCAGGTCGGCATCATTGAGCGCCTGCACGCCCAGCGAGACGCGGTTGACGCCGGCGGCGCGGTAATCGGCAAAGCGCGCCGCATCGGCGGAAGCCGGATTGGCTTCCAGGGTGATTTCCGCATCATTGGCCATCGGCCACAGCGCGGCGATCTTTTGCAGAATGCGGCCTGCCGATTTTCCGCTCATCAGTGACGGCGTACCGCCGCCGAAAAAGATGGTTTCCACCACCGGGCGATGGGTTTGCGTTTCCGCCACCCAATCCAGTTCGGCCAGGATGCCATCGACCCAACCGTCTTCGTCGATCGCGGTGCGGACATGGGAATTGAAATCGCAATAGGGACACTTGGCGGCGCAGAACGGCCAGTGGACGTAAACGCCGAAGCTCACAAGCTCTCCGTGAAGATGCCGGAGTGCAGCAGCTTCTCGAACGCCTTGGCGCGATGGCTCATGGCGTGTTTTTGCGCCGGGTCAATTTCGGCGAAGGTCTCGTCCATGCCGTCGGCGATGAAGATGGGGTCATAACCGAAGCCATGATCGCCCCGCGGCGGAAATGTGAGGCGGCCATGCACTTCGCCTTCAAAGGTCTGGATTTCGCCGGACGGCAGGGCGATGGACAAGGCGCAGACGAATTTGGCGGCGCTGGTCGTCAGGCCTTTCGCCAGCAATTCCTTTTCGATGCGGGTCATGGCGATGGCGAAGTCTTTGGTTTCCCCCGCCCAGCGCGCTGAATAGATGCTGGGATCACCGCCCAATGCGTCCACGCACAATCCGGAATCATCGGCCAGCGCGGCATGGCCGCTGCCTTGCGCCGATGCGCGCGCCTTGAGTTCGGCATTGGCGGCGAAGGTTCTTCCGGCTCGGGCAGGCCCAGGGACCCGGCGCTGATGGGTTCGATGCCGTGCGGCCCCAGCAGCGCCTTGATCTCACGCACCTTGCCGGCGTTGTGAGAGGCGACCACCAACTGACTACCGCGCGGCAGTCTCACGCCCACTTCCTAATCAAAGAAGCGCTTCCTTCTGCAGGATGACCAGCTCGCCGATGCCCTTGCGCGCCAACTTGAGCAACGCCAGCAATTCATCTTCGCTGAAGGGCGCGCCTTCCGCGGTGCCCTGGATTTCCACAAGGCCACCCGCGCCGGTCAGCACGAAATTGGCGTCGGTCTCGGCCTTGGAATCTTCGTCGTAATCCAGGTCCAGCACCGGCACGCCCTTGTAAATGCCGCAGGAAATCGCGGCGACATGATCGCGGATCACCGGCGCCGTCACCATGCCGGTCTTTTTCATGAAGGCGAGGCACTGGCCCAGCGCGACAAAGCCGCCGGTGATGGCGGCGGTGCGGGTACCGCCATCGGCCTGCAGCACGTCACAGTCCAAAGTGATCTGGCGTTCGCCCAGCGCTGACAGGTCGCAGATCGCGCGCAAGCTGCGGCCCACCAGCCGCTGGATTTCCTGGGTGCGGCCCGACTGCTTTCCGGCTGCCGCCTCGCGGCGCATGCGGTCATGGGTGGAGCGCGGCAGCATGCCGTATTCCGCCGTCACCCAGCCCTTGCCCGAACCCTTCAGAAAGGGCGGCGCCTTCTCCTCAAGGCTGGCGGTGACCAGCACATGGGTGTCGCCGAACTTGACCAGGCACGACCCCTCGGCATGGCGGGAAAATCCCGGGGTGAGGGAAACGGTGCGCATCTGGTCGGGGGCGCGGTTGGAAGGGCGCATGGAGCCTCATATATGGGTCTGCTAACGTGGGGCGTTACCTACAGTGGACTTCGCCCAACAAGCAACCGCAAAGCAAAATATTTAAGGTTTTCAATAGTTTGAGCCTGGAACCCCGCCCCTCCCTGGTCGTCCCGCCCGGTCTGACCGACCGGCCGCGCGAGGTCTTCCGCCATCTGGTGGAAGCCTTTCTGGCGTCCGGCGAGCCCGTGGGGTCGCGTACCCTGTCCCAGCGGCTGCCGCTGACCCTGTCCCCGGCCTCGATCCGCAACGTGATGTCGGACCTGGAATCCATGGGTCTTCTGTACGCCCCGCACACCAGCGCCGGGCGGGTGCCCACCGAAAAAGGCCTGCGCCTGTTCGTCGACGGACTGCTGGAAATCGGCGAGCTGCAGCCCGATGAGCGCGTCGCCATCGAGGCGCGCATGTCCGGCAGCGGCCAGGGCATCGAAGAGCTTCTGACCCAGGCCACGCAGAGTCTTTCCGGCCTGTCGCGCTGCGCCGGACTGATGCTGACGGCCAAGCAGGACTCGGCCCTCAAGCATGTCGAATTCGTCGCCGTCGCGCCTGGCAAGGCGCTGGTGATCATGGTCAGCGAGGACGGCCAGGTGGAAAACCGCGTCATCGACACGCCGGTCGGGCTGCCGTCTTCAGCGCTGTCGGAAGCCTCCAACTATCTGGGCGCGCGGCTGCGCGGCCGCACCATCGATGCGGCCCGCGCGGAAATCCTGACCGAGCTGGACAGCGAAAAGCTGCAGCTCGACGCCCTCACCGCCAAGGTGGTGGCCGAAGGGCTGGCGACGATTGCCGGCCCGGAAAAAGTCCTGATCGTGCGCGGCCAGTCGCATCTGCTCGACAGTGTCGGGGCGCGCGAAGACATCGAGCGCATCCGTTCGCTGTTCGACGATATCGAGCGCAAAGCCGACCTGATCCGCCTGATGGAACTGGCCAAGGAAGGCGAAGGGGTGCGGATTTTCATCGGCTCGGAAAACCGGCTGTTCTCGCTGTCCGGCTCCTCGATTGTCGCCGCCCCTTACGCCAATGCCGCCGGGAAAATCGTGGGCGTGATCGGCGTTCTGGGCCCCACCCGCCTCAATTATGGCCGCATCATCCCCATGGTGGACCATACCGCCAAAGTTATTGGACGACTGCTCGCTTAAGGTTTAAGGACGCGCCTTCAAGGAACATTGTGATGACTGACGAACCGACCCAACTGCCCGATTCCGAAAACCCCCATGCCGCCGAATTCGCGGTGCTGGCGGCGCTGCAGGAAGAGGTTGCCTCCCTCAAGGACCAGCGCCTGCGCGCGCTGGCCGAAGTGGAAAATATCCGCCGCCGCGCCGACAAGGAAAAGGCCGAGGCCGGCGTCTATGCCGTGACCAAATTCGCCCGCGACATGGTGGGCATCGCCGACAATTTCTCCCGCGCCCTAGCCGCCGTGCCGGCGGGCGCGCGTGACACCGCCGATCCGCAGATCGTGGCGGTGCTGGACGGCGTCGAAGCCACCGACCGGCAGTTGCTGCAGACCCTGGAACGCTATGGCGTCAAGCAGGTCGATACCAGCGACGGCAAGTTCGATCCCAACCTGCACCAGGCGATCGCGGAAGTGCCGGCGGGCGGCAAGCCCCCCGGCAGCATCGTGGACGTGGTGCAGACCGGCTTCATGATCGGCGACCGCCTGTTGCGTCCGGCCATGGTTACGGTTGCAAAGAAAGATGTGTCCGCCAGCATGGACACGAAAGTCTAGGATTGGGGTCTAAGAGGGGACGTCATGTCTGAACTCAAGATCGTCGTCACCGGCGCGTCCGGGCGCATGGGTCGCACCCTGATCCGCGAAATCGCGCAGGGCCATGGCATCACCCTGTGCGGCGCGCTGGAAATGGAAGGCCATCCCAATCTGGGGCTGGACAGCGGCACGCTGGCCGGGATGCAGCCCAATGGCATCAAGCTGACCGCCGATCCGCTGCCGCTGCTGGCGCATGCCCAGGCCGTGGTGGATTTCACCACGCCCATGGTTTCCACCATGCTGGCCGATCTCGCGGCGCAGGCGCGTATCGTCCACGTCATCGGCACCACCGGCTTTGACGAAAAGGGCGAGGCGCGGATTAACGCCGCCGCCCGCCATGCCGTCATTATCAAGTCCGGCAATATGAGCATGGGCGTCAACCTGCTGGCGGCCCTGGCCGAACGCGCCGCCAAGGCGCTGGCCGATTACGACATCGAGATCCTGGAAATGCATCACCGCAACAAGGTGGATGCCCCCTCGGGCACCGCGTTGCTGCTGGGCGAAGCCGCCGCCAAGGGCCGCTCGGTTGCGCTGGCCAAGCATGCGGTCAAGTCGCGCGACGGCCATACGGGGCCACGCAAGGATGGCGATATCGGTTTCGCCACCTTGCGCGGCGGCAGTGTGGTGGGCGAGCATTCGGTGATCTTCGCCGGCACCGGCGAGCGCATCACGCTTTCCCATTCCGCCGAGGACCGCTCGATCTTCAGCCATGGCGCCTTGACCGCGGCGCGTTGGGGCCACGGCCAGAAGCCCGGCCTCTATTCCATGACGGACGTGCTTGGTCTGAATGCCTAAGCCTTTCACCCGCGCCGAAGCCGAAGAGTTCTTCGCGCGGTTGAAGAAGCTTGACCCTGAGCCCAAGACCGAACTGCACTATGTCAGCCCTTACACCTTGCTGGTGGCGGTGGCGCTGTCGGCCCAGGCCACCGACAAGGGCGTCAACAAGGCGACGACGCCGCTGTTCAAGACCGTGAACACGCCCGAAGCGATGGTGGCGCTGGGCGAGGAGAAACTCGCCGACGCCATCAAGACCATCGGCCTGTATCGCGGCAAGGCGAAGAACGTCATCGCGCTGTCGAAGATTCTGCTGGAACAGCATTGCGGACAAGTGCCCCAAAGCCGCGAGGCGCTGGAAGCGCTGCCGGGCGTCGGGCGCAAGACCGCCAATGTGGTGCTGAACGTCGCTTTCGGCGAGCCCACCATCGCGGTGGACACGCATATCTTCCGCGTCTCCAACCGCACCAACCTGGCGCCGGGCAAGAATGTGGTGGAGGTGGAGATGGGCCTGGAAAAGATCGTGCCCGATCATTTCAAGAGCCATGCGCATCACTGGCTGATCCTGCACGGCCGCTACACCTGCGTGGCGCGAAAACCCCTGTGCCCAACTTGCGTGGTGCGCGACCTTTGCCGCTTCAAGGACAAAACAAGGGAGCTGCCGCCGGAGAAGCCTAAGATGTCTTTGGCGGCGAAACGCGCAAAGCGTTGAGGCAGCCTTCATCGGCGGCGGCGCGGGCGCCATTGGGCAGGGTCTCGACATGGCGCACCGCCAGCGGCGCCCCATAGAAGAAGAAAAAGGCGCGGCAGGCGGCGCCGTCATAGCGCCACATCTCGATGGCGCCGTCCTTGCGGACAAAGGCGGGACGGCCCAGCGCGGCCTGCAGGGCGGCGGCCGAAAGATTGAAATAGGCGGGCGGCTCGCCGCGCGGCGGGGCGCTGGGAATGGCGGTGGCCGTGCGGGGCTGGCGCGGCGCCTGGTTGGCGCAGCCGGCGGCCAGAAGCACAATCAGAAGACAGGTTGCGCGGCGGATCATGCTTGCCTTCTGCCCGAGGCTCCCCCGCCCGACAAGTGAAATACTTGCGAGGCCCGCCACATCCCGTATAAGCGAAACCGTATTTCGCAGGGGTTTTCATGTCGCAGCAATATGATGTCGCCGGTCTGGGCAATGCCATCGTGGACGTCATCGCGTCGGTGGATGACCGCTTCCTCCTGACCCATCGCATCGCCAAGGGCGGCATGACCCTGATCGACGAGTTCCGCGCCAAGGAACTGCTGAAGCTTCTGGCCGACAACCAGCAGACCATGAGCAGCGTGCATGAAGTGGCGGGCGGGTCTGCCGCCAACACTATGGCGGGCATCGCCTCGCTGGGCGGTAATGGCGTGTATGTCGGCAAGGTGTTCGACGACCGGCTGGGCAAGGTGTTCGGCGACTCCATGGCCAGCCTGGGCATGACCTTCACCACCGAACCGGCCTGCAAGGGTTCGTCCACCGCCACCTGCATGATTGCGGTGACGCCCGATGGCCAGCGCAGCATGAGCACCTATCTGGGCGCCTGCCGCGAGCTGGTGCCGGCCGACATCGACGAAAGCCAAGTCGCCGCCGCGCGCATCCTCTATATCGAAGGCTATCTGTGGGACCAGGACGAAGCCAAGGCGGCGGCGCGCAAGGCCATCGCCGCCGTGAAGGCCGCCGGCGGGCGCATCGCGCTGTCGCTGTCGGATTCCTTTTGCGTCGGTCGGTTCCGCGACGAATTCCTCGGCCTCCTGGACAAGGATGTGAACATCCTGTTCGCCAACGAAGATGAAGCCAAGGCGCTGTTCCAGGCGGATGATTTTGACGGCGTGATCGCCGCCGCCAAACAGTGGGGCGGCATCGCCGCGCTGACGCGTTCGGCCAAGGGCTGCGTCGTGATCGAGGAAGGCCAGGAACATGTCAGTCCCGCCGCCCCGGTTGCCCGCGTGATCGACACCACCGGCGCCGGCGACCAGTTCGCCGCCGGATTCCTCTATGGCATGACCCATGGCAAGGGCCTGGCGGATTGCGGTCGTCTGGGCGCGCTTGCGGCGGCGGAAGTGATTTCGCATTACGGCGCGCGGCCGGAAACCTCGTTGAAGGAATTAGCCACTAAAGCCGGACTGATTTAACTCTCCTCACCATGGGCGGCCTTGAGCCGCCCATCCAGCTTCGCATCACAAAAGATGGATGGCCGGGCCAAGCCCGGCCATGGAGTGAGTTTTTAATCACCGATCAGATGCAGCATCACGTCGCGCCGGTGCGGTGCGTCGCGGTGTTCGAAGACGTAAATCCCCTGCCAGGTGCCCAGCGCCAGCCTGCCCTTTTGCAGCGGGATGCCGATCGAGGTTTGCGTCAGGGCTGCGCGGATATGCGACGGCATGTCGTCCGGCCCTTCGGCGGTGTGGCGGTAGTTCATGCCGTGGGTCGCGATATGGGCAAAAAAGTCCTTCATGTCCTTCAGCACATCCGGATCGGCATTTTCCTGGATCACCAGTGACGCCGAGGTATGGCGGATGAAACAGGTGAGAAGCCCGTTTTCGATCC
>JAZKDV010000220.1:0-5607 GCA_040387395.1 Pseudomonadota bacterium | reverse complement strand
TCGGTGGCCGTTTCGGCGCGCCGGGCGCCAGCCTGTCGCTGGGCAACATGGAAGACGGCTATGGCAAGTCGCTGAAGGAAGACGCACGGCGCTATTACGGGGCGCAGCTCTCCTACACCGTGCGCGGCGAGATGATCCCCAATTCCGGGTCCTTCTGCGAGCTCGATCCGGCGGTGAAGGACAAATACGGCATGCCGGTGCTGCGCTTCCACTGGAAATGGACCCAGCACGAAATCCGCCAGATCGCCCATGGCATCAAGACTGCCAAGGAAATGATCGCGCGGCTGGGCGGCACGGTGCTGACGCCCGAGCGCACCCCGGAAGAAGCCATCGAGGACGGCGGCGTCATCATCCATGAACTGGGTACGACCCGCATGGGCGACAAGGCGAGCAATTCGGTGGTCGATGGTTTCGGCAAGGCCTGGGACGTGGGCAATCTGGTGATCGTGGACGGCAGCGTCTTCACCTCCAACGCGCACAAGAACCCGACCCTGACCATCATGGCGCTGGCCTGGCGCAGCACCGCCAAGCTGGTCGAGCGGCTGAAGAAGGGAGAAATCTGATGGAGATTTCCCGCCGCGTCACACTGGCCTGGATCACCGCTGCCGCGTCCGCCACGCTGACCGCCTGCGACTCCGAACCGCCGTCCAAAGGCCCGCAAATCGGGCGCTGGAAAGACCTGGTGGTCGAGCCTTTGAAAGCACCCGGTTACGGCCAGGACCCCAATCTGGTCGAGCCGGTAACGCCCTGGCCGCTGACGCTGGACAAGTCGCAGCGTGAAACCTTGCGCATCGCCGCCGACCTGATGCTGCCCGCTGACGATCATTCCCCGTCCGCCGCCACGCTCAATATCGACGCCTTCATCGACGAATGGGTCAGCGCGCCCTACCCGGTGATGCAGGCCGACCGGGAGCTGATCATTTCGGGCCTGGCCTGGCTGGATGCCGAAAGCGAACACCAGTCCGGCAAGTCCTTCGCCCAGGCCAGCGACGCCGAACGCCGCAAGGTGTTCGACACCGTCGCCTTCAAGAACAAGGTGCAGCCCGATTACGCCAGGCCGGCCGAATTCTTCGTGCGGCTGCGCTCGCTGATGATCGGCGGCTTTTATTCGCTGCCCGAAGGCATGAAGGATATCGGCTATATGGGCAACGCGCCCAGCGCCGGCGAATATCCCGGCCCCACGCCCGAAGCGCTGGCGCATCTCAGCGCCGCACTGACGAAGTTGAACCTCAAGCCGGTTTAACGCGCCCCCTTAGCGCGGTGCCAGCCTTCGCACCCAGATATTGCGGAACGCGACCTGCGCTTCGGCATTGCCATGATCCTGGATCGCCAGCGGCAGTTCGGCGGCGTGCGGCGTGTACTGCGCCACCTTGCCGTGGATGGTCGCGCCGATCAGAACCGTGTCATCCTGGACCAGCACGCCATTCAGCAGCGCGGTCATCCGCGCCGGGCTGACCACCTTGTCGCCTTCGAACCTGGGCGCGCGGAACACGATGTCATAGCATTGCCAGACGCCCGGCGGACGCGTCGCATTCACCAGCGGCGCCGACTGGCTGTAGATGCTGCCCGCCGCGCCGTCGGGATAGGTGTCGGCGCCGTGCGAATCCAGGATCTGCAATTCGTAGAGCCCCATCGGGAACACGCCGCTGTTGCCGCGCCGCTGCGGATTGGCCGGCGGGTTTGGTTGGGCGGGCGTCTTCCATTCCAGGTGAATCTGCACGTCCCCGTATGACGCCTTGCTGCGGATGAAGTTGTAGGCTTTGCCGCCGGCGATCAGCTCGCCGTTTCTCACGGTCCAATGATCCATCTTGTCGCCGGTCAGTTTCGAAAGATCTCGTCCGTTGAACAGAAAGTCCGCATCGCCGGGCGGCGCTGCGGCGCAGGCCTTGCCCGTCTCCACCCGCACCGGCTGCGGACGGCGGATGTCGGCCACCCGCCAGTTGGAGTTCGGCATCTTCGGGCCAGCCAGCGCCAGCTTGGCCAGCGCCGGATCGGCCAGCCACACCGCCCAGGCGGGATGCTCAGCCATGATGCGCTTCAGCTCGGCCTGATCGACTTCGGAATCCTGCGTGAAGGCCGGTGCGGCCACGGAACAGGCGAGGGCAACGCCCAGCGCGATGGAGATTTTGTTTTTCATTATTATTTCCCCCGGTTATTGGCCGGGAGCCTAGCGCAAGGCGCGCGCGGCGTCAGTGGACGGTGAGCTTTTTCAACCGCGCCAGCAGGCGGATGTCCTGCCACAGCTCGACATTGTGATGTTCGCGCTCGCGCTCGGCGCGCTCCAGGGCACCCAGATCGTCCGGGCATTCCAGGTCCTGCGCCGAAACGATGCGCCCGGTCGTACTGAGGTGATAGAGCCGGTAGTGCTGCATGGGCCTTAGATTCTGCGGCCTTTGGGTTGGCGTCAATAATGATATCGATACCGGGGCACTGCATCCGGTCCGTTTTTAAAAAACCTTCATAATCAATAGCTTATTGAGAATTTTAACCGTCCTTCTCACATCACTGCAGCAAAAAAGACGGGTTCCGTGCTAGTGGTTCCCCAGAGGTTAACAAATCCTTAAAATCCACGCGGCCTGCGCGGCCGCCCCGCCACCTGCCGGCGCGGTCGTTGTCTGGGGTTACGGCTTTGCGTCAGGGATTACGTGTTCCCGATTTTGAAATGCGGCGTTCTGCCGGAACGGCAATGTCCCGCGTGGCGATGCTTCTGCTGGCCTTTGTTGCCACGCCGGCATCGGCGCAGGACGCCGCCTGGACCGGAAACGGCACCGCCACCGGAAGCTGGAACACTGCCGCCAACTGGGCCGGCGGCGTGCCGCTGGACGTGGCGTCCTTCGACACCTCGACCACCACGGCGGTGACCTTCAGCGCCGGCAGCACCATCGACACCATCGTCTTCAACGCCGGTGCCTCGTCCTACACCTTCAATCTTTCCGGCCAGACGCTGGAAGTCACCGCCGCCGCCTTCGGCCCGGGCATCGTCAACAATTCCGGCGCCGCCCAGACCGTCAACACCAATGGCGGCACGCTGCTGTTCAGCAATGGCGCCAGCGCCGGCGACCTCGTCATCAACAACAGTGCGGGGGCACCACCAGTTTCACGGGCACCAGCACGGCGGGCAGCGCCACCATCACCACCAATGCCGGCAGTAGCGTGCTGTTCGCTGACAGTGCCGACGGCGACATGGCGCGCTTCATCACCAATGCCGGCGGCACAGTGGATTTTTCGGGTGTCACAAGCGGGGCGGTCAATACCGGATCGATCGAGGGCGCCGGCACCTACAGCCTTGGCAGCAATTCGCTCACGGTGGGCGGCAACGATCTTTCCACCACGGTCAGCGGCCTGATCGAGGATGGTGGCCTGGGCGGTTCACTGTTCAAGACCGGCACCGGCACCCTGACCCTCAGCGGCGCCAACACCTATAGCGGTTTCACCACTGTTGCTGATGGCACGCTGAGCCTGGCCAACAGCGCGGCGCTGGGCACCAGCACTGTCATCAACACCGGTTCGGTGATCGACTATGCCCATGGCGTGGATATCGCCAACACCATCGTGTTCGGCAGCGTCGGCACACAGTTTCAGGTCCTGACGGGCGCCACCGCCACGCAGTCGGGCCCGATCCTGGAAGATGCCCCGGGCCGCCCGCTGGAAAAAATCGGCGACGGCGTGCTGATCGTCGCCTCTTTCCAGAATTCCGGCGCCACCACCATCAGCGAGGGCACCTGGCAGGCGGGCCAGGCCGCTGCGTTCAGCGCCAACAGCGCGCACACGGTTGAGGCCGGCGCCATGTTGGACCTGAACGGCTTCGACCAGAACATCGACTCATTGTTCGGCGCGGGCACCGTCACCAACAATGGCGCCGCCGATGCCGTTTTCGCCATCGGCAATTTCGGTGCCAGCGTCACCCCTTCGGTGTTCAGCGGCGTCATCGAAGATGGCGCCACCAACAACCTGTCCCTCACGGTCGATACGCCAAGCCTCATCCTGACCGGTACCAACACCTATACCGGCGGCACCCTGATCTGCGATTGTGCCACCCGCAGCTCGGCGATGGCGGCACCACCGGCTCCATCGTCGGCGACGTCACGGCAGTGCGGCCCTGGGCGGCGCGGCCAGCGAGCGCGACGATGGCTTCTCCACCCTGGGCGCGCAGATCTTCGGGAATGCGATGGAATTTGCCGGCGGCGCCCTGACGCCTAGTGTCCGTGCCGGCTGGCAGCACGCCTTCAGTAACCGCCTGGCGTCGCGCAACCTTTCCTTGCTGTCCACCGGCCAGCGCTTCACCGTGCTGGGCACCCGGCTGGATGCCGATCGCGCGCTGCTGGACCTGGACCTGACGCTGGCCTTGGGGGGGCGCACCAGCGTCAGCCTGGGCTATGCCGGCACCTATGCCGCGCGCGGCACGGACCAGGCTGTCCGGCTGATGGGCAAAATCAAGCTGTAACCGTACGCTTTCGCGGAACCCGAGTGGCAATCGGCGGTTCCCTGTTTGAATGCCCAGAACGGCGGCATCAGGGAGCATCCATGTCCGGATATGGCGATTTCCTCAAAGGATTGCTGCGCGAGCCCGGGGCGGTTTCCGCACCCACCCCCTCCAGCCCCGCCCTGGCCGCGGCCATCGCCGCCAAGGTCGATCCGCTGCAAAGCGGCCTGGTGGTGGAATTGGGCGCGGGCACCGGCGTGGTGACCCAGGCGCTGCTCGACCGGGGCATCGCGCCCGAACGGCTGATCGCCGTCGAATATTGCGCCTATTTCGCCGGTCTTCTGGCCCAGCGTTTCCCGGGCGTCACCGTGGTGCAGGGCGATGCCTTTGCCTTCGAGCGCTATCTTCCCGCCGGCAGCCAGATCGCGGCGGTGGTGTCGGGCGTCCCGCTGCTGAACTTCCCGCTGCCCCGGCGCCGCGCCCTGATTACCCGCGCCCTGGCGCTGCAAGGTCCCAGCGGCCGCTTCGTCCAGCTTTCCTATGGCTGGCGGCCGCCGATCAGCTCGGCTTTCGGCATCGCGCCGGAGAAGACCATCGTCTGGCGCAATTTCCCGCCCGCCCATATCTGGACGTTCACGGCCCAGGAACAACCCGTCGCCCAGCAGGCTCAGGCGCAGCGGACCGCAGGTTGGGGACGGCCGGCACAGGCCCTGTTCCGGATTTCGCCGCCCACATCCTAGGCGCCGCGGCCTAAGAGTCGGCCGGTTGCCGCGCCATGGCGTTCAGTGCCGCGATCACCAGCACCAGTCCCACCCAGGCGCCGCCACCCTCCAGGAAATCGCTTTCCATGATGTTGTGCAGCACCATGAAGATGAACAGCGCGAACAGCATCGGCTTGAAGGCGGTGGCGTCGTTGTCCAGCGTCCAGAAGCGCTGAAAGGGCCGGATCACCAGCGCCGCCATCACCAGCACAAAACCGATGCCGCCGATGGTCACCAGCAATTGCAGATAGCCGTTATGGCCATGGCTCACCGCCTGCATCCATGTGCTGTTGATATAGCCGGCGAGCGGCGACGCGCCGCCGGTGTTGGCGAAGGTGCCAAAGCCCGAGCCGAGGAAGGGATGATCGCGGATATAGGCGATTTCCGCCGCCCAGATGGCCGAGCGTCCGGTGAATTCTTCGG
>JAZKDV010000219.1:0-12434 GCA_040387395.1 Pseudomonadota bacterium | reverse complement strand
AGTCGCGATAAACCCAGGCGCCGGGACGGGCGCGGTCCTTTTCAAAGCCCTTGGTGTCGCCGTAACGCGCCAGGTCCAGCCACAGCGAGGCCCAGCGTTCGCCATAGCGCGGCGAGGCCAGCAACCGGTCGACCTGTTTTTCATAGGCATTGACTGACCTGTCGGCCAGGAACGCGGCCAGTTCTTCCGGCGTTGGCGGCAGGCCGGTCAGGTCCAGCGACACCCGGCGCAGCAGCACGGACTTTGCGGCTTCCGGCGACGGCTTCAGCTTTTCCGTTTCCAGACGGGCAAGGACAAAGCGGTCCAGCGGTTGGCGCACCCAGGACGACTGGCGGACTTGCGGCAAGCTTTGTGTCTTGGGCGGCACGAAGGCCCAGTAGTTTTCCCAAGACGCGCCTTCCTTGATCCACTGGCGCAGCAGCGCGATCTTTTCCGGCGGCAGGGGCGCGGCATGCAGGGGCATGCGGGTTTCGGGATTGCCGCTGGTCACCCGCGCCATCAGCTCGGAGCCGCGCGGGTTGCCGGGGATCACCGTCGGACGCCCCGACTTGCCGGTGCCAAGCGCCTGTTCGCGATAGGAGAAGGAGACCCCGCCCGCCTGCTTCACGCCGCCATGACAGGCGATGCAGTTGCCGTTCAGGATGGGACGGATGTCGCGGTTGAAATCGACGGTTTGCGCCGCCGCGCCGTTCGAATGACCGCCCTGCCAGACGACCGCCCCGGCAACGGCCATCGTCGCTGCAAAAACAGCCAGCACGATCAGCAATGTTCTGTTCGGCTTCAGCATCCCGGCCTGTCTTGATGTCCGGTTTCGCCGGTCAACACGTCTTTTTTTATGGCACGCGAAATTGTCTTCCCGAACCTAACAAACCGGTGTCGCATTGTCTCGGCTTGGTAAAGCCATTTCGCAGTTGCGAAGCTGCAAGCCCTATCGCTTCGCCGCCGCCATGCTTTTATATGAGACCGGAAAGTGTCGGGGGTTCCATGAAACATTCTTGGCTGGTCGCGCTGGCGATCTGTATATCGGGCGGCGCCGTTGCGCAGCAGATGACCGCCACGCTGCCGCCCACGCCGGGCGCGGAGTCGCCTTCCGTACTGCCTCTGGCGCGCCGGGCGCATCCGCCGGTCGCGGCGCTGCTCCAGACCCGCAGCCATGAAATCTTCACCGCAACCTGCGCGGCCTGCCATGGCGCATCGGTCCAGCCCGGGCCCGCCGCCAGGAGCCTTTTCTCGGAAAGCTTCCTGGCCGCCAACACCGACAGCCAGATCATCAACAGCGTGACAAACGGTGTTCCGGGCAGGCCGCATGCCTATGTCACCACTTTTTTGGCCGACGAGATTTCCCAGCTTCCGGTTTACATGCGCATCCGCGGCGGCGTCATGAACCGCAAGGTCGGCACGCCGCCCGATCCCGCGGGCAAGATATTCAAGACCGGCAAAGCCACTTTCAAGGTCGAGGTGCTGGCCAAGGGCTTCAACCAGCCCTGGGGCATGACCTGGCTGCCGAATGGCGACATGCTGTTCACCGAGCGCTCGGGCAACCTGAGGCTGCTCGACAGGACCGGCAAGGTATCGGAGCCGGTCAAGAACACGCCCAAGGTTTTCGAGCGCCAGGATGGCGGCATGCTGGATGTGGCGGCGGCGCCGGATGGCAGCGGCTGGATTTACCTGGCCTACTCCGCAGTGTTGCCGGGCTATGTGGCACAGCCCGCCGACTTCATCTTCGCCAATCTCTCACCCCTCAGCATGACGATGATTGTGCGCGGCAAGATCAACGCCAATCATGAATGGGTGGATGAGCAGGTGTTGTTCAAAGCCCCGGACGAAATCTTCAACAACTGGTCGGGCCATTATGGCGCGCGCTTCCTGTTTGACGGCAAGGGCCATCTGTTCTGGACCATGGGTGACCGGCAGGATGTGCAGTCCTCGCAGAACCTCGCCTCGCCGCTGGGCAAGATTCATCGCATCAACCTCGACGGCTCCATCCCGAAGGACAATCCCTTCGTGGGTACGCCCGGCGCGCTGCCCAGCATCTGGAGCTATGGCCATCGCCATCCCGAAGGCATCGCCTTCGATCCCGTCACCGGCCTGTTGTGGGAAACCGAGCACGGGCCGGTGGGCGGCGATGAAGTCAACATCATCGAGCCCGGCAGGAATTATGGCTGGGGCGTCGTCACCATGGGGCTGGAACCGGGGATCAACCGCCAACGGGCCGTGGGCATGACGCCGCCCATTGCCCATTACACGCCGTCGATCGGGCCGGGCGGCAACAATTTCTACACCGGCGACCGCATCCCCGGCTGGAAGAACAATCTCTTCATTGCCGGCATGGTGGGCCAGAGCCTGATCCGCCTGGAGATCAAGGACCGCCAGATCGTGTCGCAGGAAGTGGTGCTGAAAGACCATGGCCGCTTGCGCGAAGTGAAAACCGGACCGGACGGACACCTTTACCTGTTGCTGCAGACCCAGAATGGCGCGGCAACCGGCGGCTCCATCCTGCGGCTGGTGCCTGCAAGATAGGCTTTATTCGGCGGCGGCGGGCCTGCCCAAAGCCCATGTCTCGCCCGCCTGCCGCCGTTCGAGGATATGGCGCGTCATGGAGAGCGCCAGTTCATTCTCGCCCATGAACACCCGGTCGATCCGGTCGCGGTTTAGGAAATCAGTTTCTTCGTCGGTATGGCTGCGCGCCACCGTTTCGATATTCGGATTCAGCTTGCGCGCGATGTCGACCATCTGCCGCGTCTTGAAAGGGTCCGGCGTGGCGGCCACCAGCATCCGGGCACGGGCGATATGCGCCTGGATCAGCACACTGGCCTCCGACCCATTGCCGGAGACAGCGGCCAGCCCGCGGCGGCGCAGCGTCTCCACCACCTCACGATTTTCTTCCGCGATCACGACCGGAATATCTTCTGCAATGAGGGCGTCGCAGATCCGCTGACCGACACGGCCATATCCCACCAGCACGACATGGCCGGTCAGCCGCTTCTCGTCGACGGTTGTCGGCAAGCCGGCCAGATGATCGCCGCCGCGCCGGAAAGCCTGGCCCAGCCGGGAGTAGGACCGGATCAGCGACTCGGCCGGTCCGATGAGGCGAAAGAGGAACGGGTTCAACGCGATCGAGAGCAGCGCGCCTGCCAGGATCAAATTCTGCCCTTCGACGGTGAACAGCCCCAGATGGATGCCAAGCGCCGCAAGGATGAAGGAGAACTCACCGATCTGGGCCAGACTGGCTGAAACGATCAGCGCCGTGTTCAGGGGATAGCCAAAACCAACCACGATGGCGAACGCCGCCAGCGACTTTCCGACCAGGATGATCGACAGAACCGCCAGCACCTTCCAGGGCTCCTCCACCAGGATCATCGGATCGAACAGCATGCCGACCGCGACAAAGAACAGCACGGCAAAGGCCTCGCGCAAGGGCAGCGACTCGGTTGCGGCGCGGTGACTGAGATCAGATTCGGCGATCACCACGCCGGCGAAGAATGCGCCGAGCGCGAAAGAGACCCCGAACAGTTCGGAGGAACCATAGGCAATCCCCACGGCGCCAGCGACGACCGACAAGGTAAACAATTCCCGCGAACCAGTCTGGGCCACCTGGCTGAGAAGCCATGGCAGCACACGCCGGCCGACGATCAGCATGACCGCCACGAACAGCGCGACCTTGCCCAGCGTCCATCCCAGATTCACCGCCAGGGCGCGAAGGTCCGCCAGCCCTCCCGCGCCGCCGGACGATCCGCCCAGCGTGGCGGCCAGCGGCGGCAACAGCACCAGCGCCAGAATCATGGCCAGGTCCTCGACCACCAGCCAGCCGACCGCGATGCGCCCATTGGTGGTGTCGATGGCGTTGCGTTCTTCCAATGCCCGGAGGAGCACCACGGTACTAGCAACCGACAGCGCGATGCCCAGCACGATGCCGTGCCCGATCGGCCAGCCCCACAGCAACGCGACCCCGGTGCCCAGCGCCGTCGCGGCGGCGATCTGGGCGATTGCGCCGGGTAAGGCGATACGTCTCACCTGCAGCAGATCGTCGATGGAGAAATGCATGCCGACGCCGAACATCAGCAGCATCACGCCGATTTCGGCGAGCTGCTTGGCCAGTTCAACGTCGGCGACAAAGCCGGGCGTGGCCGGACCAATCAGAATGCCGGCAAGCAGGTAGCCCACCAGGGGCGGTAACTTGAGACGGGATGCCAACACGCCAAATACAAGAGCAAGGCCAAAGCCGGCTGCGAGAATTGCGATCAGGGGTACGGCGTGCGGCATGCGTAAGACAATTCCTTAAGGTGTAAGAGCGGCGCTAGGACGAATTCCAAAGACACAACGCAGTCATGGTGTGAGTTTCCTCAATGCAAATCCGGCAGCCGCCAATATTCGACGCTTGGCGATTGTGAACCGGAAGGTCTACGTTGGTGCTTGTAGCGCCCATCAAGCCGGATGGGCGATAAGCGGAGCACGTAAGGGAAACACGTACTTTCCCGAAAAGCCTGCCAAAATGCGGAAAAAATCGTCGTGCCGTTGTCGAAGTATTGGGGAGAAAGTTCCGAAGTGCTTGTTCCCCCTGCTGGCGGACAAGGCATGCGCATCGTGCGGATCGCGCTGTTTTTCCTGGTCTATGTGGCGCTCGATGCCGTCAGTTACATCGAGCCGATAGCGCCTTTCGCCATCACCCCCTGGAATCCGACATTGGGATTGTGCGTGGCGGTGACCGCGCTTTACGGACCCCGCGCGCTGTTTCCCATCCTGGTGGCGCCGCTGCTGGCCGATGCGGTGAACCGCGGCTTCCCGCTGACGCCGCTTTATAGTGTCTGGGTTGGCCTCCTGATTGCCGCGCAAACTGCGCTTGTGACCTTCGGCGCCCGCCGCCTGATGCGAGCTTCGGTTCGCGGGATCTTCGAGGCGGAGGAAATCCGGATACTGATCACGGCGCTGCCCAGCGCCCTGGTGATCGCCAGCCTGCATGTCGGCAGCCTGGTGGGCCTGGGCCTGCTGCCGGGCGGCCAGTTCCTGGAAAGCATCGGCCATCTGTGGGTGGGCGATATCATCGGCATTCTGATCGTGACGCCCTTCTGTTTTCTGCTGCTCAAGCCGGAACAGCGAAAGGCAATTGAATTCACACGCGTGACGGAAACGGCGCTGCAGGTTGCCGCAGTGCTCGCGACCCTGTGGCTGATCTTCGGCGTGCATCAGGATCACGCCAACGAGTATTTCTATCTGCTCTTCCTGCCGATGATCTGGATCGTGCTTCGGTATGGTGCGCGCGGCGCAATTGTGATGAACGTCTTCGTCCAGGGCGCCATGCTGCTGGCGCTGCTGCAGCTTCATGCCACCGCGGAAAGCATCGTGCTTTTCCAGGCGATGCTGGCAGTTTTCGCCCTTTCCGGCCTGACGCTTGGCTGGACCGTGGACCAGCGCAAGGCGGCGACGCACAATCTGCGCGCCCGCGATGAAAAGCTGGCCGCAAGCCTGACCACGGCGGCCACCAGCGAACTGGCCGGCACCCTGGCGCATGAACTCAGCCATCCCATCGGCGCGATATCCAACTATGTGGCCGCGCTCAACCATGTCACCCGCGACAGCCCGCCCGATGCCCGGGCCCAGTCCATCCTGGCCAAGCTGAATCAGGAAGTGAAACGCGCCACCGATACCCTGCATCATCTGCGCGACTTCTTTCGCACAGGCTCGCTGATCCTGCAGGAAACCGACCTGACCGACCTGGTGCGCGAATCCACATCGCTGTTCGTGAGCCGCCTGACAGGCCGCGCTGTGACACCGCAACTGTCCCTGCAGGCCGGCCCGACCATGATCCTGGCGGACCGCATCCAGCTGCATGCCGTCATCCACAACCTGCTGATAAACGCATTCGATGCGCTGCAGCCGGTTGCCCCTGCCCGGCAGGAGCTGCGCATTGGCGTGCGGCGCGCGGGCGGGCTTGCGGTCCTGACGGTGGAGGATTCCGGCCCAGGCGTGGCCCAGGACATAAGGGAGAATATCTTTGACGGCCTCACCACCACCAAGAAGGATGGGCTCGGACTCGGCCTTTCCATCTGCCGGTCCATCGTTCGCGCCCATGGAGGCACCATCGAATTGCAGGATTCCACGCTTGGCGGCGCCAGCTTCGTGGTCACGCTTCCACTGATCCAGCAGGGGAACGGCTGATGTCGGCCAGGAGAACAATCGGAATTGTCGACGATGACGATGCCCTGCGGGATTCGCTGGGGCTGCTTCTTCGCTTCCGAGACTATGACGTCGTCGAATTCAGCAGCGGCGAGGCGCTGCTTGCGGCATCTCCGCCGCCGCCGATCGACTGCCTGATCCTGGATCTGCGGATGCGCAACATGAACGGGCTGGACGTGCTGGATGCCTGCCGGGCGAAAGGCCTGCTGATGCCCATCATCGTGGTCTCGGCCTTCGGCGATGTCTCGTCCACCAAGCGGGCGCTCAAATCCGGCGCCTTCGATTTCCTCGAAAAGCCCATCCATGAGGAACAGATGCTGCGGGTCATCGAAGACGCGCTGGCGGAATTCGACCAGGCCATGGCCCAGCATGCCGAGCAGAGTTCGCTGGACGAGCGGGTCCAGCGCCTGACAGGACGGGAAAAGCAGATACTGGATGCGGTGCTGCTGGGCCGGCACAATCGCGAGATCGCGGGCGAACTGAACATCAGCGTGCGCACGGTGGAGGTTTACAAATCCCGCATGATGGAGAAGATGCAGGTGACGCGCCTGGCTGAACTGGTCCGCCTCTTCGCCCGGACCGAGTCGCGCTGAGTTCCGCGATCAGGGAAACCCTTACGGGAAGCGCTGATTTACAGCGCGCGCCATCGCATCGACCATGGCGGCATGGAACCGAACATTCAAACCCCGCCCCGTGCCGTCCTGCTGGCGACCGATCTGACCGCGCGCAGCGACCGCGCTTCGTCGCGCGCCCAGATGCTGGCCAACGCCTGGCAATCCCGCCTGGTGGCGGTTCACGCCGTGACGCAATCGGACAACGTCTCCAGCCAGGTGCTGGACACGCCTTTGCCGTCCGCCGCACCGGATATTCTGCAGGATGTCCGCGAGCGCCTGCGGCGCGACGTGCTGCCGGGAAGCGGCGACAGCGCCATCGTGGTCGAGCGTGGCAAGCCGGTCGAAGTGATCTCGCGCACCGCCAAGACGCAGAAATGCGATCTCATCGTCACCGGCATCAGCCGCGACGAGACGCTGATGCGCCTGGGGCTGCGGCGGACCATCGGCCAGCTTGTCCGCCGGCTGGGCGTACCGCTGCTGACCGTGCGGGAGAATGCCGATGCGCCATACCGCAACATTCTGGTGGGACTGGACCTGACGGAGGCGTCGCAGCGCGCCTTGCAAACCGCCGCCGCTTTGTTCCCCGACCAGCCTCTCAATGTCCTGCACGCCTACGAACCGCCGCTGCCCGGAAGCATCGTGGAGGATGTCGAGCGCAGGGCCGAGGCCCGCGCCGCCGCCATGAAGGAGTGTGCGCAATTCATCGCGTCCGGCATGGACCCGGACAGCGTGCAGCATTCCTTCAAGGTCTTTGTCGAGAGCGGATGGCCGAGCGCCCTGATCCGCCAGCATGTCCTGGACCGGGGCATCGACCTGGTCGTGCTGGGCACCCATGACCGCAGTTCATTCTTCGATATCCTGTTCGGCAGCACGGCGATGGACGCCCTGACCTCCCTGCCCTGCGATGTCCTGATCGTGGGACGACGCGGCGTGGCGAGCCGGAAATATGGCAAGGCGGCCTAGGCTGCGTCCTTAGCGTCCCGCAGGCTCGGGCATCGAAGCGCCGAAATTGAGCGCGACCGGATCAAGCTCGGCCAGATCCGGTCCCGCACCCAGCGCTGCTTCATAGAGATCAGGACGATACACCGCGGCGGCGGCGCGTTCTTCCGCCGCCGTCACCGCTTCTCCGCGCGAGCGCCGGATCTGGGCATAGAGCCAGGATGCGCGGCGCGGATCGGGATAATTCACCAGCGCATCGCCAAGGGTCAGGAAGTTGGCATCGCGCCGGTTCTCGGTGCGGTTTACCGGCAAGGTGCCGTTCAGCGCATTCAGCACCGTCTTGGGCGCCACATTGAGATATTCCGGCTTGGACAGAATCTGCGCCAGGTTTCCCCGGTTGGCCGGATCGCCGCACCACAGCGCCGCAGCCTTGTAGGCCCTGAGCAGCTTGCCGACCGCGCCGGTATTCTCCCGCGTCAGGCTTTCGCGCATCGCCAGCACCTTGTCGGGCGCGAAACGATTGAGATCCGAGCCGAACACCAGGATGCAGCCGACGCCATTCTCCACCGCGCGGCTGTTCCAGGGCTCGCCCACGCAATAGCCCTCGATCACGCCGCTAGACAGATTTTCCACCATGAAGGGCGGCGGCACGACCACGAACTGCACGCAATTCTCAATGTCCACGCCGCCCAGCTCCAGCCAGTGCCGGATCAGGATGGCGTGGATCGAAAAGGGGAAGACCACGCCAAAGCTCAGCGGCGGCGCGCCCATCTGCTTGCGCCGTTCGGTGATGATCCGCATGGCGCTGGCCGATTCCACCGGGCCGACGGGCGCATGGCCCAGAACATCCTCGATCAGCCTGTACAGGGAAGACGAGACCGTGATGCAATTGCCGTTGGCGTTGAGCCCGAACGGCACCGCCAAGGGCGCCTTGAGATGACCGATGCCCAGGCTGGTGGCGACCGCCAGCGGCGCCAGCATATGGGCGGCATCGAATATCTCGGAAGCCAGCTTGTCGCGGATATTGGCCCAGGACACTTCGCGCACCAGCTCGATCTTCAGGTCTTCGCGTTCGGCGAAATCGCATTCCACCGCGGCGATGGCGATGGCCGCGTCCACCAGCGGGATAAAGCCTATGCGCAGTGTCTTCATCGGGGTGCGTTTCATTTGAACGCCTTTTCGTTTTTCAGAATGTCCGCCGCGATGTCGCTGATGCGGCGCTTTTCGTTCATGGCCGCCTTGCGCATCAGGGCATAGGCATCCGGCTCGCTCAGCGACTTGGCCGCCATCAAAAGCCCCTTGGCGCGGTCGATCAGCTTGCGGTCGGACAGCGCGGCCCGCGCCGAATCCAGCTCATCCTGCAGTTCCGAGAACACCTGGAAGCGCTGCACGCACATTTCCAGGATGGGCTGGACGCGCTCCTTCTTCAGGCCGTCCACGACATAGGCCGACACTCCCGCCAGCATCGCGTCCCGCATGGAGGCGCTGTCGCTCTTGTCCACGAACATGGCGACCGGGCGCTTGACCAGACGGCTGACCTGGAACATCTGCTCCAGCACGTCGCGGTTGGGGCTGCCCAGGTCGATCACGATGATCTCGGGATCGATGGCGGCGATCTGCGCCAGCAGATTGTGCGTGGTGTTCAGCCAGCTGACATTGACGTGACCAGCTTCGCGCAGGCCTTCTTCGATGATGGCGGCACGCGCGTGATTCTCGTCGATGATCAGTATTCGCGCCTGATCAATCATGCAACTCGCGGCACCCCCTGCGCGGTCCGACTGTAGCAAATCCGCCCGCCATGACAATGGAGAGTGTTTCCCGGCCGTTGCCGTGATCGCGATCACGCCGCCTTGGCGTGCCGCTCGTAGAGGAACTGCATGACCAGCTTGCGGCATCGCACATACTCCGCCGTCTCCACCATGGCGAGACGGTTGCGGGGACGGTCCAGCCCGACCTCGCAGATATCGCCGATGGTCGCCGAAGGCCCATTCGTCATCATCACGATCCGGTCCGAAAGCAGCACGGCTTCGTCCACATCATGTGTGATCATGATCGCGGTGTTGCGCGTCTTCTGGTGGATTTCCATCACCGTATCCTGCAGATGCGCCCGGGTCAGGGCATCCAGCGCCCCGAACGGCTCATCCAGCAGCAGTATCTTGGGCTGCATCGCCAGGGCGCGGGCAATGCCGACCCGCTGGCGCATGCCGCCCGAAAGTTCGCCCGGGCGTTTTTCCAGCGCATGGTCCATCTTGACCAGCGCCAGATTGTGCCGCGTCCAGTCATCGCGCTCGCGGGCCGACTTGGTCTTGCCGAACACCTTGTCCACCGCCAGGCGCACATTGGCGTAGGCCGAAAGCCAGGGCAGCAGGCTGTGGTTCTGGAACACCACCGCGCGGTCCGGGCCCGGCTCGTCGACCACGGCGCCATCCAGCAGAACCGCACCGGTGGTGGGCTTTGTCAGCCCCGCCACGATATTGAGCAAGGTCGACTTGCCGCAGCCCGAATGGCCGATGATGGAAACATACTCGCCCTTCTGGATGCTGAGAGAGACGTTAGACAGAGCGGGGAATCGCCCGCTGCCGGTGTCGAAGGTCATGCCGACCTGTTCGATGGTGAGATAGCCTTGCATAAGATTGCCTTTCTCAGATCGGGCGGCCGGCGATCAGCCGTCCGATAAAGCCAATGAGACGGTCGAGCAGAAAACCGATGATGCCGACATAGATCAGCGCCAGGATAATCTCGCTCAGCAGCGAACTGTTCCAGCCGTCCCAGATGAAGAAGCCGATGCCGACGCCGCCCACCAGCATTTCCGCCGCCACGATTGCCAGCCAGGACAGGCCCACCCCGATGCGCAGGCCCGTGAACATGTAAGGCACGCTGGCCGGCAGCATGATCTTGGTGAAATACTCATAGCCGTTCAGCCGCAGGACGCGCGCGATGTTGCGGTAATCCTCCGGTATCTGGCGCACACCGACCGCCGTGTTGAGGATGACCGGCCAGATCGCGGTGATGAAAATCACGAAAATGGCCGAGGGGCTCGATTCCTGGAACGCGGCGAGCGAGATGGGCAGCCAGGCCAGCGGTGGCACCGTGCGCAGCACCTGGAAGATCGGATCCAGCCCGCGATAGGCAAAGCTGCTTTGTCCGATCAGGACGCCCAGCGCGATGCCGGCGATGGCCGCCATGCTGAAGCCGACCGCGACCCGCTTCAGGCTGGCCAGGATTTGCCAGAACAGCCCGACATCGGTGCCGCCATTGTCGAAGAAGGGATCGATGATCAGCGGCCAAGTGTCTTTCAGCACCTTGGTGGGCGGTGGCAGGGACGAACCCTCCTGGCCGCACAGCATCTGCCAGAGCAGAAGCAGGAACCCGACCATCAGCAGCGGCGGCACCGTCACCGAGGCGAAATGCTGCAACCGTTCCATCAGGCGCAAGGACGCCAATGTCGGCAAAATCCGCCTTTTCACCGGCATCTCGCCGAGCGTACCCGTCATTGTCACGTTATCCTCCCGTTGCGACGCGCTTGATCTTCAGGCTCGCCAGATAGGCCTTGGGATTGGCGGGATCGAAAGTCTTGCCGTCGAAGAACTTCTCCACGCCCCGCGAGGTGGACTTCGGGATCTCCGCGTCGCGGACCCCGAGCGCCTTGGCGGCATCGCGCCAGATATCTTCGCGGTTGACTGTCTTGATCAGCGCATTGATGTCGGTGTCGGCCGGCAGATAGCCCCAGCGGATGTCTTCGGTGAGGAACCAGCTTTCGTGGCTCTGGAAAGGGTAGGAAGCGAAGTTGTTCCAGAACTTCATCAGATAGGGGAAGTTCTCGACCTTCTTGCCATTGCCATAGTCGATCGAGCCGCCCGTGCGGCCGACAATGTCTTCCACCGGCACCTTGAAATATTCGCGGCGGGCAACGATCTCGCACATCTCCTGACGGTTCTGCGGATTGTCGCACCAGCGCTGGGCCTCCATCACCGCCATGGTGACCGCCTGCGCCGCCTTGGGATTCTTGTCCGCCCAGTCGGCCCGCACCGCCAGGGTCTTTTCCGGATGGTCGTGCCACAGCTCGCCGGTGGTCAGGGCGGTGAAGCCGATGCCCTGGTTGACCAGCTGCGCATTCCACGGCTCGCCGACGCAGAAGGCTTCCATGGTCTTGACCTTCATGTTGGCGACCATCTGCGGCGGCGGCACCACGATAGTGGACACATCCTTGTCGGGATCGATGCCGCCGGCCGCCAGCCAGTAGCGCATCCACAAGTCATGGGTGCCGCCGGGGAAGGTCACGGCCACCTTGGGGTCGTTGCCATTCTGGCGCATCTTGGCGAAGGCCGCCTTCATCTTGGACGAATCCAGGCCGACACCCATGCTCTGATAATGCTTGGCAACCGAGATCGCCTGGCCGTTGGTGTTGAGCCGCGCCAGGATGTTCATCGGCAGCTTGGTCTTGGTGATCTTGCCGGCCGTCATGAGGTACGGCATCGGCGTCAGGATATGCGCGCCATCGATGCCACCGCGCGAACCGCCCAGTTCCATATTGTCGCGGGTGGTGCCCCAGGATGCCTGCTTGGCCAGCTTGACGTCCGGCAAGCCATGCTTGGCGAACATCCCTTTTTCCTTGGCGATGATCAAAGGCGAGGAATCCGTAAGGGCGATGAAGCCAAGCGTCACCGTCTTGGTTTCCGGCGCACCGCTTGTCTGCGCCCAGGCGCC
>JAZKDV010000218.1:0-7274 GCA_040387395.1 Pseudomonadota bacterium | reverse complement strand
CACCGCGGTCTTGGGCGTCAGTGCCGTGCCGCCCGCCTTGGCGCCGTTGCGCTCCAGAATATAAGCGACGATGTCGGCGCTCTGCTTTTCGGTCAGGCTGCCGCCCGCGCCGAGCGGCATGGTCAGGTGAATCTTGCTGAAGAGCTGCGCGGTGGTGCGCTTGCCCCAGGCGCCGACGAAGGCGGGACCGCCCAGCGCGGGCGCGTCATTGGTGCCGGCCAGGTCGGGCAGGTGGCAATAGGCACAGGCGGCGGCATAGGCCTCGCGCCCGTCATTGACCTGCGCCGCGGTGAAGGGACCGGCAGCGCCCTGGCCCATCGCGGCGGGACCGAACGCGGCGGCGCCCAGCGCGCCCAGCGCGATGGTGGCGGCGGCGCCCATGAAAAATCCAGTTTTCTTACGCATCTTAAACGTCCTCAAATTTCGTTGGCGCGCGAAAATCAGCGCGAGGGAACATCGAGCTGGGGAATGAACCAGTGGTCCTGCTGGGGAATGTTCGGACCCACGGTTTCATGGGCGGGGAACAGCCAGCCCCACAGCGTGCCTTTCGGGCCCCAGGGATACTCTTCCGGCGCCTTTTCGGAATTGATCTGGACATAGAGCTTGCCGGTGCGCAGCAGGCGCTGTTGGGCGCTCGTCAGGCTGAAGCTGCCCGAGATGGTGCCGCTGGCGGCCTTGGTGACCTCCAGGTCGAAAAGCTTTTTGCCCGGCATGCCGGGCAGCGGCGAGTCGAAGACATGCGCGCTGATCGCGTTGGACGGCATGTCCTTGAAGCTGCCTTTCACCACAAAGGTCTTGCCGTCATAGCTGGCGGTGGCATCGCCGCGTCCGGCGATGACGGCCTTGGTCTCGTCGTCCAGCGGCATCGGACCCAGGTTGGTCTGGTAGTCCGCCGCGAACGCGGGCGCAGTAATGACCAGCGCCGCCAGCAGCGCCGGCGCAAAGAATTTGAAAGCCACGATCACGACTCCTTACGTATGATTTTGCCCGCCATCCGGCCGGTTGGCCCGGTGGCGGAATTCCTCCCAAGCCTCGTTGGCCGAGGCGTTTTTGTGGGAGGCACAGTAGCAGCGGGCACAGGTCCGGACCAGCGCCGCAGGGCTGCGGAAAGGGCGGAAATTGTCGCAAAATCCCGCAGAACAGGTGCGGCGCGGCACGGCCATAGTTAAAGCATTTTCGCCATGCTATAGAGGCGCGGGGGTCATCAAAGACCGTCTGGGCGGTCTTTCAGACCAAGGAAGTTTTTCCATGAATCGCAGGCATCTCCTGCTCGCCGGTGCGGCGGGCATATTCGGCTTTTCGTCCATGCTGCCGGCTTTTGCCGCAAACCCGGCCGAGAGTTTCGTTTCCGACAATATCCAGCGCGGCTTCGATATCCTGAATGATCGCGGTACCAGCGCGGCCGAGCGCAAGACCCGCTTCGCCGACTTCATCGTCGGGTTGACCGATGTGAAGCGCGTGGCGATCTTTCTCCTGGGGCATTATGCAACGACGGCCACGCCCGCCGACACCGAGGCCTATGTCGCGGCGTATCAGGACTATGTGCAGTCGACCTATCAATCCTATTTCGCGCTCTATGCCGGCCAGAGCCTGCGCGTGATCGATTCACGGATGCGCGCGCCGAATGACTTCGTCGTGCGCACCAGTGTCACCGGCGGAAATGCCGTGCCGCTGGAAGTCGATTTCCGCGTGCGTACCGATGGTGCGAAACCGGTGCTGGTGGACATGGCTGTTGCCGGTGTCTGGCTGGCGCTGGCGCAGCGCGATCAATTCACCGCGGTGCTGGCGCGCAGCAACGGCGATGTGAAAGCGCTGACCGCGCATTTGCGCGCCAGACAATAATTTCTGAGACAATAGTTCTATTGGTCTAAGTCTATCGTCCAATTGACGGAACTTTTGTTCCGAAAGTTGCGTCTTGAGTTTTCAGCGCACGACGGTTATGTCGAAGTCGCTGGGGTGCAATTCGCGTGGGGCTGTTTGGTTCCGCGCATCAACTGAAAAAGTTTGACGCGCCCGCAAGTTCCTTACGTTCCATCAGTTCCACAAGCGACCCCTTTCATGGAGCCACTGTGTCCAACGCTGAACCTTTTGCCCTCGTAAAGAAGCCCTGTCCGCGAGGCTTCGCGCACGCGCTGCTGCTGGGCGGACTTTTCGCCATGGCGGCGATGACAATGCAGAACCTCAACTTCAACACGCAGTTCCGCAGCGCTGCCACGCATCGCCCCATCCTCCTGCAGCTGATGAACGAGCCGGTGCAGCAGGAACTCTCTGCCTATCATTACGAAAGACGCCTGACCGCCAACCAGCTGCTCAATCGCTGGGATGCGCTGATCAGCGAAGCCTCGCAGCGTTTCCATGTTCCCAAGCCGTGGATCCGCGCGGTGATGCGCCAGGAGAGCGGCGGCCGCACCATGCTGGGCCAGGATCGTCCCATCGTCAGCCCCGTCGGCGCCATCGGGTTGATGCAGGTGATGCCCGCGACCTATGGCGAACTGGCGCAGCAGCACAAGCTGGGCGCCGATCCGTTCGATGCGCGCAACAATATCCTGGCCGGCACCGCCTATCTGCGCTGGCTGCACAAGCGCTACGGTTATCCCAGGATGTTCGCCGCCTATAATGCGGGCCCGGGGCGCGTCGAGCGCGGTGGCCGCCTGCCGGCCGAAACCCGCGCCTATACCGCCGGTATCGCCAAAACCCTGCGCGCCGCTCCCGTGGACCTCGTCAAGCTGACGCGTCCCAATGGCGTGGCGGTCAAGATCGACGTCAACACGGTCACCGGCATCCGCGCCGCGCTGCCGGGCGAATACCCCAACAGCGTCAAGGCGGTGGTCACCATCGCGGGCAAGCCCCAGGCGGTGCGGGAGAATGTGGCGGTCGCCATCAATGCAATCCGGGCCACCGGCGGACTGCTCTAGCGTCCCGGTTTCTGGCGGGTAATATCGGCGCCTGAACCTTTGGGGCCGGCCATGAAACACACCCTATATATAAGTGCGGCGCTCCTGTTGCTGGCGGGTCCGGCCCTGGCGCAGGAAAACCCTTTCGCCAAGCCCAGTTCGCTGCCCTATCAGGCGCCGCGCTTCGACCTGATCAAGGACCGGGACTATCAGCCGGCCTTTGATACGGCGATGAAGCAGCATATCGCCGAGATCGAGGCGATTGCCGCCAGTACCGCCGCGCCCACCTTCGACAACACCATCGCGGCGATCGAGCGTTCGGGCCGGATGCTGGAACGGGTGGCCAATACCTTCTTCAGCGTGGCGCAGGCCAATTCCAACCCGGCGCTGGAAAAGGTCGAGACGGCGATGGCGCCCAGGCTGGCCGCCCATACCGACGCCATCTATCTCAACCCCAAGCTGTTTGCCCGGGTGAAGGCGCTTCATGACAAGCGTCAGTCGCTGAAGCTGGACGGCGAAGCGCTGCAGACCCTCACCCTCTATTACAAGCAGTTCGTCCATGCCGGCGCCAACCTGAATCAAGCAGGCAAGACGCGGCTGATGGCAATCAACAAACAGGCCGCTTCGCTGGAAACGTCGTTCCAGCAGAAGCTGCTGGCGGGCACCAAGGCCGGCGGGCTGGTGCTGGACAACAAGTCCGACCTGGCGGGGTTGAGCGACGCGGAGATCGCGTCCGCCGCCGATGCCGCCAAGGCGCGCGGGCTGAAGGGCAAGTATGTCCTGCCGCTGCAGAACACCACCCAGCAGCCGCTGCTTACCTCGCTGGCCAATCGCAGCGTGCGCGAGCGGCTGTTCAACGCCAGCTGGACGCGCACCGAAAAGGGTGACGCCAACGACACCCGCGGCATCATTTCCCAGCTCGCGCTGCTGCGCACCGAAAAGGCCCAGCTGCTGGGCTATGCCAATTACTCGGCCTATGTGCTGTACGACCAGATGGCGGAGAATGCGCAGGCGGTGGAGAAATTCATCGGCCAGCTGGTGCCGGCGACCCGCGCCAAGGCGGCGGAAGAAGCCCGCCTGATCCAGTCGGCGATCAACAAGGAAGGCGGCAAGTTCCAGCTGAAGCCCTGGGACTGGCAGCGCTATGCCGAGCGGGTGCGCAAGGAACGCTACGACCTGGATGAAGCCGCGCTCAAACCCTATTTCGAGATCAACCGCGTGCTGCGCGAAGGCGTGCTGCATTCCGCCACGCGGCTATACGGCATTACCTTCAAGCGGCGCACCGACATCCCGGTCTATCACCCCGACGTGATGGTCTATGAGGTGTTCGAGCAGGATGGCCACCCGCTGGGGCTGATGTATTTCGATCTGTGGAAGCGCGACAACAAGCGCGGCGGCGCTTGGATGAGCAACTATGTCGGCCAGTCCAAGCTGTTCGGCACCAAGCCGGTGATCTACAACGTCTCCAACTTCACCAAGCCGGCGGCGGGCCAGCCGGCGCTGATCAGCTTCGAAGACGTCGGCACCATGTTCCATGAATTCGGACATGCGCTGCATGGGTTGTTCGCCAACCAGACCTATCCGCTGCTGTCGGGCACCAATGTGGCGCGTGACTTTGTCGAATTCCCCTCCCAGTTCAACGAGCATTGGGCGCTGCACCCCGAGATCCTCAAGCGCTATGCGGTGCATTACAAAACCGGCGTGCCAATGCCCCAGTCGCTGGTGGACCGGATCAAGAAGTCCCAGACCTGGGGACAGGGTTATGCGCTGGGCGAATTGCTGGCGGCATCGCAGCTCGATCTGCAATGGCACGCCCTGCCGCCGGGTTCGCCCAAGCAGGATGTGAACAAGTTCGAGATCGAGGCGCTGAAAAAGACGGGCACCGACTTTCCCAATGTGCCGACGCGCTACCGCTCCAGCTATTTCCTGCACATCTGGGCCAACGGCTATGCCAGCAGCTATTACGCCTATCAGTGGACAGTGATGCTGGATACTAACGCCTTTGCCTGGTTCAACCGCAACGGCGGCATGACCCGGGCCAATGGCCAGCGGTTCCGCGACCTGATCCTGTCCAAGGGTCACACCATGGATTACGGCCCCATGTTCCGGGCCTTCTACGGCAAGGACCCGGAAATCGGCCCGATGCTGGAACATCGCGGGCTGGTCCCACCCAAGTAACCTTTTTTGGAACTTTTTCCATCAGACTGCGTTTTGGTACGAATCGGCTCCTGAGGGGGAGCCCTGTCAGCCTTGGGGAAGGTCGGGGGTGTCATTTTCGCGCGTTTCCATGTGGGTGTTGGCTGGCGTTCTGCTGGCCTCGCCTGTTTGCGCCCAGCAGATGGCCGCCAATACCGATCTGGACGCGCTTTCGATCGAGCAGCTTGCCGAAGTCGAGATCACCAGCGTCTCGCGCCGGCCTGAGCTTCTGGCCAAGGCGCCCGCGGCCGCCTACGTCATTTCCAACGAGGACATCCGCCGCGCCGGCGCCATCAACCTGCCCGAAGCGCTTCGCCTGGCGCCCAATCTGGAAGTGGCGCGCATCAACGGCTTTGCCTACACCATCAGCGCGCGCGGCTTTAACTCGCCTGAATCCTCCAACAAGCTGCTGGTGCTGGTGGACGGGCGCAGCGTCTATTCCCCGCTGGCCAGCAGCGTGTTCTGGGAGAATGTCGATGTGCCGCTGGCCGATGTGGCGCGCATCGAAGTCTTGAGCGGCCCGGGCGGCGCGCTCTATGGCGCCAATGCCGTCAACGGCGTGATCAATGTCGTTACCAAGGATTCCGGACAGACCCAGGGCCTGCTGCTGGACGCCACCGCCGGCACCACCGACAGCAAGTTCATGGGGCGCTACGGCTTCATGCCCTGGCAAGGCACGACGGTGCGCTTCTATGGCCAGGTCAGCCACGTCAACAACACCGTGCCGCTGTCGGCGCTGACGTCCTATCGCGACGCCTGGGCGCGCAACCAGGGCGGCTTCCGGCTGGATCACGAAACGGGCGCCGACGCGTTCACGCTGCAGGGCGATATCTATGCCAACTCCACCCCGGCGATGGAGATTGCCAAAGGGCGCGGCTTCAATCTGACGGGACGCTGGAACCGCACCTTCGAGAGCGGCTCGAGCCTGGAAGTGCAGGTCTATCGCGACGAAGCGCACCGGATTTTGCCCGGGCTGGCGCGCGAACAACTCTACACCTCCGCCATCCAGATCCAGCACAACACCTCGCTGGGCTGGAACGATGTCTTCACCTGGGGCGCGGAAGTGCGCCGCTCCAAGGAATCCTTCTATTCCCAGAACGTCTTCACCTTCGCCAATCCCACCAGCTATGTGGATGTGCAGAACCTGTTCTTCCAGGAATCCTTCAAGCTGCGGCACGATCTGCGCCTCACCGCCGGGCTGAAGATCGAGAACAACTCCTTTGCCAATGTCGATTACATGCCCGACCTGCGCCTGGCCTGGGAAGTAACCGACAAGGACCTGCTCTGGACCTCGGTCAGCCGCGCGGTGCGCACGCCCTCCAAGATCGACCAGGAATTGATGGCGCCGGGCATCCTGATTCCCGCACCGCTCTTCCGCTCCGAAAAGCTGACGGCCTTTGAAGTGGGATATCGCGGCGAACCGATCGACCGGCTGTCGCTGTCGGTATCGTTTTTCTACAATCAGTATGACGACATCCGCACCCATTTCGCCACGCCGGTCACCATCGTACCGATCCAGTTGCGCAACGGCATCACCGGCGACGCCTATGGCCTGGAAGCCTGGGGCAAGTATGGACTGACCGACTGGTGGCGGCTGAATTTCGGCTTCTCCTGGGTGCAGCGGTTGCAGGCCCTGAAGCCGGGGCGCAACGATTTCAGCAACGGACAGGCGCTGGGCCAGGACCCGTCACACCAGGCACAGATCCGCTCGGAGATGAATCCCTTCGAAAATTGGGAATTCGATGCCGGGCTTCGCGTCATCGGTCACGTCAAGATGCGCAATCCGGCCACCGGCGCCACGCGGGTGATACTGGGCTCTTACCTGGAAGGCGATGCGCGGATCGGCTGGCGCATCCAGGATGACATGACGCTGTCGCTGATCGGCCAGAACCTGTTCCACCAGAACCATCAGGAAGTGAACGACCCGTCCGCCTATCCGGCGCACTATGTGCCGCGCAGTTTCATGCTCAACCTGCGCAAGAGCTACTAGATGCGCAGCCGGTTTTTCGCCGCCGGCCTGGGATGCCTGCTGTTGCTGGCCCCTTCCGTCCAGGGGCCCGCCGCGGCACAAGGCTCGCTGGAATATGCGGTGAAATCCGCCTATCTCACCCGCTTCATTCCTTTCATCAGGCGTCGTCACAACCTGCGGGGCAAATTCCGCCGAACTTTGCGAAGTTCGTGACG
>JAZKDV010000217.1:0-3267 GCA_040387395.1 Pseudomonadota bacterium | reverse complement strand
CGGCGCCGGCCTTTTCTTTTTGGGGACCGGTCAGATGAAGAAGGGGAAGCGGAGGCCTAGCTGGCCTTGCGCACCGGCGTCTCGCCGGCCAATTCCAGCTGCTGGGCTTCGGTCAGAAGCGCCTGCACGAGCCGAATGCGGGGCGTGGAGCGGCGCCACAACACGCCGACGCGCCGCTTCTGGGACGACAAGGGTAGGGGGATCTTGCGCAGCGAAAGGCCTTCGGGCCAGGGCGGCGCCCAGTCCGGAACCAGCGACACGCCCAGCTTCCGGTCGACCAGCACCGCGATGGTCTCCAGCGAATCCAGCTCATAGCGGTCGCGCACCGTCAGATCGTTCTGCTGCAGATAATCGTCTGCCAGGCGGCCGCCCCACTGCTTGCGGTCGTAGCGAATCAGGGGGTGGTTCTCCAGGATGGCATGGGGATCGCGCTCGTTGATGCCGCGATGCGCCAGCACGATCAGCGGCTCGGCGCGCCATGTCGCCCAGTCGCAGGTCTTGGGAAGCGAGAATTGGGGCTCGACGATCACGGCCGCGTCCAGTTCGCCGCTGATGACCTTGGCATAGAGATCGTTGGACGAGCCCGGATGCACGAACAGCGTCACCAGCGGGTATTTTTCGGCCAGCGTCGACAGGATCGGCGGCAACAGGCCGGTGAGCGCGCTGGAGATCGCTCCCAGGTTCAATTTGCCGGCAAAGCTCTTTTCATTGGCGATGTTGCGCAGGTCGCGCACCCCGGCCAGCAGGGCCTGGACCTGGGGCAGGATGGACCATCCCGCCTCGGTGGGCCGCACGGTCCGCCCGGAGCGCGAGACCAGGGCCATGCCCAGCTCCTGCTCCAGCGCCTTGAGTCGCTGGGTGACGCCCGCAGGGGTCAGGTTGAGCCGGCGCGCGGCTTCAGCGACCGAACCATGTTCGACCACCAGCAGAAAGCTTTCGAGAAATTGCGTATCCATCCCGCACAAATTCTATCGTCTCGTATGGGACCGTTACCATAAGAGAAGTTAGTTTTTGTATACATACTGCAAGTGCGAAGTAGGGTTTGCCGGGATTTCGTTAGACGAAGGCCGCCCTGCGCGGCATCGTCCGGCATCAAACAGGATAGTTCCCGTGTCGCTCGATAACAAAGCCGCAGGCGTCTACGCCATCGCGCCCACCCCTTTCCACGATGATGGCGCCATCGACTGGGCCTCCATCGACCGCATGGTCGATTTCTATTTTGAGGTCGGCTGCGACGGCCTGACGGTGCTGGGCGTGCTGGGCGAGGCCGGCAAGCTGGACGCCGGCGAGGCGCTGGCTGTGGCGCAGCGGGTGATCCAGCGCGCGGGCGGCAAGCCGGTGATCGTCGGCGTGTCCTCGCCGGGTTTTGCCGCCATGCGCGCCCTAGCGGGCGGCGTTATGGATGCGGGCGCGGCCGGGGTGATGATCAACCCGCCCGGAACCTTGCGCACCGACGACCAGATCGCCGGTTACTTCCGAGGGGCGGTGGAAGCGGTCGGCGCGGATGTGCCTTGGGTGCTGCAGGATTTTCCGCAAGTGACCGACGTGGTGATGGCGCCATCCGTGATCCGGCGCATCGTCACCGAGAATCCGTCGCTGGTGATGCTCAAACATGAAGACTGGCCGGGACTGGAAAAAATCAGCACCTTGCGGGGATATGAGAAAGACGGTTCGATGCGTCCCATCGCGATCCTGGTGGGCAACAACGGGTTGTTTCTGGATTTCGAACTGGAACGCGGCGTGGACGGCGCCAATACCGGCTATGCCTTTCCCGACATGCTGGTGGAATGCGTAAGGCTGGCCAAGCAGGGCAGCCGCGATGCCGCCCACGACCTGTTCGACGCCCATCTGCCGCTGCTGCGATATGAACAGCAGGCGGGTGTCGGGCTGGCGGTGCGCAAATACATTCTCAAGCGGCGCGGCATCCTGGCGTCGGACGCCATGCGCAAGCCTTTTACGCCGCTGACCGCGACGGGCCGCGCCGAAGTGGATTATCTGCTGGAACGGCTGGCGCGGCGCGATCCGCGCGCCCAGTGCAAGGGAGCATGACAATGCGCGCCACAGCGTTTGCGATCACCATCGGGCTTGCGATCACCGCGCTTGGGGGCGCGCAGGCCCAGGAGCTCACACTCAGGGGGGCGATCGATTTTCATGTCCATCAGGGCCCCGACAGCGTTGCCCGCGCCATCGATGCGGATGACCTGGCGCGGCTGAGCAAGTCGCTGGGGATGCGCGGCATGGTGATGAAGAACCATTGGCAGCCGACCGCCCTCCTTGCCTATCTGATGCGCAAGCAGGTGCCAGATTTCGAGATCTTCGGCGGCGTCACCCAGAATATCGCGCTGGGCGGGATCAACCTGGAAGCGGTCAAGCGCATGGTCGCCACCAAGGGCGGCTATGGCCGGGTGGTCTGGCTTCCCACCTTCGACAATGACACGCCCGCCAAGCGCGCCGGCAACCAGCCCTCAGTGCCGATCTCGAAAGACGGCAAGCTGCTGCCCAGCGTGCTGGAACTGATCGACTGGATCGGCACCCAGCCGGGACTGGTGCTGGAAACCGGCCATGCCACGCCGCAGGAAGGCCTGATGATCATCCGCGAAGCCAAGGCGCGGGGCGTCAGGCAGGTCGTGGTGACCCATGCGCCGGACATGGGCTGGACGGCCCAGCAGATGCGCGAGGCCGGTGCCGAGGGCGCCTTCCTGGAATTCGTCTATCTCTCGACCCTCACACAGCCCGGGCAGCAGGCCGCAAAGCTGAAAGCCTATGCCGACATGATCCGCGCGGTCGGGGCCAGGCACTGCATCATGGCCACCGATCTGGGCGGTGCGCCCCCCGGCACCAACTATCCGCTGGAGCCCCATGGCTTCCTGGAATTCATGCAGGTGATGCACCGGGAAGGCATTTCCGTCGCCGACATCAACCTGATGACAAAGACCAACCCGGCTCTGGCGCTGGGGCTGTCCCCCCCCTGATTTTGGGCCTGATTCACGGACCGCGCGAAACATTGTACTTTTGATTCGCGCCGGGCTGATCCGTTGTGCCCAGGGCGCTTGGGAGCATTCTTGCGATCGTTGCGGCTTTCCTTCTGGGCGCTGGTCCTCTTGCCGCTATTGGCGGGCGCACCCGTATGGGCCCAAGCCCAAGCACAAGCCCCGGCCCAAAACCAGGACCAGGCGGGCTGGGCGACGGCAACGCCTGCCAACGCCCCCCCGGAGGCTGCGCCATCCGTTCCCCGTCCAGCTCCTGTCCAGGTCGCGCCGCTGGCCA
>JAZKDV010000216.1:865-8197 GCA_040387395.1 Pseudomonadota bacterium | reverse complement strand
CGAGGAAGCGGCCTGCCCGAACATCGGCGAGTGCTGGAGCCAGAAGCACGCCACCATGATGATCATGGGCGACACCTGCACCCGCGCCTGCGCCTTCTGCAATGTGAAGACCGGCTTGCCCGGGCCGCTGGATGCCGACGAACCGGCGAACGTCGCCAACGGCGTGAAGACCCTGGGCTTGGCCCATGTGGTGATCACCTCTGTGGACCGTGACGACCTGGCCGATGGCGGCGCGGACCACTTCGCCAAAGTGATCAACGCCATTCATGCCACCAGCCCCGGCACCAGCGTCGAAGTGCTGACTCCCGACTTCCTGCGCAAGGATGGCGCGATTGAAGTCCTGATGGCGGCTCAGCCCGAAGTGTTCAACCACAATCTGGAAACCGTGCCGCGGCTGTATCTCAAGATTCGTCCCGGCGCGCGCTACTTCACCTCGCTGCGCCTGCTGGAGCGGGCCAAGGAATTGATGCCGACCGGCTTCACCAAGTCCGGTTTGATGGTGGGGCTGGGTGAGACGCGTGAAGAGATCATGCAGGTGATGGACGACCTGCGCGCCGCCAAGGTGGATGTCCTCACCATCGGCCAGTATCTGCAGCCCACGCGCAAGCACGCCAAGCTGGAACGTTTCTGGACGCCGGAGGAATTCGCAAGCCTCGAAAGCATCGCCCGCGCCAAGGGCTTCCTGATGGTGTCGGCATCGCCGCTCACCCGCTCGTCCTATCACGCCGACAGCGACTTCGCGGAATTGAAGGCCGCCCGTCTCAGCCAGCAGGCCGCGCGGGCGTGATTTCCCACCGCGAGACCCGCTTCGTGCCTTATCCGGCGGAGTTGATGTATGCGGTGGTGTCGGACGTCGAGAAATATCCGCAGTTCCTGCCCTGGGTGGTGGCGCTCCGGGTGCTGTCGCGGGCCGAAAACCACCTGACGGCGGAGATGGCAGTGGGCTATGGCGCGCTGCGCGAACGCTATACCAGCGACATCCGGCTTGATCCGGCCTTGCGACGGGTCGATGTCGCCCAGATAGCCGGCCCCTTCAAGACATTGGAGAACCATTGGCGCTTCATCCCGCAAGGGGAGGGCTGCGAGATCGAGTTTTCCATCCAGTTCGAGTTCAAAAGCCGGTTGCTGCACGGCGTGGCCGGTGCCAAGTTTGAAAAAGTGATGCTGAAAATGACCGATGCCTTCGAGGCGCGGGCGAAAACCATAAAAGAAAACGGGGAAGCCGCATGAAGAAATTTCTGTTCGCCGCGCTGCTGATCGCAGCCCCGGTTCATGCCAATGCCAAGACCATCCTGTTCGTCGGCAACAGTTTCACCTTTGGCGCGGGCTCACCGGCGCATCACTATCGTGCCGAGACCGTCACCGATCTCAACGGTCCCGACGCCAAGGGCAAGCGGGTCGGCGGCGTGCCGGCCATCTTCAAGGCATTCACCCAGCAGGCGGGGCTGGATTACGATGTCAGCGTCGAAACCGTCGGTGGCAAGGGACTGGATTTCCACTACACCGAAAAGCGCGCCTTGCTCGACAAGCCCTGGGACGTGGTGGTGATGCATGGCTATTCCACGCTGGACCAGGCCAATCCCGGCAATCCGGCGCTGCTGGTCTCGTCCGCCAAGACGATCACCGACATGTTTCGCGCCAGGAATGCGAAAGCCGATATCTGGCTGACCGCCACCTGGAGCCGCGCCGACCAGACCTATCCGCCTGCCAAACCGTGGAGCGGCAAGCCGATCAGCCAGATGGGCATCGACGTAGCGGCTGGCTATGCCAAGGCGGCGCAGAACGCGAAAGTGACCGGGGTGATACCGGCCGGCTTGGCGTGGAACCGCGCCTTTGCCGCGGGCGTGGCCGACGACAATCCCTATGACGGCATCGCGCCGGGCAAGGTCGATCTGTGGACCCATGATCACTATCACGCCAGCGTCTATGGCTATTATCTCGAAGCGTTGCTGGTGTTCGGCAGAGCCACGGGCAAGGACCCGCTGTCACTGGGTGAGAATGAAACCGTGGCGGATGATATGGGTTTTTCCAAGCCGCAGACCCAAGCGCTGCAGCAGGTCGCCCATGACCAGCTGGCGGCGTCAAACCAGCTCGGACAGTAGCTCCAGCGCCGCATCGATTGTCGCCAGCCGCACTTCGGTGCGGCCGATATCGCCGAATTCGCAAATCCGGTGGCGCACGGTGCCGTCCTTGCGCGCCGCCGCCATGTGAACCAGTCCCACCGGCTTGGTCTCCGTGCCGCCGCCCGGTCCGGCGATGCCGGTGACCGCGATGGCGAGATCGGCGTGGGATTTTTTCAGCGCGCCTTCGGCCATGGCGCGGGCGACTTCCTCGGACACCGCACCGTGCCGTTCCAGCAGACTCTGGCGCACGCCCAGCATCTCGTGCTTGGCGTCATTGGAATAAGTGACGAAGCCGCGCTCGAACACGTCAGACGATCCGGCGATTTCGGTGAACAGGCCGGCGATCAACCCGCCGGTGCAGCTTTCCGCCGTGGCAATCTTCACGCCCTTGGCGCGCGCATCCGCCAGCAGGGTGAAGGTGCGGGCGCGCAGGTCGCTGGCGAAAATCATAGTGGCACCATCACGCGGATCAGAATCACGACAAGCCCGGCCATCAATCCCGCCAGCATGTCGTCGGCCATCACGCCAAACCCGCCCGCTATTTTCTGATCGGCCCAGGACACCGGCCAGGGCTTCCAGATGTCGAACAGGCGGAAGAAGACGAAAGCCAGCGCCAGCGCGGGCAGGGAGATCACATCGCCCGCGGCGGCTATCGGCGCAACCGCGAAGGCGCAGGCCAGCCACTGTCCCGCCAGTTCGTCGATCACGCATTCGGAAGGATCTTCGCGGCCGGTGGCGCGGACATGATCGCCGCAGGCATAAATGCCGATGACAAAGACCGCGATGCTGGCGGCGAGCAGCGCCGCGCCGCCACCATGCCGTGCGATCAGGAAAGCCAGCGGCATGGCGACCGCGCTCATCACCGTGCCGGGCGCAATCTTGAAATAGCCAATGCCGAAAACCGAGGCGATGGCGGTGGAAAGCCTCACAGCTTGACGGTGGCGATCGCCTGGGCGGCGATGCCTTCGCGGCGGCCGGTGAATCCCAGGCCCTCGGTGGTGGTCGCCTTCACGCTGACCCGCGACGTCTCGATCTTCAGGATCTCCGCGATCCTGGCCTTCATCGCATCGCGGTGCGGCCCGACCTTGGGCCGCTCGCAGATCAGCGTCACATCGACATGATTGATGACGCCGCCCTTTGCGCGCACCAGCGAAGCGGCATGGTCGAGGAATTTCCACGAGGCCGCGCCGCGCCAGCGTTCGTCGGTGGGCGGGAAGTGCTGGCCGATATCGCCTTCGCCAATGCAGCCCAGCAGCGCGTCGGTAATGGCGTGCAGGCCGACATCGGCGTCGGAATGACCTTCCAGCCCGTGGCTGTGGGGCACTTTCAACCCGCACAGCCAGATGTGATCGCCATCGGTGAATTTGTGCACGTCATAGCCGGTGGCGGTGCGCACATCGCCCACGCCCAAAAAACTCTCGGCCAGTGCAAAATCTTCCTTGCGGGTCACTTTGATATTCTTCTCTTCGCCTTCGACCATTTCGATCCTCATGCCGGCCAGTTCCGCCAGCGCGACGTCATCGGTCACGTCCTGCGCGGCATGGGCGCGATGCGCCGCGGCGATCTTGGCATAGACAAAGCCTTGCGGCGTCTGGGCCCGGTAAAGATTTTCGCGCGGCACGATGGTCCAGCGCCCGTCGCCTTCGCGCCGCCGGAGCGTATCGGACGCTGCGACCATGGGCAGGGCGCCGTCGGCACCATTCTCCAGCGCCTTGACCACGGCATCGATCACTTCGCGCGAGATCAGGGGGCGGGCGGCATCATGGATCAGCACAAAGTCGGGGGCCTGCTGGGCCAGGGCATCCAGCCCAAGGCGGACCGATTCCTGCCGGGTGGCGCCCCCGGTGACAGGGGCGGGCAGGTCGAGGCCGGCAAGCGCCCGGCCCGCCAGTTCCTGCTGGCCCTGGCCGATCACCACCTGCACTGGCAGGCCCGCGAAGGCCCGCACGGTCCGGCGCAACATCGGCTCCCCGGCCAGCGATTCATACTGTTTGGGCAGGCCCATCCCGGCGCGCTCACCCTTTCCGGCGGCAACGATCAGGACAGCAAGGCGGGGCATGGGCTTTTTCCGGAAGAACGGCTGCCTGCGTAACATTTACAGTGAGCAACTGCGATAAATTGTTGCCAAGCCCCGGATTGCCTATATTATTGACACCGATTGTTCTTGCTTAAACAATAGGCATACATGGCCGGCATCCTCCAGCAATTGCGAACCGCTCCGTCCGAACCGACCGGATCGGGCACGATCGCCAATGCTCTTCCCATGCCGATTATGCTGCTTAGCAGCAAACAGGAAGTTCTCTACGCCAATCCCGCGGCCGAGCAGTTCTTCGACACTGGCCTCACCATCCTGCGCAAGCAGACCCTGTCCGATCTTCTGGCGCAGCATTCGCCGCTCTTTCAACTGGTCGAGCAGGCTGCGGCGCGCAATGCCTCGGCGGCGGAGCGTGATATCGATCTTTCAACCCCGCGCCATGGCGAGCGGGTCGCCGATGTGACGGTGACGCCGGTGCCTGATCCGGAAGGCGCCATGCTGCTCACCTTCCAGGAACGCAGCCTGGCGCAGCGCATGGACCGTCAATTGATGTCGCGCAGCGCGGTGCGCTCCATGCACGGCATGGCGGCGGTGCTGGCGCATGAAATCAAGAATCCGCTGGCCGGTATTCGCGGCGCGGCGCAGTTGATCGAAGAAGCGCTGGCGCCCGACGAACGCGAAATGACCCAGTTGATCATCGCGGAGTCCGACCGCATTCGCACCCTGATCGACCGCATGGAGAGTTTCGGCGATACGCGCGCATTCGCCCGCCACCCCGTCAACATCCACGAAGTACTGGACCGGGTGCGCAAGGTGGCCGAATCCGGCTTCGCGCGCGGCGTGACCATCCTCGAGAGTTTCGACCCTTCATTGCCGCCGGTATCGGGTGACCGCGACCAGCTGATCCAGGTATTCCTCAACCTGGTGCGCAACGCGTGCGACGCGCTGCCGGAAGCCGGCGGCGAGGTCACATTGACCACCGGTTACCGCCCCGGCGTAAAATTCGGCGCCGGCCTTGCCGGCGAGCGCGTTTCGCTGCCGCTGGAAGTGACGGTGCGCGACAACGGCTCCGGCGTGCCGCAGGATTTGATGCCGCACATCTTCGATCCCTTTGTCACCACCAAGGTGCGCGGCTCCGGCCTCGGCCTGGCGCTGGTGGCCAAGATCGTGGGCGATCATGGCGGCGTGATCGAATGCGACTCGGTTCCGGGGCGCACCATGTTTCGCGTTTTATTGCCCAAGGCGCGGGCGGAGGACATCTGATGGCCGCGACCGTTCTGATCTGCGACGACGACAGCGCAATCCGCACCGTGCTGAACCAGGCGCTGGGGCGTGCCGGTTATGACGTGCGCACCACCGGCACCGCGGCGGGTCTGTGGCGCATGGTGTCGGCGGGCGAGGGCAGCCTGGTGATCACCGATGTGGTGCTGCCGGACGAAAGCGGCTTCGACCTGATCCCGCGCATCAAGCGCATGCGGCCGGACCTTCCGATCGTGGTGATGAGCGCACAGAATACGCTGTTGACCGCCATCACCGCGGCCGAACGCGGCGCCTTTGAATATCTGCCCAAGCCCTTCGATCTGAAGGAGCTGACCAATGTCGTGATGCGCGCCCTGGCCAGTCCGCAATCGAGACGGGACGGCGCCGTCGAACCGGCGGAAGAAAAGCTGCCGCTGATCGGCCGTTCTCCGGCGATGCAGGAAATCTACCGCGTCATTGCGCGGCTGACCCAGACCGACCTCACCGTGATGATCATGGGCGAGAGCGGCACCGGCAAGGAGCTGGTGGCCCGCGCGCTGCACGATTACGGCAAGCGCCGTCACGGCAGCTTCGTGGCGGTCAACATGGCGGCCATTCCCAAGGAGCTTGTGGAAAGCGAATTGTTCGGCCATGAGCGCGGCGCCTTCACCGGCGCCACCAATCGCGGCATCGGGCGCTTCGAGCAGGCCGAGGGCGGCACGCTTTTCCTGGACGAGATCGGCGACATGCCGCTGGAAGCCCAGACGCGCCTGTTGCGCGTGCTGCAGCAGGGCGAATACACCACCGTGGGCGGGCGCACCGCGATCAAGACCGATGTGCGCATCATCGCCGCCACTAACAAGGACCTGCGCCAGCTCATCAGCCAGGGCCTGTTCCGCGAGGATCTCTATTACCGCCTCAACGTCGTGCCGCTGCGCCTGCCGCCGTTGCGCGAACGGGTGGAGGATATTCCCGATCTGGTGCGCCACTTCCTGCGCAAGGCGGAGGACGAGGGCTTGCCGCACAAGACGCTGGACAATGAAGCGCTGGATTTGCTGCGCCGGCATCGCTGGCCGGGCAATGTGCGCGAGCTGGAAAACCTCATCCGGCGCCTGGCGGTATTGCAGTCCGGCGACGTGATTTCCGCCGCCGCGATCAGCACCGAACTGAAAGAGCCCGCCAAGACCTTCGCGGTGGATTCCGGCGAGGGGCCGCAATCCCTGGCCGCGGCGGTGGAGCAGTATCTCACCCAGTATTTCCTCGCCCAGGGCGACAAGCTGCCGCCGGCGGGTGTCTATGACCGCATCGTGCAGGAGGTGGAGCGGCCGCTGATCTCCATCTGTCTTGCGGCCACGCGCGGCAACCAGATCCGGGCTGCCCAATTGTTGGGCCTTAACCGTAATACCTTGCGCAAGAAGATCAGAGATCTGGGGCTTGAGGTTATTCGTGGGCTCAGAAGCGAATAGCTTCTGAGCGGCGCAGCACGGCGCGCGACAGCGCAGTGAGCCTTGCGAGCCCGGACCTGCGCAGACACCAGCATGGTTATTTTCTGCAATTCCCCAATAATCCCGCGGATTTACTGGATTTGTCCCAGTAACCCTGTGGTGGAATTGTAACGCAGCATTCTTGCAACAGTCCGTGCCTTCGGTACACTCTGCCGCACGAACCGGTTCGGGGTGGGGCTGGTCGCAACGGAAGACATGGCAAACGAAAAAACGCTCCAGGAGCGGCGCACGGGTCTGCGCGCTGTATCCCGGCCATCACAATTGGCCTTCGGCGTCGCCATCCTGGCGGTGATCTCGGGCTGCGTGACCTATGCGTTGCTGACCGGGTTGGTGCCCTACACGCCGGACCGGGTCGGCCTGATCACCATGTTGCTGATCAACCTCACGCTGATGCTGTCGCTGGCGGCGCTGATCGGCTGGCGGCTGGCGC
>JAZKDV010000216.1:0-855 GCA_040387395.1 Pseudomonadota bacterium | reverse complement strand
CGTTCGGGCCGTGCCGGCGCCCGGCTGCATGTCCGGCTGGTGGCATGGTTCTCCGCTATCGCGGTGGTGCCCGCCATCCTGGTTGCCATCTTCGCGGCGGTGACGCTGAACCTGGGCCTGGACGCGATCTTCTCAGCGCCCGTCAAGAACGCGCTCGGCAACGCCGTCAGCGTCTCGCAGGTCTATATCAAGGAACACGAAGCCAGCCTCCTGGGCGACATCCGCTATATCGCCGACGCGCTGCAAAGCGATCCCCGGCTGTTCGACGAGGAGCGCCGGGTGCGCGCCGGCATGCTGTTCGCCAAGCTCGGCACCGTGACGCAAAACCGCGGCTTGCAGGCCTCTTATATTCTCGACAGCAAGGGCCGCATTCTCGGCAGCACCAAGAAACAGTCGATGAAGGACCCGCGGCCTCCCACCGCCGCCGACTTCGCCCAGGCGCGGCAGGGCATCGTGGTGGACACGCCGGACAACGGCACGGTCACCGCGCTGGTGCAGCTTCAGACCCTGAACGACGCCTATCTGGAAGTGGTGCGGGTCGTGGACCCGCAGGTGTTCGGCTATTACCAGCGCACCCGCGCCGCCGTAAGCGAGTATGACCGGCTCGACCAGAACCGCTCGCAGGTCGCCCTGGTGTTCGCGCTTCTCTATGCCGTGGTGTCGCTGGTGGTGCTGCTGGCCGCCATCTGGTCGGGCCTGTGGGCCGCCAACCGGCTTGTGCGTCCCATCTCCAGCCTGATCGACGCGGCGGGCAGAGTCTCGGAAGGCGATCTCGACGCCCAGGTTCTGGTCGAACGCGACGATGATGAACTGGCGACGCTGGGCATCGCCTTCAACCGCATGACCCAGCAACTG
>JAZKDV010000215.1:0-19896 GCA_040387395.1 Pseudomonadota bacterium | reverse complement strand
AGCGCCTCTGTCGTTAGGGCATTGGCGTTCAGGAAATCAAACAGCGCGGCTTTGGACGGACAGCGCCCATTGTGGCGCGCCACCGCGTCCCGCACCGTCTGCTTGAAGGCGTCCAGTCCCTTCGCATCGCCTTCGCGGTAGCGCGCCTGGATCGCCATATGGTCGGGCGGAAAGAACAGGATCAGCCGCGCCTGGGATGTGCAGGCGCTTGCCAGCAGGGTGGAGAGTTCCCGCGCCGGCCCGGGGCCCATGGTCAGGGTCCGCGCCCGCCGATAGGTCAGGTCGCGCTGCATCACCGCTTCGCTCATATGGCTGTAGGCGTTGAAGATGTCCGGGCGGTCGGCCGCGGTTTGGCCATCTGTCAGCCGCGCCAGGGCATAGGCGCTGAGCGCATTCATCCCCAGGGCGCCGCCGCTCAAAAAGCGGGTGGTGAAAAGCCACAGTCCGCGGCGCGGCGTCGGCGTTCCTTCCGGCGCCACCGCCAGCCGCGTTTCGTCAAAACTGGGCAGGGCTTCGCCGGGCCCGCCCTTGCCGGTGAACGCGTCGAGCGACACCACCACCTGTCTGACGGAAGGCTGGGCCAAAGCGTCCTGCGCAAAGCGGCGGGCTTCGTAGGGCGTCATGCTGGAGGCGCCATAGTTGAAGCTTTTGCGCTTCAGCGCGGGATCGATCAGCACCGGATCGAAGCCGTCGCGTATCCGGCTGGAGCCGACGAATACCAGGTCGGGCTTTATCTGCGTGAGCCAGACGGGCTTCAAAGCGCGCTCAAAGCCGGACAAGGTCTGGACGCTGGGGCCCGCGCGGTGATGCAGGATGTAAGCGCCCGCGGCCCAATTGAATCCCATCAGCGCGGCGATGCCCAGCGCCACCGTGCCCAAAAACCAGAATGGGTAGCGGGTCTGTTTCATCAGAACTGGAAATAGATGAAGGGCTTGAGATTGGACAGCGCCAGCACCGCAACGATGCAGAGCAGTCCGTAAGCGATAGCCTGGGGCCTGGTCGGCTGCCAGGCGAAGCGCCGCGCCGGACGGACCGGCTCATTTTCGTAAGGCGAGGGCAGGGCCGGATTGTGCCGCCACATGATCTCCATGCTGTTGGGCATGAACCAGACGATCACGAACAGCAGCAGCAGCGTGACGGCGGCCAGCGGCGAGAAGCTCACCACCGCGGAATCGCCCAGCCCGATCAGCCCGCCCGCCACGTTGCCGGCGCTGGCGAGGTTCTCGGCGCGGAACACGATCCAGGCCAGGCTGGTGGCCGCGAAGGTCAGCAGCACCGACAGGGCATGCAACGGCAGGCGCAACAGGGGCGGTGGTGTCACGCCCTTGGTAAGGTGGCGGAAGGCATGGTTGATGGAGAGATAGAGGCCATGCAATCCGCCCCACAGCATGAAGGTCCAGTTGGCGCCGTGCCACAGCCCGCCCAGCAGCATGGTGATGAAGAGATTGAGATAGCGCCGCGCGCTACTGCCCCGGTTTCCGCCCAGCGGAATGTAGAGATAGTCCCGCAGGAAGGCCGACAGCGAGATGTGCCAGCGCCGCCAGAATTCGATGATGCTGGTCGCCTTGTAGGGCGAGAGGAAATTGACCGGCAGGCGAATGCCCAGCATCACCGCCGAGCCCAGCGCCATGTCGGAATAGGCGGAGAAATCGAAATAGATCTGGAACGAGAAAAACAGCGTTCCCAGCCAGCTGTCGATCAGGCCCAGCGGCGTACCGCGCCCCGCGGCGTTGAAGATGGCGTCGGCAAAGGGCGCCAGATTGTCGGCGATGAGAGTCTTCTTGGCGAGGCCGATGGTGAAAAGGGTGATGCCGGCGGCCAGGTCGTGGCCTGGCGCCGCGCGCATCGCGTGAAACTGCGGGATCAGATCGTTGTGGCGCACGATCGGGCCGGCGATCAGGTGCGGGAAGTAGGCGACGAACAGCGCGTAATCCAGCAGCGAATAACTGCGCGTCTTGCCATTGTCGGCATCGACCAGATAGCTGATCTGCTCGAAGGTGAAGAAGGAGATCGCCAGCGGCAGGAAGAATTCGGACACCGGCAGGCCGATGTTCAGCATCTCGTTCGCGGTGCTGACGAACAGGGTCTGGTATTTGAAGAGTGCGATCAGGCCCAAATTGAAAATGAGTCCGCCGATCAGGAACGCCCGGCGGTCCGCCCCGCGCGTCCGGCGCAGTTCGATCTCCCGGCCGATCATGTAGTTGACCAGCGTCGAGCCCATCAGCAGCAGCAGGAAGTCGGCCCGCCACCAGGCGTAGAAGGCGTAGGAGGCCAGCAGCAGGAAGATCCGGCGCCCCGCAAGGCTGCGGCTTTCCAGCAGCCGGTAGCCCAGCACGGCCGCCGCCAGGAACAGGAAATAAGGGTAGGAATTAAAGGGCATGAACCCGCTCACCAGCGCCGGGTGCTTTATCGCCGTAACCGCGGCCAAAACGCTATTGGAACAAAAAGAGAACAATGCTATTGCTACGCCTGTCCACAGGCGGCTAGGGCCGGTTTGATGGCGCGGGCAGCCGCGCTTGTCTAACGTCCGGGCAAAGTAACGGAGACGAGCATGGCGGGTAGTGTCAACAAGGTGATTTTGGTCGGCAATCTGGGCAAGGACCCGGAAGTGCGCCGCATGACGTCGGGCGAGCCGGTGGTCAATCTGTCGGTCGCCACGTCGGAGACCTGGAAAGACAAGAGCAGCGGCGAGCGCAAGGAAAAGACCGAGTGGCACCGCGTCGTGATCTTCAACGAGAACCTCGCCAAGGTCGCCGAGCAGTATCTGAAGAAAGGCGCCAAGGTTTACCTGGAAGGCGCGCTGCAGACGCGCAAATGGACCGACAAGGACGGCGCCGAAAAATATTCCACCGAGATCGTGCTCAACCGCTTCAACGGCACGATGGTGATGCTGGACGGCCGCAGCGGCGGCGGTGGCGGTGATGGCGGCTTTGTCGGCGGCGGACGCGGCACCAATGAAACGCCGGCCAATTTCCAGCGCGACGAGATGGATGACGAGATTCCCTTCTAGAATCGCGCTTCTTCCGCTTTTTCTGATGCTTGCCGCCTGCGCCTCTTCGGGGGCGCCGGTGGCGCGCATCGTTGAGCCCCAGATCGCCCAGGCGTACCTGCCGCTGCAGGCCCGCATCCATCTGGGAATCGATACCGCCGATGGCGCGGCCGTGGTGATCGCGCCCGGCATTGCCGTCACCAATGCGCACAATGCCAACCTGGTCGATCCCAAGAGCATAATCGGCCGGCGGCGCGACTATGACCTGATGTTCTTCCGCACCCAGCGCGGCGCGCCGCCCCAGACCGCGCCGGTGGCGGTCGGCGGCGCCGTGATCGCTTACGGCCAGGGTGGCGGCGGGGCGTTGCGAATCGCCCGCGGCGTGGTGCGCGAGATCGTGCGCTGTCAGGACTGCATAGCGGCGAACTATTTCATCTTTTCCAACGACCGGCGGCGCGAAGACAATGCCGGCCCGGGCTTCTCGGGCGGGCCTGTGCTCGACGCTGCCGGCCGGCTGGTCGGCATTACCTTCGGCTACAAGGATTCGGGTCCGCAGCGGCTGATTTACGCCTATGATATCGAGCGAGTCCGGGCCGAGCTTTCCGCCCTCCAAAAACCGGCAAATTAGCCTTTCAAATCAGCACGTTATTTGGGGTTAATTTGCTGGTTTCACCGCGACTGAAATGCTAGGAATCAGCCCTGTTTTTCGCGCAGCTTCTGCCTGCGCCTGGGGACGCATTTTGAGCGACAATTCCGAGACCAAATCGCCTCCCGAAAGCGGCAATCCCATCGCCACCATCGCCGTCGAAGACGAGCTGAAACGCTCCTATCTCGACTATGCGATGAGCGTCATCGTCCAGCGCGCGCTGCCGGATGCGCGCGACGGATTGAAGCCCGTGCATCGCCGCATCCTCTTTTCGATGCACGAAAATGGCTATGACTGGAACAAGGCCTATCGCAAATCCGCCCGCGTGGTCGGCGACGTCATCGGTAAATATCACCCGCATGGCGACCAGTCGATTTACGACGCGCTGGTGCGCATGGCGCAGGATTTCTCGATGCGCGCCCCGCTCATCGACGGGCAGGGCAATTTCGGTTCGGTGGACGGCGATCCGCCGGCCGCCATGCGTTACACCGAAGTGCGCCGGGCCAAGATCGCCCATGCGCTGACGGAAGATATCGACAAGGAAACCGTCGAATTCCGCGACAATTATGACGGTACCGAGCGCGAACCGGTGGTGCTGCCGTCGCGCTTTCCCAACCTGCTGGTCAATGGTTCGGCCGGCATCGCGGTCGGCATGGCCACCAACATCCCGCCCCATAATCTGGGCGAAGTGATCGATGCGAGCCTCGCCTATATCAAGGACCCGTCGATCAATCTGGAAGCCCTGACCGAGATTGTGCCCGGGCCTGACTTTCCCACCGGCGCGCTTTTGATCGGCAAGCAGAATGCCCGCGCCGCGCTGGCGCGTGGGCGCGGCTCGATATTGATGCGGGCGCGCTGCGCCATCGAGGAAATTCGCAAGGACCGTGAAGCTATCATTGTCACCGAGCTGCCCTATCAGGTGAACAAGGCGGTGCTGACCGAGCGCATCGCCGAACTGGTGCGCGACAAGCGCGTGGAAGGCATTTCCGACATCCGCGACGAAAGCGACCGGTCGGGCATGCGGCTGGTGATCGAGCTCAAGCGCGACGCGTCAAGCGAAGTTGTGCTGAACCAGCTGTACCGCTTCTCGAACCTGCAGCAGAGCTTCGGCGTCAACATGCTGGCGCTCAACGACGGCCGTCCGGTTCAGATGAACCTGAAGGATATGCTGGTGGCCTTCGTGGCGTTCCGCGAGGAAGTCGTCACCCGCCGCACCAAGTTCGATCTGTCCAAGGCGCGCGACCGGGGCCACATTTTGGTCGGCCTGGCCGTGGCCGTCGCCAATATCGATGAAATCATTAAGCTGATCCGCGCCGCCGCCGATGCATCCGCCGCGCGCGAACAGTTGATGGCGCGCGCCTGGCCCGCCAAGGATGTCGGCCCGCTGGTGGCGTTGATCGCAGATCCCCGCCACAAGGTGGAAGATGGCAACACCATCCGCCTGTCGGAAGAACAGGCCAAGGCGATCCTGGACCTGCGCCTGCAGCGCCTGACTGCGCTGGGCCGCGACGAAATCAACGACGAGGCCCAGAAGCTGGGTCTGGCCATCGCCGACTATCTCGACATCCTGTCCTCGCGGACGCGGGTGATGTCGATCATCGAAGGCGAGTTGACCGCTATCCGCGACGAGTTCGCTACTCCGCGCAAGACCGAGTTGATCGACGCCGAAATCGAGATGGAAGACGAGGCGCTGATCGAGCGCGAAGACGTCGCCGTCACCGTCACCCATGCCGGCTATATCAAGCGCACGCCGCTGGCCGAGTACCGGGTGCAGGGCCGCGGCGGCAAGGGCCGTTCGGGCATGGCGACGCGGGACGAGGATTTCGTCACCAGCCTGTTCGTCGCCTCGACCCATGCCTGGCTGCTGTTCTTCTCCTCCACCGGCATGGCCTACAAGCTCAAGGTCTGGCGTCTGCCGGAGGCCCGCATCGCAGGCAAGGGTAAGGCGATGGTCAACCTGCTGCCGCTGGCGCAAGGCGAACGCATCACCACCATCCTGGCGCTGCCGGAAAACGACACCGAGTGGGACAAGCTCAACGTGGTGTTCGCCACCAAGTCCGGCGACGTTCGGCGCAACCAGCTGTCCGATTTCGCCCAGGTCAACAAGAACGGCAAGATCGCCATGAAGCTGGCGGAGGGCGATGGCATCATCGGCGTCGCCACCTGCACCGATGCGGACGATTTCCTGCTCACCAGCCGCGGCGGCAAGGCCATCCGGTTCCCGGTCGGCGATGTGCGCGTCTTCAAGGGCCGCGATTCCACCGGCGTGCGCGGCATCAAGCTGGCCTCCGGCGACGAGGTGGTCAGCCTGTCGCTGCTCTATCATTCCGACGCCACGTCGGCCGAAGCCCGCGCCTATCTGAAACAGGCCAGCGCCGCGCGCCGCGCCGAAAGCGGCGAGGCCGAAGCGCCGGTTGAGATCGAAGATGATGCCGAAGAGGGTGTCGAGGAAGCCACCCTGACCTCGGAACGCTATGCAGCGTTGGGTGCGCGCGAGCAGTTCGTGCTGACCCTGTCCCAGACCGGCTTTGGCAAGCGCAGCTCGTCTTATGAATACCGCGTCACCGGACGCGGCGGTTCGGGCATCGTCGCCATCGGCATGGGCAAGAAGAACAGCGCCGTGATCGCGTCTTTCCCGGTCGAGGAATCCGACGACCTGATGATGATTTCCGACGGCGGCCAGACCATTCGCGTGGCGGTTTCCGGCATCTCGATCCAGGGCCGCGCGGCGCAGGGCGTCACCGTGTTCCGGGTGGATGAGGGCGAGCGCGTCGTGTCGGTGGAGCGTATCGCCGACGTCGGCGGCGACGAATGAGCGCCCCATCTTCCGAAAGCAAGCAGCTCACCGGCCTTTACCCCGGCACCTTCGATCCGGTGACGCTGGGCCATCTCGACATCATCAAGCGGGCCGTCAAGCTGGTGGATCACTTGGTGATCGGCGTGGCGACCAATGCCTCCAAGTCGCCGCTTTTCACGCTGGAAGAGCGGGTGGCGATGGTGCGGTCGGAAGCCGAAAGGCTGGCGGCCGGCCAGGCCACGATAGACGTGGTGCCGTTCGACACGCTGCTGGTGAAATTCGCCGCCCAGGTCGGCGCCTCGGTGATCATCCGCGGCCTTCGGGCCGTGTCGGACTTCGAGTATGAATTCCAGATGGTGGCGATGAACCAGCGCCTCAACACCGAAATTGAAACCGTGTTCCTGATGGCCGATCCGCGCCATCAGGCGATATCGTCGCGGCTGGTGAAGGAGATCGCCCAGCTGGACGGAGATATCACCCCCTTCACCACCAAGGCTGTCGCCGAGGCTCTCGTTAAACGCTGCAAGGAAATGCACAAATGACCGACTATCTGGTTCTGGATCTCAAGGACGGCCCGGTAAAGATCAAGCTGCGCGCCGATCTGGCCCCCAATCATGTCGAGCGCGTGAAAACGCTGACCGGCCAGGGCTTCTATGACGGCGTGGTGTTTCACCGTGTCATTCCGGGCTTCATGGCGCAGAGCGGCGACCCCACCGGCACCGGCAGCGGCGGTTCGGACCTGCCCAACCTGAAGGCCGAATTTTCCGACGAGAAGCATGGCCGCGGCACCGTCTCGGCGGCGCGCACCGCCAATCCCGACAGCGCCAACAGCCAGTTCTATATCTGCTTCGACGAAGCGCCTTGGCTGGACCGCCAGTATAGCGTGTGGGGCCAAGTGGTCGAAGGCATGGACAATGTCGACAAGATCAAGAAGGGCGGCGAGCATAACAACGGCGCCATCAGCGGCGAACCCGACAAGATTCTGAAAGCGCGCATCGAATCCGAAGGCTGAGGGTACCCATGGCCAAGTCTCCCCTCAGCATCTCCATCGAACTCGCCATGTCGGGCGCGGGCGCGCCGTCGCCCACCCGCTATGCCAAGGCGCTGGGCGGCACCGTGGCGGCGCTGGACTGGCTGCGCCGGCAGCACAAGGACAAAAGCCTTGAGCTGCTGGGCGTTCCGGCCCGAGCCGATGATGTGCGGGCGGCAACCGGCCGTGCCGCGGCGCTGAAAGGCTTCACCACGGTCGCGGTGCTGGGCATCGGGGGGTCCAGCTTGGGCGGGCAGGCGCTGACGGCGCTACGCAAGACGGGCAAGCCGTTCGTCGAATTCCACGACAATCCCGATCCCTTCAGCTGGACCAAGGCCCTGAAGCGCTTTGATCTGAAGAAGACGCATTTCGTCGCCATCTCCAAATCGGGCGGCACGGCCGAAACCCTGATGCAGGTGTTGACGGCCGCCGAGGCGCTGGAGAAGACGGGCGTCAAGGCGCTGAAAAAACATTTCACCATCATCACCGAGCCGCACAAAAGCGCGTTGGCCGATTTCGCCGATTCCATTGGCGCAGTGAAGCTGGACCATCCGCTGGGCGTGGGCGGGCGTTATTCGGTGCTGACCATGGTGGGGCTGCTGCCGGCGCTGCTGATGGGCCTGGATGTGAAACGCTTGCGCGCGGGCGCCAAGGCGGTGCTGGACAATGTTCTGGGCGCGAAATCGCCCGACGAAGCGCCCGCCGCGGTCGGCGCGGCGCTGCATCACGCGCTGAGCGAAGAAGGCAGGCTCGCCACAACAGTGCTGTGGCCCTATGCCGACGATCTTTCGGTGTTTGGCGGCTGGTGGCGGCAGCTCTGGGCCGAGAGCCTGGGCAAGGATGGCAAGGGCTCGACCCCGGTTTCGGTGCTGGGGCCGGTGGATCAGCATAGCCAGCTGCAGATGTTCCGCGATGGGCCCAATACCGCCCTGTTCACGCTGGTGACGGTGGACACCAGGGACAAGGGCCCGGCCGCGCCGCGCGCCCGCGCCAATGCGCTGGGGCTGCAGTATCTCGCCGGCAAGAAACTCGGCGACCTGGTGGATGCGGAAGCCCGCGCCACGGCCCAGACCCTGTTCAAGAATGGCCGGCCGGTGCGCCAGATCCATCTGCCCAAAGTGGATGAATTCCACATCGGGGCGCTGATGATGCACTTCATGCTGGAAACCATCATCATGGGACGGCTGATGGGGGTCGATCCTTTCGACCAGCCGGGCGTGGAAGAGGGCAAAATCCTGGCCCGGGAATATCTCGCCCGCCAGGTCTAACGGCCTGTTCTGAAAGAAAAATCATCCGTCATGTCGGCCGCCTTGTCTTGGCGGTTTGTTTGACGCAATTTCCAGTGCGTTCACGGACCCAGTACTTATGCCTCAAAGCGACATCATCACGCCCGTCATCCTGTCGGGTGGCTCGGGCTCCCGGCTGTGGCCGCTGTCGCGCAAGGCGCTGCCCAAGCAGTTTCTGTCGCTGGCCGGCAAGGGCTCGATGATTCAGGAGACCGCGGCGCGCGTTCAAGGCGACGGCTTCGGCCCGCCGATCGTGATCTCCAACCAGGACCACCGCTTTCTGATCGCCGAGCAGCTGCGTGCCGCCGGCATCAAGGGCGCCAGGATTGTCCTGGAGCCCGCGGGGCGCAACACCGCGCCGGCGGTGACCATCGCGGCGCTGCAGATCGTGCAGGAAAATCCCGATGGCCTGATGCTGATCATGCCATCCGACCATGCGGTGCTGGATGTGGGCGCCTTTCACGCCGGCGTCGCGGTTGCGCGTTCGGCGTCGCGGCAGGGGGCGCTGGTGACTTTCGGCATCCGCCCCGCCGGACCGGAAACCGGTTATGGCTACATCAAGAGTGCGGCCGCGCTGGCGGGTGCACCCGGCGCCTTTGCCGTCGAACGGTTTGTGGAAAAGCCCGACCGCGCCACGGCGCAGTCCTATCTCGATGCCGGCGGCTATTACTGGAACAGCGGCATGTTCCTGTTCCAGGCCAATAGCTTCCTGGCGGAGATGGAACGGCTGCAGCCGCGTATGCTGGCCTGCTGCCGCGATGCGCTGGCGCATGGCCATCACGATCTGGATTTCATCCGCCTGGGCGAACCCGCCTTCCTCGCCTGTCCGTCGGACTCCATTGACTATGCGGTGATGGAAAAGGCCGCCAGCGCCGCGGTGGTGCCGGTCGACATGGGCTGGAGCGATGTCGGGTCCTGGCATTCGCTGTGGGACATCGCCGAGCGTGGCGGCGACGGCAACGAGTTTCAGGGCGATGTGCTTTCGGAAAATGTTCGCAATTCCTATATCCGCAGCGAGGGCCCGCTGGTGGCGGCGCTGGGTGTGGAAAATCTGGTGGTGGTCGCCACCAAGGATGCGGTGCTGGTCAGCCATCGCGACGCCTGCCAGGACGTCAAGAAGATCGTCGAACAGCTGGAAAGCCAGAAGCGCGACCAGCATATCCACCATGCGGTGGTGCACCGCCCCTGGGGCACCTATGAGAGCATCGATTCCGGTCCGCGCTTTCAGGTCAAGCGCATCGTGGTCAATCCGGGCGCCAAGCTGTCGTTGCAGATGCATCATCATCGCGCCGAGCACTGGATCGTGGTGCAGGGCACGGCGCTGGTCACCTGTGACGAGCGCAAATTCGAACTCAGCAGCAACGAGTCCACCTATATTCCGCTGGGTGCCAAACACCGGCTGGAAAATCCCGGCAGCGAACCTTTGCACCTGATCGAGGTCCAGTCGGGCGCCTATCTGGGGGAAGACGATATCGTGCGTTTCGAAGACACTTATGGCCGCGCTCCGGCAGAGACAAAGCCGGGCTGAAGATTTTTCGCCGAGATTTATTCTGCAATATTTCGTGTGTCGGATGCGCCGGCTTCACGGCCTAAAACACGGCGATTCCCAAACATTGGTGATGCGTTGAGTCAGCCCATAGCCTTCATTGACCTGCAGGCCCAGCGCCGCCGCCTTGGCGCGCCGCTGAATGCTGCCATTGCCGCGGCAGTGGAAGGCGGCCAATGGATTCTGGGGCCCCAGGTGGCGCAGTTCGAAAAGGACGTCGCCCACTGGGCGGGCGTGAAACACGCCATCGCCTGCGCCAATGGCACCGACGCCTTGCTGCTGGTGCTGCGGGCCTGGGGCGTGGGTCCCGGCGACGCGGTGTTCGTGCCGGCTTTCACTTTTGCGGCCAGCGCCGAAGTCGTGGCGCTGGTGGGCGCATCGCCGGTTTTCGTGGATGTGCTCGCCGATACCTTCAACATGGATCCGGCCAGCCTGGAAGCCGCCATTGCGCTGGTGAAGCGCGAAGGCAAGCTGACGCCCAAGGTGGTGATGCCGGTGGACCTGTTCGGTCAGCCGGCCGATTACCGGGCTCTGGCCCCCATCGCGTCCCGCGAAGGGCTCAAGCTGTTCTGCGACACCGCGCAAGGGTTCGGCGGGCTCTTGGACGGCAAGCGGGCGGGCGCCATCGGCGACTCCGCGGCGACCAGCTTCTTTCCCGCAAAGCCGCTGGGCTGTTACGGCGATGGCGGAGCCTGTTTCACCAATGACGATGCCTTGAACGAAATCCTGCGCAGCCTGCGTTCGCACGGTCAGGGCAGCCATCGCTATGAACATGTCCATATCGGGCTGAACTCGCGTCTCGATACCATCCAGGCGGCGATCCTGATCGAGAAGCTGAAAATCTTTCCGGACGAGATCGAAGCGCGCAACCGCGTGGCGCAGCGCTACAACGATGCCTTTGCCTGTTCCAACCACATCGTCACGCCCCTTGTGATCGCGGGCGCGACGTCGACCTGGGCGCAATACACGCTGCAGGTGGAAGACCGCGCCAGGTTCCAGGCGGAGCTGAAGGAAGCGGGTGTGCCGACCATGGTCTATTATCCGCTGCCGCTGTCGCGCCAGAAGGCGTATGCCCACTATCCGAGCGCGCCGACGCCGGTGAGCGAGGCGCTGTGCGCCAAGGTCGTCAGCCTGCCGATGCATCCCTATCTGGACGAGGTCACCCAGGACCGGGTGATTCAGGCGGTGCTCAAAAGCGCGAACGCTTCGGTACGCTAGGTCGCCTATCGTTGGCTGCAGCACGGCGTTATCGGGAACGTAGTCGCGCCGGCCCCGGGCGACGTCATATTAACCCATTGAAGTTACTGTATAAATTCTAGGACATATGTCGTTGTATATTGTGTTGTAAGCTTTTGCAGTCGCAGCATTGGCCTGACCAAAGCGATTGGGTATGAGTTCACCATGATTTCCCAGCTTCTGGCGCTCGCGGCGTTTCTGACCGCTCTTGTGATCTGCCTGGCTGCGCGGCCGATCGGCGAGCGTTTCGACGTCATGGCGGTGCCGGACAATCGCCGCAAGCGCCACGCCATTCCCACGCCCCAGGTCGGCGGACTGGCAATTCTCTCCGGCCTGATGGTGTGGATGATCGGCAGCCTGGCGCTCTCCACCCCGCCGGTCGATCCGCTGCTGATTTCCATTCTTCTGTCGGCGGCCGGCCTGGGGCTGGTCGGTTTCGTGGACGATCAGCGTGACCTTTCCCCGCCTTTGCGCATCATGCTGCTGCTGACCTTCATGGGCATCGCCTTCGCGCTGGATCCCCATCTGATTGCAAAGACCCTGAACTGGTACAGTTTTTCCCAGACGCCGATTTCGCCATGGGTCTATGTGCCGTTGATGGGCCTGACGACGATCGGCATCGTCAATTCCGTCAACATGGCCGACGGCCAGAATGGCCTGGTCGGCAGTATGTTCGCCATATGGGCTGGATGCCTGATCCTGGTGTCGTCGGGCACCATGGCCGACGTGGCGGCGATCCTGCTGGGCCTGTCGCTGATTTTCCTGCTGTTCAATTTCACCGGGAAAATTTTCCTGGGCGATTGCGGGTCCTATGGCGTCACCTTCGCCCTCGGGCTGTTGGTGGCGCGCGCGCATGTCGACCATCTGGTGTCGCTGGAAACCGTGATCGTGTGGTTCTTTATCCCGGTGATGGATTGCCTGAGGCTGATGATCGCCCGGCCGCTGCAGGGCCGCTCCATCTTCCAGGGTGGGCGGGACCATTTCCATCATCGCCTGATCGACTCGATGGGCATGCGCTGGAGCGCGGTGCTTTACATCGCCGTCGTGGCATCCACCTCGCTGATCGCGACGCTTTATCCCCGTTTCGCGCTTCTGTGCGTGTGCGGGCTTTGCGCCTTCTATTTCAGCTTCGCGCGCCTCTCGGAAGGCGAAGTGGAAGCCGCGCAGGACGACAACACCGACACCGGCAAGGCCACGGCCGGGCGCGTTGTTTCCCTTGGCGGTCACCGCGAACGGCGTTAGCCGGGCATGGTTGAGAGAACTGCATGACCGTCCTGACGCCTGCACCCCGCGCGCCGCTGTTCTTCCCCTTTCAATTTGTCAGCCGCAACGCCGCGCCGATTGCGCGGCGCATCTGGCTGCCCTGCCTGGCCGGGGCCTTGTCGATCTACGGCTTTTTCTCCGCCTATATGTGGGAACTGCAGGGCTATCTTTCGAACCCGCAGGACAGCGTCGGCAGCCGCGTCTTAGGGATCGCGGCGCTGGCCTTGCTGGTGCTGGTTTTCCTGCACTCCCTGGTGGTGGCCCGCATCGCCCAGCTGGCGTTGGGACTGGTGGCCACCAAAGGCGATTTTCTGGGCGTCAGCCGGGCGGAGTGGCGGCTCTACACCGCCAACCTCCAATTCTGCATCGTGGTGCTGTTTTTCGTGCTGGCCTTTTTCGGGCTTCACGCCATCACCGAGCGGCTGAACTGGCCGCATGGCGCAGTGCCGCACATTTTCCAGGGCGTCTTCCTGTTCTGGCTGGCGACACGGTTGTGGTTCCTGCTGCCGCCGGTCTGCGTGACCCATACGCCGGGCGAGGTCCTGCTGGCGGCGTGGCGCCGCTCTTCGGGGCGTTTTTGGCGCATCGCCCTTCTGCTCATCGCGGTTCTTCTGACCGCGTATCTGGTGCAGGCCGCGGTCGGCATGTTGCTGCATGCGGTGGGGCTGATCTCGCCGTTGCCGACCTCCGCCACCCTGGCCGAATATGTCTCCTCCTATCGTGAAAACTTGTTGCCGATGGTGGTGATGACCAACATCGCCTACATCGTCTTTGTGGTCCTGATGGCGGCAGCCAGCGCACAGGTCTATGCCGAGGAGCAGGCGGATGTTCCGCCGGCATGAAGGTTGATGCCTTTGATTTTGACCTGCCGGAGCGGCTGATTGCTCTGCGTCCCGCCCGCCCGCGCGATAGCGCGCGCATGCTGGTGGTGCGCCCCGATGGGTTCGAGCATCGCCTGGTATCCGATCTGCCGGCTTTCCTGGCGGCGGGCGATGCGCTGATCACCAACGACACCAAGGTGATTGCGGCCCGGCTGCATGGCACGCGGCTGCGCGATACCGGGCCGGCCAAGATCGAGATTCTGCTGCATCGCCGCCTGTCACCCGATTCTTTTTCCGCGCTGGCCCGCCCGGCGCGCAAGCTGGCGTCTGGCGACGCGCTGGAGTTCGGCTCGCTCAAAGCCAGTGTGGTGAGCCGGGGCGATGCCGGCGAAGCCGAGATCCGCTTCGCGCTTGGTGGAGCGGCGCTGGACGAGGCGATCGCGGCGCAGGGCGAAATACCGCTGCCGCCCTACATCGCGGGCAAGCGCGAGGTCGATGACAGCGATGCGCAGGATTATCAGACGGTTTTTGCGCGGGAATCCGGTTCGGTGGCGGCGCCCACCGCCGGGCTGCATTTCACGCCCGAACTGCTGGCGCGGCTCGCCGCCAAGGGTGTTTCGCGCGAGGCGGTCACCCTGCATGTCGGGCTGGGAACCTTCCTGCCGGTGACGGCGGAAGACACCAGCCAGCACCGCATGCATGCCGAGCGCCTGGTGCTGACACAAGCCACCGCCGTCCGGCTGAATGGCGTCCATGACGCCGGCAAGCGGATTTTGGCCGCCGGAACCACCAGCCTGCGCTCGCTGGAAAGCGCCGCCGACGAAAATGGGCGCCTGCAGGCGTTCGATGGCGATACCGGCATCTTCATCACCCCGGGCTACGCTTTCCGGGCGGTGGACGTCCTGTTGACCAATTTCCATCTGCCGCGCTCGACCCTGTTCATGCTGGTCTCGGCCTTCATGGGCCTGGATGTGATGCGGGCCGCCTATGCCGAGGCAATCCGGGAGAATTACCGTTTCTATTCCTATGGCGATGCCTGCCTGCTAATCAGGCCGTCATGAGCGATTTTCGTTTTGAGCTGCTGGCCACCGACGGCGCCGCGCGTACCGGCGTTATCCTTACGCCGCGCGGCGATATCCGCACGCCCGCCTTCATGCCGGTGGGAACGGCGGCCACCGTCAAGGCGATGCTGCCGCAAAGCGTGCGGGAAACCGGCGCCGACATCCTGCTGGGCAATACCTATCACCTGATGCTGCGTCCCGGGGCCGAGCGGGTCGCGCGGCTGGGCGGCCTGCACAAGTTCATGGACTGGTCCCGGCCGATCCTGACCGACAGCGGCGGATTCCAGGTCATGTCGCTGGCCGCCTTGCGCAAGATCACGGAAGAAGGCGTCCGCTTCCAGTCGCATATCGACGGGCATGCGGAATTTCTCTCGCCCGAACGCGCCATGGAAATCCAGCGCCTGCTGGGGTCCGACATCCAGATGGTGCTGGACGAGTGTCCCGCTTTGCCGGCAGAAAAGCCGGTGATCGAAAAATCCCTGGCGCTGTCGATGCGCTGGGCGCAGCGCTCCAAGGATGCTTTCGGCCTGCAGACCGAACAGGAGCGGGCGGGGCGGGCCTGTTTCGGTATCGTGCAAGGGGGCACCTATCCCGACCTGCGCCAGCGATCCGCCCAGGGGCTGATGGAAATCGGGTTCGATGGTTACGCCGTGGGCGGTCTGGCGGTGGGCGAGGGCCAGGTCGCCATGTTCGAGACCCTGGAGGCCACCGTGCCTGGGTTGCCGGCGGACAAGCCGCACTATCTGATGGGCGTCGGCAAGCCCGACGATATCGTCGGCGCCGTGCTGCGCGGCATCGACATGTTCGATTGCGTGCTCCCCACCCGGTCGGGCCGCAACGGCCAGGCCTTCACCCGCGCGGGCGCGCTGAATCTCAAGAACGCCCGCTTTGCGGAAGATCCGGCGCCGCTGGATGACGCCTGCGCCTGTCCGGCCTGCCGCCAGTTCAGCCGCGCCTATCTGCATCACACCGTCAAGTCGGGCGAGATCATCGCCGCCATGCTGCTGACCTGGCACAATCTGACCTACTATCAGGACCTGATGGCGCAGTTGCGCGGCGCCATTGGCGAAGGCCGGCTCAATTCCTTCCTGGCCGGCTTTCACAGCGCCTATGCGCCGGCCGAAGCCGCCCTATAGCCTTGTAAAAGCTCGATAAAATCCCCTTCGCACGGGGCCGGCGAGTTGGAAACGGAGGCAAAACCTGTTATGCAGCCCGCGCTGTCCCGGCGCGTTTTTGCGAAAATTCAGGAGCTTGTCTGTCATGTCGAACAAGGTTGCGCTTATCACCGGCGTTACCGGTCAGGACGGCGCCTACCTCGCGGAGTTCCTGCTCAAGAAGGGCTATGTCGTTCACGGCATCAAGCGGCGGGCGTCGCTGTTCAACACCGACCGCATAGATCACCTCTATCAGGACCCGCATGTGTCGGGACGCAATTTCATCCTGCATTATGGCGATCTGACCGACACCTCCAACCTGATCCGCATCGTGCAGCAGGTGCAGCCGGACGAGATCTACAATCTCGGCGCGCAGAGCCACGTCGCCGTCAGTTTCGAGAGCCCGGAATATACCGCCAATGTCGACGGGCTTGGCACGCTGCGGCTGCTGGAAGCCGTCCGCATCCTGGGACTGGAAAAGAAGACCCGCTTCTATCAGGCCTCGACCTCGGAGCTGTACGGCAAGGTCCAGGAAATCCCGCAGAAGGAAACCACGCCCTTCTATCCCCGCAGCCCCTATGCGGTGGCGAAGATGTATTCCTACTGGATCACGGTGAATTACCGCGAGGCCTATGGCCTGTATGCCTGCAACGGCATCCTGTTCAACCATGAAAGCCCGCTGCGCGGCGAAACCTTCGTCACCCGCAAGATCACGCGCGCTTTGTCGCGCATCAAGCTGGGCCTTCAGGACTGCCTGTATCTGGGCAACCTGGACGCGCTGCGCGACTGGGGCCATGCCCGCGATTATGTCGAGATGCAGTGGCTGATGTTGCAGCAGAAGGAGGCCGACGATTTCGTCATCGCCACCGGCAAGCAGCACAGCGTGGCGGAATTCGTTGAACAGGCGGCCGGCGAGCTGGACCTGAAGATTAGCTGGCGCGGCGAGGGCGTGAACAAGGTGGCGGTGACCGACAAAGGCCAGGAAGTGGTGCGGGTCGATCCGCGATACTTCCGCCCCACCGAAGTCGAAACCCTGCTAGGCGATGCCAGCAAGGCCCGCGACAAGCTGGGCTGGGTGCCCAAGGTCGATTTCAAGTCACTGGTATCGGAAATGGTGCGCGAGGACCTGAAGGGCGCGGAGCGCGACGAACTGGTGAAGCGCCACGGCTTCTCCGCGTACGATTACCATGAATAAGGACGACATCATCTATGTCGCCGGCCATCGCGGGTTGGTGGGATCGGCCATCATTCGTGGTCTGACGGCGGCGGGATACAGCCGTATCGTCACCCGCACCCACGCCGAGTGTGACCTGACCGATGCCGGCGCGGTGGCGTCCCTGTTTGAGCGCGAAAAGCCCGCCTATGTCTTCCTGGCTGCCGCCAGGGTCGGCGGCATTCACGCCAACAACACGTTTCCGGCCGAGTTCATTCGCGACAATCTGGCGATCCAGACCAATATCATTCACCAGGCGTGGAAAAGCGGCGCCCAGCGGCTGCTGTTCCTGGGCAGCTCCTGCATCTATCCCAAGGACGCGCCGCAGCCGCTGAAGGAAGACTATCTGCTGACCGGTCCGCTGGAGGCCACCAACCGGCCTTATGCCCTGGCCAAGATCGCCGGCATCGAAATGTGCTGGAGCTACAACCGGCAGTACGGCACCAGCTTCGTCGCCGCCATGCCGACCAACCTGTATGGCCCCGGCGACAATTATCATCCCGAAAATTCCCACGTGATCCCGGCCCTGATCCGCAAGTTTCACGAAGCCAAGCTGGCGGGCGCCAAGGAAGTGACCGTCTGGGGCACGGGCACCCCGCGGCGGGAATTTCTCCACAGCGACGACATGGCGGATGCCTGCCTGTTCCTGATAAATCTGCCGGAAGACCGGTTCGCGGCTCTTCTGGGAAGCAAGGACGGTACATTCGATCCGCCACTGGTGAATATAGGGATCGGTGAAGACCTCACCATTCGCGAGCTCGCTGAGATCGTGCGTGACACCACGGGTTTTAAGGGGGACATCAGGTTCGACGTTTCAAAGCCGGACGGGACCATGCGCAAGCTTATGGACGTCTCGCGCCTGACACGCCTGGGGTGGAAGGCGTCCACCCCGCTTCGTCAGAAGCTTTCGCAGGTCTATCAATCCTTTGTGGACGGATATGCGGGGTAGGGCCGGTAGGATTTTCATTGCCTTACTAATGTCGGCATGAACGCCTGTCGCCAGATAGAGATCATCCTGTTCGACCTGCGGGGCTGTGCGCTTTATCACACCATGTCGATAGGTTATGCTCGCCAGAGCTCTACAGGTGAAAGCGTGTCTCAGCCAGAATTCGACAAATTTTCGAAGAGCTACTCTGACAGCATCGGCAATGCCGTTGAAGTTTTCGGCAAGGATCACGACTTCTTCGTCCGCAACAAGGCTGATACGCTGCTTTCGGCGTTCCAGTCTTTAGGAGCGGATGCCAGGAAGCTGCAGGTGCTGGACATAGGCTGCGGCGTCGGCCTGGTTCATCGCTATATCAAAAATGCAGTGGGAAGCTTGCGTGGCACAGATGTCTCTGGCGCCTCGCTTGATATCGCACGGATGGAAAACCCGGGTGTTGCCTATGAAAGCTATGACGGGGTGAACCTGCCATATCCCGATGCAAGTTTTGACGTTGCCTATGCCATCTGCGTTCTCCATCATGTTCCTGTACCGCAATGGCAAAAGTTCATTGACGAGATGCGCCGGGTCGTGCGGCCCGGCGGACATATCCTGCTGATCGAGCATAATCCGCTCAACCCGGCCACGCAGTATGTGGTGCGCAATGCACCAATGGACGAGAACGCCGTCCTGGTCTGGCCGCATCGCTTGCGTTCCCTGATGCGCGCTGCCGGACTTTTGAACCCGGATACCAGGTACATATTGTTCACCCCGTTTGAGGGTGGCTTTTTTCGCAGGCTGGATGGGTTTCTCAGGCGCATTCCACTGGGTACCCAGTATGTCATGGAAGCACGGGTCTGATATGGCCCCGCTTGCCATCATTGGTGGCGGCCGTTGGGCGCGGACCATTGCAGAGGTACTTGCTGGTTCACCTGCGGCGTCCCGAGGCATTGTCTTGTATTCACCGCGCAACGCGGATGGTGTACTGCGCTGGATCGGGCAGAAGGGGCTCGGCGACAGACTTGGCGTGTCGCAAACAATGCCGGACCTGAGCACTGAAAAGCCCTATGCGGCCATTGTCGCCAACGAAGTTTCCGATCACGCCAAAGTATCGATGTCGCTCCTGGATGCGGGCGTTCCCACATTGGTTGAAAAGCCGATGGCGATTGGCGCTGAGGTGGTGGAACAATTGCAGCGCAGGGCCCGATCATCCGGCACCATGCTGGCTGCCAGCCATGTCATGCTGTTTGCCCGGTACCTGGAAACTTTCATGTCGGCGGTAGAAGGACAGGGCTCCATATCGGCACTGCATGCGCTGTGGGAAGATGGTGCCGGCGATACGGTACGCGGCGAAGTGAAGTCCTATGATGCCGCGGTTGCGGTGTTTGATGACGTTCTTCCGCATATACTGCCGGTGCTGGAGCGGCTGGCCGGGCATCCACTGAAGTTCGTTTCCGTGGCTTTGGAAAACGGCGGCGCGCAAGTGACGATCATCGCGGATGCCGGCGGCCTGCCGGTTACCATTCGCCTGGCCCGCAATGCCGCCGGGCGGCGCCGCAGTTTCTCCGCCGTGACAGCAAACGGCCCCTTCGCCGTCGATTTCTCGTCCGAGCCCGGCATGTTGTTGCCGCCAGGTTTGCAGGGCTATAGCGGAGATCTGCTCTGGCTGAGCGGACCCCGCCCCTTGGGCTCCATGCTCGCTGCCTTCCTGGAAGGGGTTGGTGCGGGAAAACTCGACCCTCGACTTGACGTTGATCTGGCGCTCGCTTCGGCGCGTTTCGCCGATCGGGTGCGGGAAAGCTACCAGGATCAGCAGCACGCCTGGTTGGAGGCCTCTGGCATCACGGAGAGTGTGGCGCACGACTATGCCCTGCGAGAAATTTCGGGGCGGTCAGTCTAACTCGGAAAAAGCCGAAATCTGCCTTTGCATCA
>JAZKDV010000214.1:0-1544 GCA_040387395.1 Pseudomonadota bacterium | reverse complement strand
ATGCCGGTACCGAACAAAGCTTCCCAATAGCGGTTCACCGTCACCCGCGCTGTCAGCGGCTGCTGCGGCGTGAAGAACCATTGCGCCGCAGTCAGCCGGTTGCGCGGCGCCTTGGCATCCAGTGCGGGAAACACGGCAGGCGTGTCGGGTGTCAGCGCCGGGCCAACCTGGGTGAGGAAGCTGCCGCGCTCGAAGGCGTGCATCGGACGCTTTTCATAACTGGCCTGCTCCACCATCACCGGCAGCGGCACGGTGGGAATGTCCTGCAACTGCCGTTGCAGGCTTTCCAGTTGCGCAACGGTTTCTTCCGTCACAGGCGCACCAGCCAGACGGGTCCAGCGGGCATCGCTGGTCGCCAGCAGGCGCACACGCGGCGGCGGCGAGGCTTCCGCATTGATCGGTTCATTCTGTGTCAGATGCAGCCGCAGCTTGGCGCCCGGCGCGAGTTGCAGCGGCGCGGCGGGGACCGACACCACCCAGCGGGTACGGAACAGACCGGGATTGGCCATCACGCCGCTGAATTCGGCCAGTCTTGCAGCAGCCTGGCCTTGTGGCGCGGCCGCTTCGGTGTTGCGGATGAGCCGTCCCATGTCGCCTTCCAGATTCTCCACCGAGTCCGGCGACAGGAGGCGGAAGGTCACCTTCTCTTCCTTGCCATCCGGCGCGACCATCCAGGCATCGATCCGGTTGGTAACAAAGCCTTTCTCGGGGACATGGCGCGCCTTGGCGAGATCGGCCGGCGGCACCTCGATGCGAAGGGCCGTCATGGTCATGGGGCTGGTGGATGCGGTCAGCTCGAATACCGAATTGGTCGGCACCGTGCCGGTCTTGATCGCCATGCCGCCTTGCAGGCGGAAACTGGCTTCCGGCTTCTGCTTTTTCGCCAGCGCCAGCCGCTCCAGCAAACCCTTTTGCCCGCCGGCCTTGCCCTGCTTTTCCAGCAGCGACAGCGCGTGCTCGATCGCAAGCACTTCGGTGACGGAGCCTTGCGTAATGGGCAGCGGCGTCCAGGTGCTGGCATCGGCGGCGGCGCGGCTGGCGCTCACGAGCCTGCCCCGCAAGACGTCGATCTGCCGCCCGATACGCTCCGCCTCGCCGCGCTGCGCCTTGTCCTTGGCAATCGCCAACACCGGCCAGTCTTCCGCCAGCGAGCGGTCGAAGGCGATGTCGGCGTCGCGCGTGGTGTTGAAGAAAGCGAGGAATTTATAATACTCGCTGTTGCGGATCGGATCGTAGGGATGGGAGTGGCACTGCACGCAATTGAAGCTGACGCCGTTCAGCACCGAGAAGGTGGTTGAAGCCCGGTCCATCACCGCGGCCAGGCGGAATTCCTCATTGTCGGTGCCGCCTTCGTCATTGGCCGGCGTCTGGCGATGGAAGGCCGTAGCGATGCGGTCTTCCAGAGTCGCATTCGGCAGCAGATCGCCCGCGAGCTGCTTGATGACGAAGCGGTCATAGGGAAGATTCTGGTTGAGCGCCTCGATCACCCAGTCGCGATAAACCCAGGCGCCGGGACGGGCGCGGTCCTTTTCAAAGCCCTTGGT
>JAZKDV010000213.1:0-5385 GCA_040387395.1 Pseudomonadota bacterium | reverse complement strand
GCGCCGAACAGGCGGACCGAGGGGCTGCGGCCGGTGCGCATGTAAACGGGGCCGTCGAATTCCAGGATGGCGCGGGTGGCCTGGGCCATCTCGATGGCGTCGGCGGGCGAGATCACGGTCATGCCGGGAATGGCGCGAAAACATGCCAGGTCTTCCAGTGCCTGGGCCGAGCCGCCATCGGGACCGACATCCAGCCCGGGATGCGAGGCGACGATCTTGGCGTTGCGCCGGGCATAGCACAGCGACAGGCGGGCCTGTTCGATGGCGCGCAGGCAGAACACCGCAAAGGTGGTGACCACCGGCATCAGGCCGACGGCCGCCATGCCGCCCGCCGCCGCCATCATATTCTGTTCGGCGATGCCGAACTGGACGAAGCGGTCGGGATGGCTCTTGCGGAAGTGATGCACGCCGGTGCCGCCGGCGATATCGGCGTCCAGCACCACCAGCTTGGGAAACTCGTCGGCCAGCGCGGACAGCGACTTGCCGAAGGCTTCGCGCAGGGAATCGCCATTGGAGGCGATGAGGGCAGGACTAGACATCGAGGAATTCCTTGATTTCGTCGGCGCTGGCATTGAGGGCGGCAAGCGCTTCCTCGGCCTGCTCGCGGGTAAACTTCACGCTGCCGTGCCAGGCGGGGATGTTCTCCATATAGGGCACGCCCTTGCCCTTGACGGTATGGGCGATGATGACAGACGGCAGCGCCGTGGTGCCGGCATGGCGGAAGGCGGCCAGGATGGCGGCGATGTCGTGGCCGTCGATCTCCTGCACGTCCCAGCCGAAGGCGCGCCACTTCTCCGCCAGTGGCTCCAGCCGCATGATGGCGTCGTTGGTATTGTCGCTTTGCAGCTTGTTGTAGTCGATCACCACGGTGAGGGTATCGAGCTTGTGGTGCGCGCCCGACATGGCGGCTTCCCACACTTCGCCTTCCTGCAATTCGCCGTCGCCCAGCATGGTGTAGACGCGGGCCGGGTTGTTCTGGATCTTCAGGCCGATGGCCATGCCGATGGCGACGGAAAAGCCCTGGCCCAGCGAGCCGGTGGAGGTTTCCACCCAGGGCAGGTCCAGCACATGGGGATGGCCCTGGAAGGGCGAGTTGAGCTTCCTCAGCTTCAGCGATTCCTTGGGGCTGCAGAAGCCGTAATACGCGCCGACCGCATATAGCGCGGGCGCGGCATGGCCCTTGGACAGCACGAAGCGGTCGCGCGCGGGATCGTCGATGCCGCGCGGCCAGACATTCATCTCTGCCCCGTAAAGGCAGGCGAACAGGTCGGCGGACGACATGGCCCCGCCGGGATGGCCCGATCCGGCGTGGTAGATCGAGGCGACGGAATGCATGCGCACAAAACGCGCCGCTTCCGCCAGCTGCTGCTCGATCTTTTGCACCGTGCCGGTGTCGTTGGCGGGTACGGGTTTGACCTGGATGTTCTGAATGGTCATTGGGGTCCTTTTCAGGCCGCGCGGCCGAGGCGCGCGCGCCCCAGCAGGTCGGCATACAGGATGATTTGCGCGCGCGGGGCGCGGCGTTTCACATCGGCGGTGATTTCATCGGCGAACATGCGCGACATCACCACCACCACATCGGCGCTGTCGTCGCTGAGATCGTCGGGGAGCGACAGCGCCACACCGTGGCGGGCCGCCATGTGCTTTTTCAGATGGGTGTCGATCAGCAGCGACAGGGTGGCGGGATCAAAGCCACCTTCGCGCACCAACAGGTCGAACAGCCGGCCGGCGCCCCACAGCGCGACCTTGCGCGGGCGCAGGGCGGAAAGTTCGAAGGCGGCCTCTTTCAGCGCCGCCAGGTTCTTGGCGCGGGTCCGCTGATACATCGCCATCAGGTTCATGGCCTGCATCACTTCGGCGGGATCGGCGGCGATGTCGTCCTGGGCCTGGCCGCTCTTCTTCGCCACGAACAGCAGGTTCACCGCATCGGCGGGATCGTTCTGCTCGATGATGGAAAAGCCCGCTGCCTCGATCATGCGGGGCAAGGTGCGGGCGGAAAAATGGAACAGGTGCTTGTCGATGAACCATTCCTCGACAATGTCCTCGCCGCCCAGGAGCGCGGTGTTGGGGGCGTCGATCACCAGCAAGCCGCCATCCTTCAGCACGCGGGCGTGGTCCTTCAGCGCGGCGAAGGCTTCGCCCAGATGCTCGATCGTGTGGCAGGAATGAATGACGTCGAAGCGGCCAGAGTCGAAATTGGTGTGTTCGGTGCGGGCGCGGACCAGTTCGGTGCGCGGCAGGTCGGCGCTGGAATCGGCATAACGCTCATCCGGCTCCAGGGCGGTGAGCTGCGCCCTGGGCGCGGCGTCCAGGAAGGCGCGGGCGAAGCTGCCGCGATTGGAACCGACATCCAGCAGCGCCAGCGGCGCGGTAAGATCGGTGTGGCGGGCCAGCGCATCCAGCGCCTGCTGGGTGCGAAAGCCCTTGCCGTAACGCACATTGCCCCAGTCGGCGCCGCCCGACACGGCGGCGGCATGGCGTTCCTTGGTGCGGGCGATGCGCGGCGCGCTCTGCACCAGCCCGCAATGCTGGCAGACATAGACCTTCAGGCCCCGGGTCGAACCGTCGGGCGCATAAGCGAAGGCGAGGGAGTCGGAGCGGCAGAAGTCGCAGCAAATCGGCATGAATCGGCCCGGGAAGATTCCGGTAACCATGTTCTGCCGGGGATGGTTAACGGCGCTCTAATAATTGACGACGTACTCGGCCCGGTCGCCATAACCCAGCCGGTCCATCATGGGGCCGGCAATCGCTTCGAACTGCGCGCGCTGGGCCGGGTCCAGCAGCTTATCCTCGGGACGGTTCACATTGTGCGGCCGGACGAAGACGGCGAAGTCGCTGTCGGCGTAGGGCAAGTCCAGGAAAGCGTGGAGTTCGCGCACCAAAGCGGGCGATTCCCTCAGGTCTTCCAGCCGCACGAACAGTGTTCGGTCCTTGGGCAGGGCGGCGAGAGCGTCCATCGCCACCCGGTTCACTTCCGCCCAATGCCAGGCGATGCGCTGGAATTGGTCGAAGGCGCGGAAGGTGGCGGCGGCAGGATCGTCCTTGCGGGGCACCGGCCACCAATAGGGCTTTTCGGGCGGGGGCATCGCCCCGGCGCCGTCATAGTAGGCCTGCATCGCCGCGTTGCTGCGGTCGTCATAATTTTCGGTGCCCAGCTTGTGGAAGTAGGAACTGGCGACCTTGCGGCCGTCGCGCACCAGATGGACGAAGCGTGCGTTGGGAAACAGCGCGGCGAGATCGGGAATCAGCCAGGACAGCTTGTTGGACGAATCACCCCAATGCGCCTTGCCGCTGTGATGGATGGCGGCGCCGAATGTTTCGTTCAAGATTTCACGGGTGTGATGTTCGTCCAGCAGGCCCAAGTAGCGTTTCACCGCCAGCGGCTGGGTGATCTGCACGGCATATTCGTGATGCATCTCCACGCCAGGCTTGGCCGACAGGGCCTTGTGCAGCATGGCGGTGCCGCTGCGTCCCGATGAGGCAATGAAAAAAGGTCGGGTCACGGCTTGACGGCTATCACCACGGCTTCGCGGCCGATGCCCAGCTTGGCCAGGGCGCGATAGAAGTCGCGGCGGGTTTCCTTGAGGCCGGCGGCCTCGAAAGCGAAGTCGAAGCGCTTGCGCTTGTTGTGGCAGGCGCGGCCCAGGGCCGGGTCGGAGGGATAATTCTCGCCCATCATCAGGAAGGCTTCCATCGGAAAGCTGGTGGTGCGTTCCACGCAACGCAGGCCAAGGCGCGCCAGCAGCGCGCTCAGCGAATCAAAATCGAAATAGTTGAGATGGTGCGGCGGGGCGACCCACCAGTCGCCGGTGTTCATGGCGCCGCGAGCCGCTATCTGCAAGGGCGAAAAGTCGTTCGGCACGCCCACGCACAACACGCCGCCCTTGTCCAACAGGCCGATGGCATGGCGCAAAATCGCAACCGGATCGGGCACGTGCTCCAGCACATTGGTCAGGTTGACGGCGTCGAAACGGCCCAGCGCGGCGGCGCTGTCCTTGTTGAACAGGCCTTCGGTGACGGCGATGCCCAGGCTTTGCGCATGCGCGGCAGCCTGGCGCGACGGCTCGATGCCGCACGAATCCCAGCCGCGCTTCTTGGCGGTGGCCAGAAAGAATCCGGGGCCGCAGCCGATATCCAGCAGCCGGCGCTGGTCAGCCGGCAGATACTTTTCGAAAATCTCCAGCCGGTCATTCTGCGCCAGTTCGAACCAGGCCTGGTCTTCGCCGGCATGGGCGATGAAGTTGGGTTTTTCTTCGCTGTAGTAATTCTCGCGATACTCGCGTTCCAGCACCGCCGGATCGGGCAAGGGCAGCGCGTGCTTAAAGCCGCACTCGAAACAGTCGATGATGTTGTGATTCTGCGCGTGAGCGATGCGCGGGCCGTTGTGCCGGCCGTCCTGCAGGAATTCCGAAGGTGATGCGGCGTGACTCATGGAGCCCAATCCCAGATCTCAAGTTCCATCCCGTTAACCGCTTCTTAGCCATACGCTCTTTAGATTTGGTTAAATGGAACAGCCCGTCTTCATCGCGGAAGCCTCCAGCAATCACGGCCGCGACCTGGATCGCGCCCGCGCGTTTGTCGACGCCGCGGCCGATGCCGGCTGCGATGCGGTCAAGTTCCAGCTGTTCAAGATCGACCGGATGTTCGCGCCTGAGATCCTGCGCCAGAGCCCCAAGCACCGGGCCCGGGCGGAGTGGGAATTGCCGCAGGAGCACCTGGCGCCGCTGGCCGAACACTGTTCAGCGCGGAAAATCCAGTTTTCATGCACGCCATTCTATCTGGAAGCGGTCGCCGAGCTGGCGCCCTTCGTCGATTTCTACAAGGTGGCGTCCTACGAGCTGCTGGTCACCGACCTTTTGAAGGCCTGCGCCGCCAGCGGCAAACCGGTGGTGCTATCCACCGGCATGGCCACGGTGGACGAGATCGCCGCCGCCGCCGGCACGCTGATCGCCGCCGGCGCCGCCGACATCACCCTGCTGCATTGCGTTTCGGCCTATCCCACGCCGGCAGGCGAAGCCAACCTGTCGGCCATCCAGCAACTGCGCGACATGACCGGGCTGAAAGTGGGCTGGTCCGACCATACCCGCCGCCCGGCGGTGATCGAACGCGCCGTGCATCGCTGGAATGCTGCGGCCATTGAATTCCATCTCGATCTCGACGGCGAAGGCGCGGAATATGCCGCTGGCCATTGCTGGCTGCCCGAAGAGATCGCGCCGGTGATCGCCCGCATCCGCGAATCGGGGATTGCCGACGGCAACGGTTTCAAGGGACCACAGCCCAGCGAACTGTCCGACCGCGACTGGCGCGCCGACCCCGCCGACGGCATGCGCCCGCTCCGGCACATTCGCATGGCCTATAAGGGCGAAGCAGCGTGAGCGACGTGGA
>JAZKDV010000212.1:1328-15592 GCA_040387395.1 Pseudomonadota bacterium | reverse complement strand
GCCCGAGAACAGGTTGCCGACGGTCTCGAACGGGTCCAGCACCAGGTCCCGCCCAAAGCGGATGGGCGCCAGGCCTGCCGTCACCATCGCTTTGCCGAAGGCCTCGGACCGCGACATTTTCTGGAGCGCGGCCAGGGCGCGCAATTCCTGCGCCCGGTCCCGCATGCGTTGCAGGCCGTTGACCTGGAACGCGCCGTAGGAGGTGTTGACGGTGAATATCCAGACGAAGCCGTCGCTTTGCACAACCTGCCCCACCGTCCAGTTGTCGCCCTGCGCGTCCCCGCCCAGAATGGTCGCGGCGTTGGCACGGGGGGCCTGCTCGACCGCCAGCGCGGGCCCGCAAGCCAGTATAGCGATCAAGGCTGAGATAGTTGTGATTTTGCCCGCGCGACGCATGAATTCCCCTTGTGCGTCCGGCCTTTGGCGCATCCGTGTAACGCCCGAGGCGGGTTTGTGGGCGCACAAGTGTGCGTGCGGGGCCTCGCGGGCGGGCCGTTTTGCGTGCACACTCCCGCACAAACCAAGAAGGAGACCGGGGATGAAGCTCAGGACCATGCTGACCGCCGCACTGCTGCTGGCGCCGTGCGCTGCCGCTCAGGCCGATATCACCGTGCTGACCTCGGGCGGCACCAATCCGGGCCTGCGCGCCCTGTCCGCCAAGTGGGAGGCCGAGACCGGCAAGAAGGTCACCATCGTGGGTGGCACCGTCACCCGCGCCCGCGACAATGTGCGGGACAAGGTGCCGGGCGACCTGGCGCTGCTGCCCTCGCCGCAGTTCGAGGAAGTCACTGCCAACTTCAAGCCCGGCACGGCCAAGCCCATCGGCCGGGTGCATTTCGGCCTGGCGCAGAAAGCCGGCGAACCCAAGCCCGACATCTCGACCCTGCCCAAGTTCATCGCCGTGGTGAAGGCCGGCAACGGCGTTGGCTTCACCGATCCCCTGCGCGGCAGCGCTGCGGGCAAATGGGTGTCAGAGCTGTTGGCGCAGCCCGAATATGCCGGAGTTACGCCTCGCCCGATCGCCGGCACGCCGGGCCAGGCCATCGCCCGCGACGGGATCCAGTACGGCCTGGGCCCCATCTCGGAAGAAGTCACGGTGCCCGGCGTGGAGGTGATCGGCACCTTGCCCAAGGAAATCGCCAAGCATTTCGACTATTCCGCCGGGGTGCTGGGCCGTGCCGCGCAGCCCGACGAGGCAGCGCAGTTCCTGGCCTACATCACCCGCCCCGAGGCGCGCGCCGCCTGGAAGGAAACCGGAGTCGAGAACCCGTCCTGAACCAGCAGGCGTGAAACAAAAAGGCCCGGTCGCAAGACCGGGCCTTTTGCTTATGCAGAGGTACGAAAATCAGTAGCGGTTGAAGGAATCCACCAGCCCGCTGATGTCGAGGTTGAAATTGTCGTTGTAAGTGTAGCGGTTGTTGCTCTGGTTGCCGTTGCCGGAGCTATTCCAGTTTCCGTTGGAATTGGAATTGCCGTTGTCATTGTCATTGTCGTTGCTGTTATTGTTGTTGTTATTGCCGCCGCCGCCATTACCGCCGCCACAACCCCAGCTGCAGCCACCGCCGCCGCCACCATGGCCGCCGCCGTGACCGCCACCGCCGCCATGTCCGCTCCCACCGCCGCCGTAATTCCACACATTGGTGGTGCGGACGTTGATGTCCTTATCGACCCGGACATACGTAGAGGTGTCGATATTCTTGGAGGCGTCGATATAGGACGAGTTGTCGATATGCTTGTTCACCGTCACCGGCGCATACACGCTCATGCGCGAATTGACGTCGATATTGGTCGAACGGTTGACATTGTTGGTGATGGTGACCGGCGCGAAGACATTCACCCCGCCGCCCATCTGCGGCCGCCCGCCGGAGCTTTGATAGCCCCCGGCCTGTGCTGCCAGAATAGTCGTCATCATCCCCGCACCAGCCAGTGCGGAGGTCATCAGTAAGGATCGTCTGCGCATGGATACCCCTTTCGCCAGACATATTGGTCCGGGGGGATCGCTTCACGCTTCGTGCCAGCCAAATCGCGGGAATAGCGGGGCTTTCGTGCCGGTACGGCACAGATGCACACCGGCGTCTGCCCGAAACGGGAACTTTGACCGTGCCAGGCCGTTAAGGCGGTCGAGGGGACCCATTGCCTTGGAGAACAATAATGAAAAAGCTCACATTGCTTACCGCCCTGCTTTGCCTGGGCACCGCGGCGCCCGCACTTGCCGCCTGGCATGAGATCGGCACCATCCGCATCAATCCCGGCCAGGACCGCGATGTGCGCAATTTCGATCTGGGCGGCCCGGTCGACCGGCTGCAGCTGCGCGCCGAAGGCGCCGATATCCGTTGCCGCGCCATCACCGCCCGCTTTGGCAATGGCCGTAGTCAGACCCTGTACCAGGGCAATCTGACCGAAGACATGCCGCAGACCATCAATCTTCCCGGCCGTGAGCGCAACATCACCCGCCTGACCTTCGAATGCGGCGCCGAGCGCCAGGTCGGCAACCGCCGTGGCGACCGTGACGACCGCCGCCGCGACCGCCGCGGCGTGGGCGATGCCAGCATCGTGGTGGTGGCCGATGTCGACAACTATCGCAAGCAATGGCGCAGCAATCCGCGCTACCAGAATGAATGGTCCAAGATCTTCAACTGGGGCAGCGACATGGTGAATGACTGGCGCCTGCTCTCCACCGTCAGCTTTGAAGGGCGCCGCGATGCCGAAAGCAGCTTCGCCGGATGGAAAGGCCAGAATGTCGACGCCGTGGCGTTGAAGCCGCTGGACGCCGATGTGCGCTGCAGCCGCGTTGCCGCCCGCTTCGGCAACGGCCAGGCCCAGCCGCTGAACGTCAACAATGGCGACTATCTGCGCCGGGGCCAGTACTACAAGCTGGACCTGCCGGGCCGCGCCCGCGACCTGGTGAGCCTGGACATGCGCTGCCGTGCCACCAACTCGGACCGCGTGCGGGTTGAGATCTACACCAGCCGCTAGCCGTCACACGAACGCCACCTTCCGGTGATCCGGAAGGTGGCTTTCTTTTTTGAGAAGACTCGATGAACCGGATCTGCTGCGCCCTGCTGGCTCTCTTCTGTCTCAGCGGCTGCGCGGACCCTCTGGGCTTTTTCGGCGAATCCGAGCCCGCCGAAATTCTGATCGCTGTGCCCGAACCGGCCCCCGTGCCGCCATCCCAGAATTTCTGCCGCCGGATCGCGGCGCAGGATGGCGCCAGGGACAATCCCACCCGGGATACCCAGGCGCGGCGCACCGAGGCTTCATTCCGCGATTGCGTCTGGACTTTCGGCGACGTGTGAGTCAGGCGCGAGGAATTTTGCGGCCTGAGCAGGAGCGAGGAGCGATGTGGGCGACAGCGCCCATGAGCGACGAGCGACGCACTCAGGACGCAAAAGGACCGCGCCTAGCGAAGGTAAGGTTCGACCTTGCCCTTGTACTTGACCGTCATGGCATTGCCGTTGCGGTCCACCGTCTTGCCGACGGCCAGGCGCACCCAGCCCTCGCTGACGCAATATTCCTCGACATTGGTCCGGTCCACGCCGTTGAACATGATGCCAACGCCGCGCTCCAGCAATTCGGCATTGTGGAACGGGCTGGCGGGATTGGTCGACAGTCTGTCAGGCAGTTCCGTCGTTTCGGGCTTGTCGGTCATGTCCGGGTCTTTCGTAAGGCTTGCGCCTCTTATCCCTTCTCCCATCAGGGTTGCAAGCGTCCCGGTTTGATCGTCAATTTCGCCGCGCAATCTCACAGGACAAGCCATGGCCTACGACATCTATGACGCCTCTATCCCGCCGCTGATCCACATGCTGGGCGGGCTGTCCACCATCCTGTCCAAGGGCGAGGCCCATGGGGGCATTGATCCCGCCGAAGCGCGGCTGGCGCCCGACATGCTGCCCCTCAAGAACCAGGTCTATATCGCCACCGACGGCGCCAAGGGCTGCGGCGCGCGGCTGGCCGGGGTGGATATCCCCAAATACGAAGACACCGAAACCACCTTCTCCGAACTCAGGGCCCGGGTGGCCAAGACCATCGCCTTCCTCAAGACCCTGGACCGGGGCAGCGTCGCGGGATCGGAGACCAAGGAGATCGTGCTGAAATTTCCCAACGTCACGCTGGAATATAATGGCCGCGACTATGTGGGGAATTTCGTGATGCCCAATACCTTTTTCCACATCTCGATCGCCTACGGCATCCTGCGCAGCCGCGGCGTGGTGCTGGGCAAGGGCGACTATCTGGGCGGGCTGAAGGAATAAAGCAGACCGAATAAGGAAAAAGGGCCGGAGCAACACTCCGGCCCTTTTCATATCTGCGCCGCTGCTAGTAGCGGCGGCCGTCCCGGTCGCGATACTCCCGGTTTGGATAGTCGGTATAGTAAGGATTGCCCGGCGTGCGGTCGCTATAATAGACGCCGGCACCCGGCACGGCGCTGTCGTAGCGGCTGTCGCTGTAATCGCGATAATCGCGGTCGTAATAGCGGCCGGCGCATCCGGACAGCGCCACAACGGCTGTCAGGGCCACCAGCACCAGTCCTGTCTTTTTCATTGCGGTCTCCATGGGTCGAGCACCCTCTGGGCCAATAACGCACCGTGTTCCGTTTTGGATGCGCGGCGCAGAATCGTCAAAAAAAAGGCCCGGTCGAACCGGGCCTTTCTTCACCGACCACCGATCAGTCACGATAGGGATTGGACGGACGGCGATCCACGTAATTGGGGGTGCCGTCGCCGTCACGGTCGCGGTCATAACGGTTGACCACACCGTCGCCATCGCGGTCTGCATAGCCGCGATCAGCATAGCCATAGCGATAGTCCCGGTCGTAATATGCGGGTGCACAAGCCGTCACAGCCAGCGCGGCCAGGGCCGCCAGCACCAATCCTGTCTTTTTCATTCTAGTCTCCCATGGGCAAAGCACCCTCTGGACCGATAACGCGGGCTGTCCCCTTTTGGATGCTGTAGGCGGGCGACGGGGGCTGGAAAACGTGCGGGAACCCGGCCTAGGATGGTGCGTTTAGAACAGTTCTATTGTTTTCCCGATTTTGAGGACTCCCCCATGGCCAAGAAACCCGCTCCCAAAGCTCCTGCCTCCAAGCTCAAGGCCGCGCCGCGTTTGCAGACGCAGACCGATCTGTCCGGCAACGCGATTCCGGAAATCGCCGAGGCGCTGAACGGCCTGGTCGCCGATTCCTACGCGCTCTACACCAAGACCAAGAATTTCCACTGGCACGTTTCCGGGCCGCACTTCCGCGACTATCACCTGCTGTTCGACGAACAGGCGACCGAAATCTTCAACACCATCGATGAACTGGCGGAGCGCGTGCGCAAGCTCGGCGCCAAGACCATTCATTCCATCGGCGAGATCGCCAAGCTTCAGTCGATCAAGGACAATGACAAGGATTTCGTCACGCCCGGCGACATGCTGATCGAGCTGATGAATGACAACAAGCAGGTCATCAAGCGCATGCGCGCGGCGCACGAGATCGCCGACAAACATGACGATGTCGCCACCGCCTCGATCCTGGAAAACTTCATCGACGCGGCCGAGAAGCGCAACTGGTTCCTGTTCGAAGCCTCGCGCACCGGGACCGGCAGCGGCCACTGACCGGTCAGGATGCGCGGCGTAGATGGAGCCGCGCAAGGCGTCCGGCCGGACCGCGCACAAGCAGGTATGGCAGGACGCATAGCGTGAAGACAACGAGCAGGGTCTGAAGCGGCCTTAACCCGTTGAGGCGGATGACCTGGTAGGTCACATCCATCGCCGCGCCCAACGCCAGCACGCGCGTCACCGCACCCAGCCCTTCGCGCAGGCGCGGGCCTCGCTTCGCCGGTTCGTGGATGATCGTCCACAGATAGGGCGTGCGGTTGGCGCGGGCATCCCGATAGCCGTCGCGGATCGCCAGGCCGGCGGCCATCACGGGCTGAAGAATGAAGCGGAACGCCAGCGGGCCGCCGGGACGGGCAATCAACTCCTGCCAGAACTGGCCGAACAGATCTTCCGTGCCCGACATCGCAGGTCCCTTCCGCGCCCACGATAGGGTGCGCGGCGAAAAGGGCTATTGGCCTCTGGGACAATGTCGGGTTTCACGCTTTGACAGACCAAAAGCAAAGAGGCCGGCTTTGGCGACGCCAAAGCCGGCCTCTTTTTTCGGTCGCGACCTACGCTTTCAGGCGCGCGGTTACCGCGGCGCCTGGACCTTGTTGGCGTCCCAGACCATAGGCGGCTTGGACATCGCATGCTTGCCGATGGCCGGCTCGAAGGCGCCCAGAACACAGACCTGACCGGACTGGATCACCTGGAAGCTCTGCGCATTCTCGCAGACCGAGGTGTCGCCGCTGCGCAGCTGCCAGACAAAGCCGTTGAATTTCAGGTCCGGGCACTGGCCCCGCAGCCGGTTGATCAGGGTCTGGCCGTTCTTCATCTCGAACACCATCACCTTGCCGTCATCCGATTTGCTGGAGACGATATCGCGCGTGTCGATGCACATTTTGGCGCTGGCCGGTCCGGCAATCGCAAGGCCCGCCAGAACCAGGGCCGTCATGAGAGTTTTCATCGCATTTCTCCGTCCAAGATTGCCCCCGCAATGACGCCAGTATCTGCCTGTCGGCGCGGCCCTGCAAGAGCTACGACAGGTGTAAGACTTAAGTCCCCCAAGACTTGACGAGGGCCGCGACAGGGGCCAAAGGTCCGCCCCAATTGGCTTTTTATGGAGATTCCCGTGTCCGCTGCCCCCGACCAGGTGACCATGACCTTGCCCGACGGCAAGGCCCTGACGTTCCCCAAGGGTGTGACCGGCGGGGAGATTGCCGCCGCCATCGGGCCCGGCCTGGCCAAGGCCGCCCTGATCATCATGGTCGACGGCCAGGAATATGACCTGTTCCGGCCCATCGAGCAGGACGGCAAGATCCGGATCATCACCCGCAAGGACCCCGAAGCGCTGGAACTGATCCGCCACGACGCCGCCCATCTTCTGGCCATGGCGGTGCAGGACCTTTTCCCCGCCACCCAGGTCACCATCGGCCCGGCGATCGAGGACGGCTTCTATTACGACTTCGCCCGCGACACGCCCTTCACGCCCGACGACCTGCCGAAGATCGAAGCGCGGATGCACGAGATCGTGAAAGCCTCGCTTCCCACGCGCCGCGAAGTGTGGCCGCGCGACAAGGCCGTCGCCCACTTCCAGGAAATGGGCGAGAAGTACAAGGCCGAACTGATCGCTTCCATTCCTTCCAACGAAGACGTCTCGCTCTATTGGCATGGCGACTGGCACGACCTGTGCCGGGGTCCGCATTTTCGCACCACCGCCGAGATCGGCGACGCCTTCAAGCTGACCAAGATCTCCGGCGCCTATTGGCGCGGCGACGCCAAGAATGCGCAGCTCCAGCGCATCTACGGCACCGCCTGGCGCGACAAGAAGGAACTGGATGCCTATGTCACGCGGATGGAGGAAGCCGAGAAGCGCGACCACCGCAAGATCGGCAAGGAGATGGACCTGTTCCACACCCAGGAGGTCGCCACCGGACAGATATTCTGGCACGCCAACGGCTATACGCTGTACCGCGCGCTGGAAAACTATATCCGCCGCCAATTGGTGCGCGCCGACTATATAGAAGTGAAGACGCCGCAACTGCTGGACCGCAAATTGTGGGAAGCCAGCGGCCATTGGGAAAACTACCGCGATCACATGTTCATCGCGGAAGTGGAAGACGAGGCCCGCACCCTGGTGGTCAAGCCGATGAACTGCCCGGCGCATGTCCAGATCTTCAACGAGGGCCTGAAGTCATACCGCGAGCTGCCGATCCGCATGGCCGAGTTCGGCTCCTGCCACCGCTACGAGCCGTCCGGTTCGCTGCATGGCATCATGCGGGTGCGCGGCTTTGTGCAGGACGACGCCCATATCTTCTGCACCCACGAGCAGATCACGCCGGAGACCACGTCCTTCTGCAAGCTGCTGTTGGCTTGCTACAAGGACTTGGGCTTTGACGAGGTGCGGGTGAAGCTCGCCACCCGTCCGGAAAACCGCATCGGCAGCGACGAAGTCTGGGACCAGGCCGAAAAGGCTCTGGCCGAAGCCACCAGCGCGGCGGGCCTGGACTATACCCTCAATCCCGGCGAAGGCGCCTTCTACGGTCCCAAGCTGGAATTTGTGCTGCGCGACTCCATCGGCCGCGACTGGCAGTGCGGCACGCTGCAGGTGGACTTCAACACCGCCGACCGGCTGGGCGCGAGCTACATCGCCCAGGACGGCAACCGCCATCCGCCGGTCATGCTCCACCGCGCCATTGTCGGCTCGCTGGAGCGCTTCATCGGCGTCTTGATCGAGCACTTTGCCGGCAAGTTCCCCCTATGGCTGGCGCCGGTCCAGGTGGCGGTCGCCACGGTGGTGGCGGACGCCGATTCCTATGCCGGCGAGGTCGTCCAGGCGCTCAAGGCGGCCGGCCTGCGCGTCACCCTGGACACCGAAAACCAGACGGTGAATTACAAGGTTCGCCAGCACAGCCTCGCCAAAACCCCGAATCTGTTGGTTCTGGGCCGCAGGGAGGCCGAAAACCGCACGGTTACCCTGCGAAAACTGGGGGTTGAGAAGCAGGAAAGCCTTGCGCTGGAGGCCGCAATTTCTATGCTGGCCGCCGAAGCCGTCCCGCCCGACCTTCGTTGAGCGGTCACGAGGAACCATCCGCGCCCATGATCGAAATCCGTTTCGCGAGGCTGGCTGGACACCCCTCGCGAAGCGCGTTCGTGCGCGGATGTAACAACAGGAGAGAGTCATAGTCCCCAGACGTTTTCAGGGTAACGCACCCCCGCCGGCCAAGGACGGCCCGCGCATCAACGACGAGATCACTTCCAAGACCATTCTTCTGATCGGTGACGACGGCCATAAGTATGGCGAGATCGGGCTGGAAGAAGCGCTCGCGCTGGGTGACGAAAAGGGCTTTGACGTTGTGGAGGTTTCTCCCGACAACAAGCCGCCCGTCTGCAAGCTGATGGACTATGGCAAGTTCAAATACGAACAGCAGAAAAAGGCCAACGAGGCCCGCAAGAAGCAGAAGGTCATCGAGATCAAGGAGATCAAGATGCGCCCGACCATCGACGATCACGATTACGACGTGAAGATGAAGGCGATGAAGCGCTTCTTCGACGATGGCGACAAGGTCAAGGTCACGCTGCGTTTCCGCGGCCGCGAAATGGCCCACCAGAATCTGGGCATGGACCTGCTGACCCGCGTCCAGAAGGACACCGAAGTCTTCGCGAAGCTGGAACAGTATCCGAAGATGGAAGGCCGTCAGATGATGATGGTTCTCGCGCCGCGCTAAGATCGCGCTTCAAAGCATCTAAGAACAAAAAAGGCGCCCGCTCGGGCGCCTTTTTTATGTCCAGTCGATCCGGCCTTACGCCTCTTCGATGGTCTTGTACGCCACACGCCCGCTCTTCAGCAGGAGGACGATGTTGCCGCGCTCGGCGGTGCGGGGCGCGGCATGGGCGGCCATGAAGCCTCCAGCCAGCGCGGGGCCGGCGGTCGGGAAAATCAATGCGCTGCAGCGGTCGGGCGTCTCGAAACAGGTGCGGACCGCCGGATCGAGCTGGTCGAATTCGTGGCTGGTGGCGGGCATGAAATATTGCTGTACGCCCAGGCCGGACAGGCTGCGGGCCTTCAGGCGGGTGCTGTCGAAGCCCAGCTGCACCAGCTGCGGGCGCGAGGTGCCCGGCTGGACGCGGTCATAGGCGCTCTGCAGACCGCTGCGCGAGGCCAGGACCTTGGAATCCATGTCCGCAATGCTGCCGCGCGACCACAGGGCCGCGGCGATGATCGCCAGCAGCACGACAATGGAAGCGACCAGCACCAGGGGCAGCATGTGATGCTCGTCGCGCCAGCGCAGCAGATTGTCCATGGAATTAACGTTGCAGGTTTTGCGTTTCACCAAGACCATTGGGCGAAAGGCGCGCTGCCGCCAAGCAAAGGGTCGCAGCGTGGTAAACGGCTTAACGAAGGTTATCAGCCATTGCCGCCAGAAAGGATCAGCGCGATGCACAGCCCGCGCGCTTCCAGCTTCCCCGCCAGCAGCGCCGCCAGCGCCGCCGCGCCGCCCGGCTCGACCACCAGCTTCAGATCGCGGGCGGAAAAGGCGACCGCCCGTTCCAGCTCGGCATCGCTGACCGCAAAACCCGGCGCCAGCAGGTCTTTGGCGAGATCGAAGACAATGACGCCGGGCGTCGGCGCCATCAGGGCGTCGGCAATGGAGAGCTTGCCGCCGGGCGCCGCGATCCGCGCGCGCGCCTCCAGCGAGCGTTTCATGCCGTCGAAATTCTCCGGTTCGACGCTATGCACCTTGGCGGACAGTCCTGCGCCCTTCAGCGCCAGCCCCACGCCGCTGACCAGGCCGCCGCCGCTGCAGGGGATCAGCACGTCATCCAGCGTGACGCCGAACCGCGCCGCGTCCTCGGCGATTTCCAGTCCCGCCGTGCCCTGCCCGGCAATGACGCCGGCATCGTCGAACGGCTTGACCAGCACCGCGCCGCGCTCGGCGCAGATTCGTCCCGCAATCGCCTCGCGATCCTCGCGCTGGCGGTCATATTCCACCACCGTTCCGCCCAGCGCCTTTGTGCCCTCGATCTTGGCGCGCGGCGCATCGGACGGCATCACGATCACCGCCTGCATCCCGAACAGCGCCGCAGCCGCCGCCACGCCCTGGGCGTGGTTGCCGGAGGAAAAGGCCACCACGCCATTGGCGCGCTCGCCCGGCGGGATCATCGCCAACCGGTTGCAGGCGCCGCGAAACTTGAACGAGCCGGTGCGCTGCAGGGTCTCGAGTTTCAGGAACACCCGCCCGCCGGTCAGCGCATTGAGCGCGGGGCTTTCCACCAGCGGCGTGCGCACCGCATAAGGCGCGATACGCTTTGCCGCTTCCTGAATGTCGGCAAAGCCCGGCGTCATTGGGCCAGCCGCGTGACCCGGTACAGCGTCACATGCACCTTGCGGCCGCGCGAATAGTTGAAGCCCGACAGATCGCTGACGGCGCTGGCATCGGCCTGCAATTCGGCCAGCCGCGCCAGGAAATCGCCCAGCTCGCTGTCTTCGACCAGCGCCAGCCCGCCCGACCTCGCTCCCACATTGGCAGCGCCCGCGCCATCGGCCAGCACAACGTCCTTGCCGAAGGCGAACAGCATGCTGGGCTCCTGATAGCCCGCCAGCGCCAGCGGCGGATCGCCGGGGCGCGAGGCCTCGGCCACCAGCGGCTTCAGCCGTTCGGTGACCCAGACCTGGGAAAGGCGCGGCAACACGCCCGCCGTCAGGGTGGGAACAAAGACCAGCATCGCCAGCAGCGACAGCAAGACCGACCAGCTGTTGGCCTGGCGCAGCGCCAGCACCAACGCCGCGATCGCCAGCGATGCGCCGGTGGCGGCCAGCCCCATCAGCCACCACACATCGCCCTCGCCATACAGGCGCGGCAGCAGCACGATCGCGGCGGTCAGCAGGGTCGCGCCAACAACGAACTGCCCGACGGCAATCCAGCGCGCCGCCTTCAGCCAGTTCGGCCAGGGCGCAAAGGGGGCCAGCAGGAACAACGCGGCCAGGATCGCCAGCGCCGGATAGGCGGACAGGACATAGTGCGGCAGCTTGGTGGGTACCGCTTCCACCAGCAGCCACCAGCCGCCCGCCCAGGCCAGCAGGAAGCGGATCGCGGGCTCATGGCGGCGCGCGATACCCGCCACTATGCCGGGAAGGGCAAAAAGGATTGCGGGAAAGAAGGTCGCCGCAGACAGCAGCAGGTAATAGCCCGGCCACATGCCATGGCTTTCCTGCCCGCCCGCCAGCTTGGTGGCGAAGTCATCGCCCAGCGACTGCTCGAAGAAGGCGCCCTGGCTCTGGATGGTGATGGCGACCAGCCAGGGCGTCACCAGCAGGACGGTGAGTAGGAAACCGCGCAGCGCCTGCAGGCTGCGCAACCAGCGGATATCGCGGTCCCAGATGGCAAGACCGGCAATGGTCACCAGCGCCACGCCCGGCACCACCGGAAACTTGACCAGGATGCCGGCGGCGCACGCCGCCCAGCCCAAAAGGATCAACCGGGTCGATGGCGGCGGCAGATCCGGATCGCGCGCGGCGCGGTAGACCCGCAGCAAGACGCCCTGCACCGCCAGCACGCAGGCTATCAGCACCGCGTCGGTGGTGGCGATGCTGGCCTCGGCGGCCAGCAGCACCGTGCCCAACATCAACAGGCCCGCCACCAGCCCGACTTCGACGCCGGCCAGCGCCAGCGCGCACCACAGCGTCAGCCAGGCGACCGCGATGGCGCCCAGCAGCGACGGCAGCCGATAGGTCCAGATATGGGTGGTTTCGCCGTGATGGAAGATTTTCCCCATCACCACGGTGCTGGCCGATTGCAGCCAGTAGATGCCGGCGGGCTTCTTGTAGCGCGGCACATGGCCCAGGCGGATGTCGACCGGATCGCCCGACTCCACCATCTGGCGCGAGGCCTGGGCGAAGCGGCTTTCGTCCCGGTCGATCGGCGGCAGGCTGAGAATCCCCGGCAGCCACATCAAGAGGCCCAGCAGCGCCAGCAGGGCATAGGGACGGCGCGTCAGGACGCCCCAGAACTTCGGCAGGGGGCTCGGCAGGGGCTGCGGCACGCCCGCTGGCAAAGCGGGGATTTCCGCCACTGGCGCAGGGGTTTGCGAGTCGGTCATGGCGGGCCGACTATGTCGGTCCAGGCCCTATGTTGCAAAGTCCGGGGCCTGTATAACGCCCCCATTCCGCCCCCCTTCCCACCCTGGGAGAAAGTGAACGCAATGACGGGCCCCGCCGCCATTTCCGTGGTCGTGCCGGTGAAGGATGAGGCCGGCAATGTCGGCCCCCTCGCCCGCGAAATCGCTGCCGCGCTGGCGAGCGAACCCGAGCACGAGATCATTTTCATCGATGACGGCTCGGGCGACGGCACGGCGTCAGCGCTGGTGGCGCTGAAAAGCGAAATCCCCGGCCTGCGCGTCCTGCGCCATGGCCGCAACTTGGGCCAGAGCCGCGGCATCCGCACCGGGGTGCAGGCGGCCAAAGGCGAGATCATCGTCACCCTGGACGGCGACGGCCAGAACGATCCCGCCGACATTCCCAAGCTGCTGGCGGCGCTCAGGGCCGAGGCCGATGTCGGGCTGGTGTCGGGCGTGCGCGTCAAGCGCAAGGACACCGCCAGCCGCCGCATCGCCTCACGGCTGGGCAACGGTTTTCGCAATGTCATGCTGGGCGACGGCGCCACCGATACCGGCTGCGGGCTGAAGGCGTTCCGGCGTCAGGCCTTTCTCGACCTGCCCTATTTCGATCACATCCACCGCTTCCTGATCGCGCTGGTGCTGCGCGATGGCTGGCGGGTGACCTATGTGCCGGTGAACCACCGCCCGCGCCTGACCGGGACGTCGAAATACACCAATTTCGGCCGCATGCTGGTCAGCATGCAGGACCTGCTGGGCGTGCGCTGGCTGCAGCGCCGCCATCGCGGCCGCGGCCGCGCCGACGAGCTCTGATCTGCCCATCCCGGGCCGGATGATCTATCGTGAGGCCCGAGTCGCGGCCCGCCGCTGACCACAGGAGGATATGATGCTGCGCGTTTTTCCGATGATCCTGATCGCCGTCATTGCCTACAACGTCATGGTGTTCGGCAGCGGCGCCGCCGGGCAGAATGACATGGCGGGCGTCCTGGCCAGCGGTTTTTCCATTCCGGTGTTCTCGGGCGACATCTGGAAAGTGTCGCTGGGCGACCTGTTCCTGGTCGGCACGCTGGGCCTGCTGTTCGCGGAAATCATCAAGGCGACCGGCACCAGCCACCGCGAAATCCTCAACCACGGGCTTTCCATGGTGGTGTTCGTAGGCGCGATGGCCGAATTCCTGGTGCTGAAAGGCTTCGCCACCTCGACCTTTTTCCTGATCACCGCCATGTGCCTGTTCGACGTGGTGGCGGGCTATACGATCTCGCTGATCTCGGCCAAGCGCGACCTCTCCATGGCGCCGCACGACCAGCACCAGTAGTCCAAAAAGCCTTTAGTCGCAGGAACTTGGGCGGGCCTTGCGGTGAATGCTGGGGGCGTGTATTCCCCCTTCTCCCTGGCAGGACAGGTGGCCGAGTGGTTGAAGGCGCACGCCTGGAAAGTGTGTAACGGTGAAAGCCGTTCGAGGGTTCGAATCCCTCTCTGTCCGCCAAACTCCATTGAAATCATTTCGAATTCGGCTGGTTTTATAAAACCCCCCGGATCAACCCACGGGTTGGGTGATCACCAAAACCGTAGG
>JAZKDV010000212.1:0-1318 GCA_040387395.1 Pseudomonadota bacterium | reverse complement strand
ACGAACCCTTGTTCGACAAATTCGCCAACAGGCGAATTTGGGCGCGAGCGCAGCGAGCGATCCGAGGCAAAGCCGAGGACGAGGAACATGCCTCGAGCATGTTCCGAGAAATCCCTCTCTGTCCACCCTGTCACGATCGAGCTAGGATACCGCGGGCGAGCACCGCTTGCAGCATTCGAGGCAAAATGTTCGACGCAAATTTATTCGCGTTCGTATGGCCGCTCTTGCTGGCTGCCGCATGGTTATTTGGGAAAGATACCTCCCGCACTGGATCAAGCGACGCGCTGAGTTCGGTTTCGACAAAGAAATCGAAAAGTTGCGCGGCGAAATCAGCGCGGGCGAAGCGCGGCTGACGGCGCAGCTTAACGCGAAGCAGAGCGACATCGACCATCTGCGCCAAGTCGCCGTATCAGGCGCAACCAGTAGCCAAATCGCGTTGGACAACCGGCGACTGCAAGCGGCAGAGGGAATCTGGGAAAATGTCCTCGATCTCAGAAAGCTGAAGATGGCGTCAATGATGGCGGGCATTACGAAGTTAGAAGCGCTCGCACACGAAGTTTCAAAAAATCCCCAACTAAAGGAAATCATAGGCATCTTCGGTCAGGGCGTAGATGCGAAATCTTTGCCGGGAGCACGCGCCGAATTACATCGACCATTCGTTTCTGAACCGGTCTGGGCCTATTATTCAGCCTTGGCAGCCATCCTGCATTTTGGGCATCTTCAATTCAAAGCGGTCCAAACCGGGCTGCCAGACATGAACAAGTTTTTCGATCACCAAGGCGTCGACAAGTTGGCCATCGCCGCACTGCCGCACTGCGAAGATTTCGTAAAAACACACGGCCCTTCGGGATATCATTTACTAGTGGATCAGCTAGAAGCGAACGTGCTTCGCGAAATTAGAAACATGTTGGAAGGGAAGGCATCGGATACTGCAGCTGTCGCGAGAGCTGCGGGCATTATGAGCGCAGTGAACGAAGTCCATGCGGCGGCGGAAAAGGCCAAGCTTGGGGGACTTGCCACCTAAAGGACTTGCCCTCCCGAATAGCTCCTATCACCGTGGACAAACTGTCAGCCCGCTAGACAACCCCGCCAGAATCGGTGGCTCCTTCCTAAAAATCAGGGAGAAGCACCCATGCTCACGCGTCGCCACACCATGGCCGGCCTGCTCGGCCCCGCCGCCGCCTTTGGACTGGGCGGCATCGCCTCGCCTGCCCGCGCCCAGAGCGCCGCGATCGGCTCCCGCGAGAAAATCCGCGTCACCAAGATCGACACCTTTGTGCTGACCAACAGCTGGGTGTTCGTGAAGATCACCACCGAT
>JAZKDV010000211.1:0-1628 GCA_040387395.1 Pseudomonadota bacterium | reverse complement strand
CCTATTGCTCAACCTGCTGGATGCTTCCGGCACCCTGATGGCGGTGGGACAGCGGGCCGGACTGATGGAGAAGTGCAAGCTGAAGAACGCCCGCAAGGCGCTGGTGACCGACGCCGGCGGCACCATGATCGGGGCAGCGCTCGGCACCTCGCCGGTCACCGCCTATATCGAAAGCGCGGCGGGCGTGGGCGGCAAGACCGGCCTGGTGGCGGTGACGGTGGCGGGTCTGTTCGCGCTGGCGCTGCTGCTGGCGCCGCTGGCGGGCGCGGTTCCGGCCTATGCCACGGCCCCGGCGCTGATCTTTGTCGCCGCCCTGTTCGCGCGCGAACTGAAAGAGATCGAATGGGACGACATCACCGAAAGCCTGCCCGCTTTGGTCACGGCGCTGGCCATCCCCTTCACCTTCTCCATCGCCGAGGGCATCGGCATGGGTTTCATCACCTATGCCGGGATCAAGCTGCTGACGGGACGGGCGCGCGAGATTGGTCCGGGCGTGGCGATCATTGCGCTCGCCTTTGGCGCAAAACTGGCGCTCACCTGAGGTCAGCGCGGATCGAGGCCAAACAGCTTGCGCGCATTCTCATGGCGAATTGCGGCTTGTTCCTTTTCGGTCAGACCCAGCGCGCCAAGCGCCGTGAGATTCCGCGACAAGGAATATTGCGGATAATCCGAGCCCAGAAGTACGTGGTCGATCCCGACATTGCGGATTGTCCAGACGAACTCGTCTTCGATCGGCGAATCCGCGACCATCGCCACGATTGCTGAAATGTCGAAATAGATGTTGTCTGCAAACAGGTTCTCGGCCGTGCGCGCCGCCGACAGGATGTTCCAAAAGCGGAAGTTAAGCCCGCCAAGATGCGCGAAGATAAACTTCGTCCTGGGCGCCTGAAGCGCCAGATTGAACAGCTTTTCGCTGTCGCCGGGTAATATGTTGGCATTGTCCATCAAGACAATGACGCCCAGTTCCCCCGCACGTTTGGCCAAAATCAGTACGCGCGGATCAGCGGCGTCGAATTTTTGCGTGTGGGGGTGTATTTTCAGAACCTTCACACCCCGTGTGGCAAGCCGCTGCAGCTCGGCCAGCGCCGCATCCCCGTCATAGGGATGAACAGTGACGACCGGCAGTATTCTGGGATTGGTTGACGCCAGTGCGAGAAGCCGGTCGTTATTTTCCCGGACGCGATCCGGGCTGCCCTGCAAGGCCTGGTTGGGACCGCCGAACCACATGGCGCCAAAACCGGTGACCTGCAATTTGTCGGCAGCGATTTTCGCCTCATACTCTTTCAGCGAGACTTCGCCGCGGTGCAGGTGAACGTGCGCGTCGAACACCGGCAGCTGCGCCCGCGCCGGGCCGGCGATCGCCAGCACCAGAAAAACGGCGCTGACCGCCGCTGTGCTCAAGGCGTGCAGTAGCTTCATATTGGGCCTACAACTCCAACCATCCAAATCCGATAAAGGCGTAGAACACCGCCCACACCACGGCCGCGATGGCGCTGGCCCAGAGCATCTTCTTTTTCAGCATGGGATTGAGCGGCGCCCCAGTATCAGGGTCGCGTTCAGAGCCCAGTCCCACCGGCAGCAGACAGAACAGGGTGATGAACCAGATCACCACATAGGCGCTGAAGATC
>JAZKDV010000210.1:0-2686 GCA_040387395.1 Pseudomonadota bacterium | reverse complement strand
TGAATGACGTCGTGCTCAACGACAAGGCCGTTTACACAGGCGCAGGTGCGGATCTGGCCACCGGCGCGGGCGCGGCAGGTGGCGCGGCCACCGGCGCGGCAGGCTCGGCGACGGGCGCGGTATCGCTGGCGGAGGGCGCGGCGACATCATCGGTGGTCGGCGGCGCGATATCGGCTTGTGCGGTGCGGGTAGGCGCGGCAACGGGAGCCGGGGCAGCAGGCGGCTGCGCGGCTTGCGGCTTGCCGGACACAGGCGGGACTGCCGGCGCACGCGCGCCTTGCGCCAGCGACGGCGCACTGACCCACATCAGCGCGGCAGCGCCCAGCAAGAGACTGTTGGTAATCCGCATCGTCAATTTTCTGGACCTACAGCCAAGGACCGTTCCTCGCCGAAAAACCGGCGTCGCGCCCCCTAACCCGCTGCCAAAATAAAGAATTTTGCGCTGCAATCAAGGCGCGGGAGCCCTCAGGGGGCGCCAGGGTTACCGGGGGCGGCAAAGCGCCCCTCAGGGGTGAGTCAGGGCAAAAACGTCGCGGGGGAACAGGCTGAAAGGCTGGATCGGGGTATCGCCGGTTTTGAGGTTAAACCGCAGAATCACCGAGGTGGAGGGCGGCAGGCCCAGGACCACGTCCTGGGTGTATTTGCGCCGGTAGGCCAGCGAGATGGCCAGGCATTCGTCCTCATAGCCCAGTCCGAATTCGGTGTTGAGGAACTTTTCCGACTGCAGGTCGCGCTGGCCGGCCACGAAAACCTGCCAGTTGCGCCAGACATTGAGGTCGAACTGGGCATTGACCTCCTCGCGGCTGGGAAGCCCGAGCGACAGGGCCGAGGTCGGCAACTGAACGTAGCTGACCTGCAGCGAGGAGCGGGCATAGGTTCCGGTGACATAAATTTCATGCCGCCGCACCGTGCCGTTGCCCCGGTCCATCGAGATTCGGTCGGTGATGTCGAGATTGGGGAACTTGACCGAGAAGCTGCCCACCAGGTCCGACGCCGTGCCGCTGTTGCCGGAGAAAGCCGCGAACAGGGGATCGGGCTTGAGGCGATAGGTCTGCCCCAACTGGGTCTGCACCTTGCCGCCGCGAAACAGCGCCTCGGCCATGATGCCGACATTGGCCCGGTGGCCGCTTTCGATCAGGTCGTAGCCCGGCACCTGGTTGAAGCTGAAGACGTTGTTGTCGTCGAACTCGAAATCGTTTGAATCCTCAATGCGCAGTCCTGCGGGATTGCCGCCATAGGGCTGGGCGATGAACTGGGCGATGGGCTGCAGGATGTAGGAACGGCCTCCGCCGCCCTGGGCGACAAAGGGCCAGCGCCAGTCGAGCGCCGCATAGGCGGTGCCGCGCTGAAGCGTGTAGTCGCTGGCTGGCGTGGTGCCGAAGGCGTCATTGTGGAAGTGATAACCGTCGCCGCGCGCGTTCAGCACGAAGGTCCAGAGTTGGCCGTCGCCCAGCACGAACGGCCTCTTCCACTCCGTCTCGGCGGTCAGGCGATTGCTGTTGTAGCCGGTCTTGCGGCCGATGGCGGCGCCGTTGAGATCGAAGCGGAACGATCCGCCCGCCACCTTGCGGACGGGAATGAAGGAGGCTTCCAGCCGCGGCAGGAGGTAGGGAATCTGCGACTGGATGTCGGTGGAGCGCAGGCCCTGGAAATAATAGCTGGTAAGCGCGAAGCGCGAGCGCCCCGGCGTGCCTTCCACGAAAATGTCGTTCACCAGCCGGTCCAGGAACGAGATGTCGTAGAAACGCATATAGGCGTTGTTGCTGGTGGTCTGCAGGTCGAAGCCGGTGCGCCAGCTCGGGTTGAAGTTGAGCCGGCCCGAACCGAACAGATGGCCATAGGTCTGGTTGCGGCTGGTGCCCGACAGTCCGCCTTCGCGGTTGTAGGCGCCGCTGCCCTGGAACCACAATCCGCCATTGTTCCAGCGGGCGCGGTATTCCGCTTCCAGCAACTGGCCGCCCTTGGTCGAGGCCATGGGCGACAGCGTCAGGTCCTGGGTCTGGTTCAGCGCGATGTAGAACGGCGTGCGCAGGAAATAGCCGATCTTGGTGGAATTGCCGGCTTCCGGCGTCAGCAGGCCGGTGGAATAGCGCACCGTGGGATCGGGCACAGACATGGTCGGCACCCAGGCGACGGGAATGCCGCCCACTTCCATCACCGCATTGTTGAACCGCACCTTGTGCTTGGCTTCGTCATAGATCACCCGCTCGGCCTTCACCTGCCACAGCGGCGTGCGGCTGCCCTTGTCGGCGCAGATGGTGCAGGGCGAATAGACCGCGCGATTGGCGACCACGACGCCATCGGTGCGCCGTGCGTTGCGCGCCGCCAGCCGCCCCGTCTTGCCGATCAGCGCGCCGAAACCGCGCAGCGCGCCGTCCCGCATGCGGTCGGTCAGCACCACGTGATCGGCGAAGGCGACATTGCCGCGCGCATCGGTGACGCTGACATTGCCGCGCGCCGTGACCGTGTCGGTGTTCTGGTCATACTCCACCCGCTCGGCCATCAGGGTACGGCCGGAATCGGAAATCTCGACATGGCCGACGGCGGAGACGAGCTTGCGCTCGTCGTCATAGACCACCTCGTCGGCTTCCAGCAGGATCATCTCCGCGGGAGCGCTTGTTGCGGGCTTGACGGTTGTGCGCGGCGCCGGCGCGTTGATCTGCGCCGCGGCCTGGGCAATCAGCGG
>JAZKDV010000209.1:3353-4619 GCA_040387395.1 Pseudomonadota bacterium | reverse complement strand
ACCCACGACGCCAAGGTCCACGCCTTCGGTTTGAAGTAGTTCGATCGGCCCCACCGGCCATGCCGGTGGGGCCGCCGGTCAGTGCGCCGGGACGAAGCCCGGCTTCATCGACTCGGCGATGCCGCTTCGCTGCACGACCGCCTTGTAACCCTGGCGCATCTTGTAAAGCCCGCGCAGAAAAGCCAGGTCACCCTCGGTCAGCGCCGGGGCCGCGGCGGCGCAATCTCGCAGCAGCAGGTTCATCACGGTGGTCAGCTTCTGGCAGTGATCCAGCGACGCCACCCGCGACAGCGCCATGAACGAGATATAATCGGCCAGGCTGCCGATCTCCTGGTCCACCAGTCTGTCCGGGTTGATCACGATGAAGACGTGATAGAATTCGCTTTGCAGGCCGTCATAGGTAAAGCGGCCGCTCACGGGCCATTGCGGCGTCGAGTACAGTGTCTCAAGACCGCGCGGCCCGATGATCATCGGACTGTCCAGCATCATCCGCCCGCCGAGCATGCTGCCGCTGGCGGTCAGGTACCAGGCCTGGATGGGATGGGTGACCACCGCCAGCCGGTCGGCCTGGGCGCTGCGGCGGCTATAGCCCAGGTAACCCGGATGCTTCTTGCGGACATTGTCCAGCAATGCCTGCGGCGTGGTGGTGAAGACGATTTCGAGATTGGGCGTGCAGTTGATGCGTCCATCCAGCGGCGCGCCTGCCTTGGCCGCATTGTCCTTCAGCCGCGCCAGGATCAGCGCGATCGCCTCGGGCCTGAGGCCTACCGCCACCGGACAAATCCCCGTCTGCCAGCGCGGCAGTTTTTCAGACAGCACGGTGGGCGCGGCATAGGACCAGATGAAATCCTGTATCACCTGGTTGGGCGCATCCTGGGGCGCTGTCACAACCACGCTGTCGCTGGGCGAAGGCGGGGCGGGCGATTGCGCCTGGCCGATCACCGCCGCCAGGACTATCGGAAGAAACCTGCGAAGCATGTCTCTATCTCCCTCAGCCCGGGCCGCCCTTGTCGGTCACCAGCACGCGCTTCATCTCATAGCGCATATGATTGATCTGCCCGGTCAGCGCCTGGCCGGACGATCCTTTGTACAGCGCGCGCAAGTACGCCAGGTCGCCATCGGTGATGCGGTTGGGAACGGTCCTGCAGTTCGGCGCCAGCAGGTTGGAAATGCTGGGCAGCTCCTGGCAACTGTCGAGCGATGCCGTCTGCGACAGCGCCAGCATGGCGATATAGTCGGCCAGCGTGCCCACCTCGTAATCCATCA
>JAZKDV010000209.1:0-3343 GCA_040387395.1 Pseudomonadota bacterium | reverse complement strand
CGCCGGCTCGGCCACGATCAGCACGTTGAAGAAGCCGCTGCTCAGCCCATCAGCAATCCGCCAGCCGGTGGCACGCACAGGGACTGCGGACGGCATGGAAAGCTGAAAGATTTGCCCGACGTCTCCATGCGACATGCTGTCGATATTGACGTTCAGGGTGGTGCCGCCGCCCGGCTTTCCGCTGTCCACCAGCCGGTGCCCCCGGGCATCCAGGGTTTCGGTCGTGTACCAGGCCTGGATGGGATGGGTTACCCGCGCCAGCCGGTCGGCCTGCGCGCTATTCTGATGATAGCCAAGATAAAATGGCCCCGCCTTGCGCAGATTGTCCAGCAGCCCCTGGGGCGTGGTGGTGAAAACCACTTCGATATGCGGCCTGCAATCCGGATCGCGGTTGACCGGCGCGCCCACGGCGCTGGCGATATCCAGTATCCGCTTGGAGACGTACTTGGCGTAAGTCTCATTCAGTCCAACCGTCAGCGGACAGATCTTGCTGGTCCAGCGGGCGATCCTGTCGACCACGCGCGTGCGCGTCATGCGCGTCTCGATGAAGTCCCGGATCACCGCCTCGGACGGTTTGACGACGGTCACCGTCACGCTTTCCAGCGGGAAGGCCTGGGACAGAGCCGGCTGCGCCCCGCCCATGGCGGCGATCATCAGAATGGGGATCAGACGTCCAAACGTGCGCACGCAATTGGTCATGCCAATACCTTTTGGTTTTGGGTGGAGAGGATTGAAACGGATCAGCCCGGGCGGGCTCGCGCCTTAGGCGCTAGTAACCGCCCAGGGTCTTTTTCATGTTGAAGGCGATGGAGCCGCGCTGCCCGACATAGGACAGGCCGGCATTCATCCGGTAGAGACCACGCAGATAGGTAACGTCGATATCGGTCAGCGCCACCGGCTTCATTTCCGGAGCGCAGTTCGCCGCCAGCAGATTTGTGATGGAGGGAATGTCCTGGCAGACGTCGTAATACTGCCCCTGCGACAGGGCCAGCATGGCGATATAGTCGGAGATCGGCCCGATCTCCTGCCCGGCGATCTTGCTGGAATCCACGATGATCAGCGCGAAGCTGAACAGGCTTTTCACCCCGTCGCCCGTGCGGTTGCCGCTCACCGACATGCCGTCGGGCAACAGCCTGCTGGTCGGCAGCATGTTTGCGCCCTCAAAGCCCAGCGGCATGGAGGGATAGTCGGGGAAAATCCAGCCGCGGAAATCCTCGGTCACCGTGCCGTACCAGGCCTGGATCGGAAGGGTCATGGTGGCGACCTTCGCGGCCTTGGAGCGATAGTGAAAGCCCAGCGCCGACGGGTGCTTGGCGCGGATCTCGTCCAGCAGGGCCTGCGGCTGCGGCGTCGCCACCACCAGCAGGTTGGAGCGGCAAGGCTCCTCCGACGCCAGCGGCGCACCCGCCGCCATAGCCACCTTGATGATGCGCTGATGGATGTACCGGTTGAACTGGGCCGGAAATCCGACAGTCACCGGGCAGATGCCGCTTTTCCAGCGCGCGATCTTGCCATCGGGCCGCGCGGTCCTGGCATGGGCGATGATGAAATTGTCCAGCGCCTTTTCGGGCCGCAGCCTGGGCGCGGTCACGACCACATTGTCGACCGTGTCGTCGCGCGGCTCCACCACCGGTTGGGCGGACGCCGTGGTGGCCATGATCAGCGGCGCCGCCAGGGCCGCCATCTGGGTGCCGAGCGTCCTGATCTCCATGTCATGCGCCAGCACGCGGCGTGCCGGTACCGGCAGGCCGGATGGCGGGGCTTCAGCCACCGCTGCGTCGCTGCGCTCCACCGTCACCGGCGCGCTGGCCGGGAAGGCCTTGCGCACTTCCGACAAGGCGGCGGTGAATGTTTCCTTGGCCTCGGCCACCGGAATGGGCGCGGCGATGCCCAGCAGCGCATTGGCGGCGCCAAGGGTCGCGGCCAGGAAAACAAGACCGCCCGCAAGTCCCAGCATGCGCTGCCCGGCATTGGCGGGCTTGCGTCCCAGCACGTGCAGGATGCGCTGGGGCAGCGGACCGCGATTGGCCGCCATGGCCAGCATCGGCGCGGCTTTCCATTCCGCCATCAAGGCCAGCGCGCTGGCATATTCCAGCCGGTCGCCGGTCAGCGACACCGCGATCTCGTCACAGCACAATTCGCGCTCGGCGCGGATGCGGCGGTTCAGCCACCACATGGCAGGATGATAGAACAGCAGCGTCTCGGCCAGAATCTGGAACAGGTTCACGAAGGCATCCAGCCGGCGGATATGGGCCAGCTCATGGGCAATGATGGCCCGCAATTGCTCCTGCGACAGGCCGCTCAAGGCTGAGACCGGCAGCAGGATGACGGGACGCAGCCACCCGATCACCGCCGGCGTCTCCAGCCAGCCGCATTCCAGGTAGCGGATGGCGCGCGTAATGCCGAGCTGGCGCTCCACGTCCCGGCACAGCGCAAGGATGCGCGCGCTGGGCGCGGCGGATTGATGACGGCGGCGATGCTGCAGCAGCAGGAAGCCGCCGGCGAAACGCAGGCCGAACAGCGTCACGCCCAAAAGCCACGCCCCCACCAGCCAGGGCAGGAAATTTTGCGAAGGCGGTGCGAATATCTGCGATGCGACGGCCGCGACCGGCGCCTCGGTTATGGAAGGCGCGGCAACAGGCGCTGCGCGCACGTTTTGCGGCGCGGAAAGGGCGGCAACCGGAATTCCGGGAATGACGGGCAGGAAACGCTGCACCGGCGTTTCGGATTTCAGGAGGGCCAGCAGCGTGGCGACCGGCGCCGCCAGCACCACCACCAGTGCGCCCACCGCGATCAGGTAGCGGACGGAGGCGCGGCGGCAAACTGCCATCAGCACCGCGGCCAGCGCGGCGGCGGCCAGGCCCTGCCACAGCGAATGGACCAGCGCCCAGCCCAGGGCCTGCATCACATCGGGCGAAAGCCAGCTACTTGGACTTGCCATCCTTTTCCCCTTTGCCGTCCTTCTCGCCCCTGTAAGCGTCCAGGATGCGGCGGATTTCTTCGATCTCTTCGCGTGACGCCTTGTGCCCGGCCAGCGCGTGCATCATCAGCTGGCTGGCCGAACCTTCGAACACACGCTGCAGCATGTCGGTGGCGAGCTGGCGCTTGGTCTGCTCGGCGGGGCGGAAAGCCTCGTAGACATGGGCGCGCTGGCTTTCGTCGCGCCGCACCGTCCCCTTGGCGGTCATGATCTGCAGCAGCTTCAACACGCCGGTGTAACCGGTGTCCTTGGTCTCGTTCAGCGCATCCAGCACTTCGCGGACCGTGGACGGCCCCTTGCTCCACAGCACATGGAGGATTTCGAGTTCGGACTGGGTCGGCTTCTGGGGCTGGTTCTTCATGC
>JAZKDV010000208.1:0-3852 GCA_040387395.1 Pseudomonadota bacterium | reverse complement strand
TGTTGTGAATGATTGCGGTGGAGGCCCGGCGGTAATGATCGGGGACTCGATCACGGACCTCAACACCGCACGCGCCGCGAACGCGCCTTGCATCCTGGTGTCCTACGGCTTCACGCCGGTCCCGGCCCGCGAACTGGGCGGCGATGCGGTGATCGATGATTTCCGGGAATTGCCGCGGGCGCTGCGGGACTTGAAGCTGCTCTAGATTTCCCACAGCGGCGGACGCGCCGCCGTAATCTGTCCGCGCTGGGCCCAGACCATGGCGCTGGATTTGACCAGGCGCGACACCCGTTCCAGCAGCGCGTCGGGAAGGAACGGCTTGACCATATAGTCGTTGGCGCCGCCGTTCATCGCCTGCATCACCGTCTCGGGATCGCGTTCGCCGGTCAGCATCATCACCGGCAGGGCCGACAGGCATGGGTCGGACTTGATCTTTGCCAGCGCCGCCAAACCGCCCGGCAGCGACCCGCTGCCGCCCGGCATCTGCACGTCCAGGATCACCGCGACGGGCGTGTTGGCATGGACCATTTCCAGCACCTCCGCCGCGTCATTGGCGGACACCACATGGTATCGCGCCATGCCAAGGCGCAGCCTGACAAGGTCAATGATGGTGGGATCGTCATCGGCGATGACGATACAGCGTTGCATGATGGCCCCCAGTGAAGGCGCGGAGACTGGCAGCACAGGACTTAAAAATTTGCCAAGTCCCGTAAGTTGGAACGCCTCAAAACTGGCTGCGGCGGATTCACGTAGGCTCTTGCCCGCTGGCGCAGAAAAGGGCCTAGAATGCCCGCGATTCTTATCACCCCATTTCAGGCCAGGCATGACTTCCACCCTTCCGCGCGAACGCAGTGCAAGACTGGCCTGGATTACGGCCGCCACCTTCGCCGGTGTCTTCGCGCTGGGCTATGGCGGCATCTTCGTCTGGGGCGGCAACAGCAACTCGACCTCGCCGATCTGGCCGGCCACCGCCTTTGCCTTTGTGATGATGCTGCGGCTGAGCCGCAGCCGCACCGATGACATCGCCATGCTGGCCGCCGTGCTGGCGGCAGGCCTTGCCGCCAACGCGCTGGGCGGCGCGCCGCTGGCGCTGACCATCGGCTTCAGCCTGATCAACATACTGGATGTGATGGCCGGACTGTGGGTGGTCCGCCGCATGGGCATGCCGCGCATCAAGACCATGCAGGCGGCGGCCAGGTTCACGGTGGTGGCGGGTGCCTTCCCCTCGCTGGTGGGGGCGCTACTGTCGGCCGCGCTGGTGAGCTGGATTGGCACCGGCGATCCGCTGCTCACCGCCGGACAATGGTTCCTGGCCAATTTCCTGGGCGTGATGCTGCTGTTCCCCTTCGGCCTGACGGTGTCGTGGCGCCAGTTCGCCAAGCTGAAACTGGAACACCGCTTCCTGGAAGCGGCAATCCTGTTTTCCCTGCTGACGGCGGTGGCGGTGGCGGGATTCCGCTTTGGCGCGCCGGTGCTGTACCTGGTGCTGGTGGGCGTGTTGGCCGCCAGCACGCGCTTCCGCCTGATGGGCGCGGGCGCGTCGCTGATCGTGGCGGCGGTGATCGGCTTTGCCGCCGTCCATTCCCTGCCCGGAGGCCGCGACCTGTTCTGGGTCGAGATGCTGCAGCTCTATTTCGCGGTCTGCAGCATCGTGGGCGTGCGCACCGCCATGCTGCTGAACGAGCGCGACCTGCATATGGCGATCATCGAGCGGCGGCACAAACGCGTGGTGCGCGCCTCGCGCTTCAAGTCGCAGCTTCTGGCCCATGTCAGCCATGAAGTGCGCAGCCCGCTGTCGGCGATCATCGGCTTTTCCTCGATGCTGGAATCCGGTTCGCTGAAGGCGGACCGCGCCCCGGAATTCGCCGCCATCATCGGGCACAATGGCGAGCTGCTGCGGCGGCTGCATGACGACCTGCTCGACCTCAGCCGCGCCGAGGCGGGCACCCTGACGATGCAGCCCGAGCGCGTGGCGGTGAACCACACGCTGAAGCAATGCGTCGGCGCCATCCGGCTGGACGCGACATTGGGCGGCAAGGATGTGCTGATCGACAGCGTTGCCGACACGCTGGCGCTGACCTGCGACCCCATACGGCTGGCCCAGATCCTCAACAACCTGATCGCCAATGCCTACAAGTATGGCGACAACTCCTCGCCCATCCGGGTCAGCGCCCGCGCCCTGGAAAACGGCTTCGGCCGCATCGAGATCGCCAACAGCGGACCGGGCATCCCCAGGGACGAGCACGAGGCGGTGTTCCTGCCCTTCCGCCGCGCCGCCGGGGTGGGCCGCAACGTGCCGGGCGCCGGGCTGGGCCTTTCCATCGCCAAGATGCTGGTCGAGGCCCAGGGCGGCCGGATCGATTTCGACAGCGTCCCCGGCCGCCAGACCCGCTTCTGGATCGACCTGCCTTTGGCCGCATAACGCGGCCAAAGTTTTGATTGGCCTACCGCCTTGCGGCTCAAGGCTTGGCGGCCTGACAATTTCGGTAAAAATGGTGGGCGCGACAGGGATTGAACCTGTGACCCCTCCCGTGTGAAGGGAGTGCTCTCCCGCTGAGCTACGCGCCCGTCCTTTACTTTCCGTGTCGCGCTTCCAAGGAAGCGCTCCGGGGGACGGAGGGGCGCAGGCTATAAGGTGGGGCTTTCGGCCCGTCAAGCGGGGCCAGTTTCCGGCAGGCTGCACAACAGGTTAGGCTGGCGACGGTCCATACGGGTAAGCCATGCCAAAAATCGAAGACCGCGTCTTTGTGCTGCTGGTTGTGGCGGCAACGATCGCCTTTGCCTGGGTTCTCAAGCCCTTTTACGGGACGATCCTGTGGGGCGTGGTGATCGCCATCCTGTTCAATCCGCTGCACCTGCGCCTGCGCGCGCGCATGGGAAAGCGGCATAATCTGGCGGCCGCGATCATCGTGCTGCTGGTGATCGCCATCGTCATCCTGCCCCTGCTGCTGGTCAGCGCCGCGCTGGGACAGCAGGCCTCGGAACTTTACGGCCGGGTGCGTTCGGGCGAGATCGATTTCGCAGTGTACCTTCAGCACATTCTGGACGCGCTGCCGGCATGGATACGAGACATTCTGAATCATTTCGGGCTGACCGACCTGACGGCGGCAAAGGCGAAACTGTCCAACGCCATGGCGCAGGCCAGCCAGGTGATCGCGACCCGCACCCTCAGCATCGGGCTCAGCGCCTTTGATTTCATCCTGGGCGTGGGCGTGATGCTTTACCTGCTGTTTTTCCTGCTGCGCGACGGGCACGCGCTGCTGGCGCGCGTCAAGCAGGATGTTCCGCTCAGGACGGAGCAAAAGACGCTTCTGCTGAACAGGATCGCGCTGGTGCTGCGGGCCACCGTGAAAGGCGGCATCGCCGTCGCCATCATCCAGGGCATCCTCGGGGGCCTCGCCTTCTGGTTTCTCGGCATCCCGGCGCCGCTCCTATGGACGGTCGTGATGGCGTTTCTCTCGCTGCTTCCCGCCATCGGGGCCGGGCTGGTATGGGCGCCGGTCGCCGTCTACCTGCTGGCCACGGGAAGCATCTGGCAGGGCGTCTTCCTGATCGCCTATGGCGTGGTGGTCATCGGTCTGGTCGACAACCTGCTGCGTCCGTTCCTGGTGGGCAAATCCACCAAGCTGCCGGATTACGTCGTGTTGATCTCGACCCTTGGCGGCATTGAAATCATGGGCCTGAACGGCTTCGTCGTCGGCCCGCTGGTGGCGGCCATCTTCATCGTCAGCTGGGAAATATTCCGCAAATCCGGTCCAGAGACGCAAGACTGAAGCAACCGCGCTATCCCATCAGAACGGCGCCGCTTTCCGCGTCATACTCTCTGATGGCGAAACCAAAAGCGAGACGCGC
>JAZKDV010000207.1:0-2873 GCA_040387395.1 Pseudomonadota bacterium | reverse complement strand
CAAGGGCCGTCCAACAGAACATGCGCTCGACCGCGCCGGCATCACCTGCAACAAGAATGCGGTGCCGTTCGACACCGAAAAGGCCGTGCTGACCTCGGGCATCCGTCTGGGCACCCCCGCCGGCACCACCCGCGGTTTCGGTGTGTCCGAATTCCAGGAAATCGGCAAGCTGATCGTGGAAGTGGTGGACGCCGTCGCCAAGAATGAAGAAGGTGATGCGCAGGTCGAACAGAGTGTCGCCCGCCGCGTCAGCGAACTTTGCGCCCGCTTCCCGATCTATCGATAAGGACCAGCCATGCGTTGCCCCTTTTGCGGACATGACGACAGCCAGGTGAAGGACTCCCGTCCTTCCGAGGACAATTCCGCCATCCGCCGCCGCCGCCATTGTCCGGAATGTGGCGGCCGCTTCACCACCTTCGAGCGGGTGCAATTGCGCGAGCTGATCGTGGTCAAGAAGAATGGCCGCCGCGAGGCGTTCGACCGCGACAAGCTGGAACGCTCCATCACCCATGCGCTGCGCAAGCGCCCGGTGGAGCGCGAGCGGGTCGACCGCACGATCACCGGCATCGTGCGCCGCCTCGAATCCATGGGCGAGAATGAAATTCCCGCCAATGTGATCGGCGAACTGGTGATGCAGGCCCTGGCGAGCCTCGACAAGGTTGCCTATGTCCGCTTCGCATCGGTCTATCGCAATTTCCGCGAAACCAGGGACTTCGAGGCGCTGATCGGCGAACTCGAAGGTGACGACAAGGTCTGAGTTTGAACATTCTTGTCATTGACGCGCGTTATCACACCGCCGTCGCCGACGCGCTGGTGGATGGCGCGACCGGCGCGCTGGAAAAGGGCGGGGCGCGCTTTATCCGCGTTTCGGTGCCCGGTGTTCTGGAAATTCCCGCCGCCATCGCCATCGCCGCCCAATCGGGCAAGCCGTTCGACGGCTATGTCGCGCTGGGCTGCGTGCTGGCCGATAGCCGCATTGCCGGAACACTCTATGAAGAGACGGTGCGCGCCCTGATGCACCTTGGCACCACCGGGCTGGCGATCGGCAATGGCATAGTGATGGCAGCGGATGAAGGCGCGGCGCTGGATCAGGCACAGACCATGGATGTCGGCGGCGATGCGGCGCGGGCCAGCCTGTCGCTGGTGACGTTTGCCCAACGGATAGGGCTCACATGACCAGCCAGGCCGATGCCCGCCATGCCGCCCGCCTGGGTGCGGTGCAGGCGCTCTACCAGATGGAAATGTCGGGAGACGGCGCCGAGGAAGTGGCAGCGGAATTTGCCGAGCATCGCTTCGCGGAATTGCCCGCCACTCCGGACGGCGAATTCTTTCATGCCGTCGTGAACGGCGTGCCGCAGCATCAGGTCGAGATCGACCGCGCCATTGCCGGCGCCCTGTCGGAGAAATGGAAACTGGAGCGGGTGGATTCCATCCTGCGCGCCATCCTGCGCTGCGGCGTGTTCGAGCTGGTGGCGCGCCGCGACGTGCCGGCCAAGGTGGTGATCGACGAGTATGTCGCCGTGTCGGGCGCGTTCTTCGGCGGCGATGAGCCGGGCTTCGTCAATGCCGCGCTGGATACCATCGCCAAGCGCAAGCGCGCCCCGGAATTCGGCTTGCCGGTCCCCGAAGGTGAACTCGACTTCTAATCCCCTTCGCATTTGCGAAGCGTTATGGCCGTTGCGGCCCGCGCGCCGCGCGTGCAACCCTCCCTCAAAACCAAGGGGGAATTTCATGGACATCAAGAAGCGCGATTTTCTGCTGGCGGGCGCCGCCATCGGCGCGGGCGTCGCCGCCACTGCCGCGATGGCGCAGCCGGCTACCAGGCCGGTCAATTCCGGCAAGCAGCCCTCATCGGTCGACCGCAACTACAAGCCGCGCCGCCTGAACAAATGCATCGAGCTCTGGGAAGACGGCCAGCCCGCCTATTACACCAGCGCCGGCGTCGGCCCGGGCGTGGACCCCTACGAACAGGGCAAGCGCATGTGCAAGACCTGGGCGGACGTCATCGCCTATGACATGGAGCATGGCTGCTTCGACCTGAAAGAGCTGCGTGAATTCATGCGCGGGCTGAAGGATGGCGGCGGCACCGCTTCGGGCCACAGGTTTCCCACTGTGTTCGTGACCCCGCCGGTCATCGGCCTGGACGAGGCCTATGCCCGCGCCAACACCTGGGTGCTGGAGCAGATCCTTTGCACCGGGGTGATGGGCCTCAACCTCTGCCATGCCCGCGATCCGCGCGCGATCGAGACCTATGCCCATATGGGCTGCCGCTATCCCTTCCAGGACACGCCCGGCGTCACCACCAGGCTGCGCATGCAAGGCCTGCGCGGCAACAGCGCCAGCTATGCCGCCGACATCTGGGGCATCGCGGGCGGCACCTACCAGCACATCGCCGACCTTTGGCCGCTCAATCCGCGCGGCGAACTGATCTTTGGCGTCAAGATCGAAGACACCTATGCAAACAAGAACGTCAACATGACCCTGGCGCTGCCGGGTATTGCCTTCGCGGAATGGGGGCCGGGTGACAACAATCTCTGGCTCAACGGCTATAACGGCGTGGCCGATGGCGGTCTTTCCGGCCATCCTGTCGTACGTGATGCGCAGGGCCGGGTGGTGGAAGACGTCTCCGCGCTTCCCAACATGGAGGCGGTGCGCCAGCAGGTCCTGGCGGCGTGCAAGAAGAACAACGTCAAGTTCCTCAATGCCGCCGAGACCGAACCGGGCCACAACAATGTGATCCAGCAGATCAAGGACGGAACGATGCTGGTTGCGACCGGCGGTGGCGGCGAGGCGGTCGCCATCATGGGGCGCGAGTTCACCAAGCGGAAAATGCCGGTCTGATATCGGTATTGCATCAGGTCAGGGCGCGGCGG
>JAZKDV010000206.1:0-14521 GCA_040387395.1 Pseudomonadota bacterium | reverse complement strand
GATCAGCCGGACCTGGCCGACCCGCTCCCCTGTTCGCAAGCACTCCGCCCCGAAGCGGTTGCAAATGGCAGTGGGATCGGCATCGCCGTCTTCGGCAACGATGACGCGGGCAATGCGATGCTCGGTCTCGTAATCGAAAAAACTTTCCAGGGACCGCGCGAGAAGGTCATGCCGATTGCAGGACGTCGCGACGACCGTGACGTCTTTCTCCTGTTGTCCAGTCATGCGGTCCTCATGCGGCGGCGTTAGCGCTTTTCCGCCGTATCTTTGTCCAGCATCGCCAGCAGCGTGGCGGTGGCAAAACCATCCGCCACCACGCTTCTGGACTTCTGATACTGGCGCAGCGCGGCGCGGGTACGCCGGCCCAACACGCCGTCGGGCTCGCCGGGATCAAAACCGGCGCGCGCCAGGCCCGCCTGGAAGCGCATGCGCTCGTCGCGCGACAAGGGGCGCTCGTCGCGCGGCCAGGCGCGCTTGATGACGCCGCCGCCGGTCATGCGGTCGGCCAGCAATCCCACCGCCAGCGCATAAGAGGCGGCATTGTTGTATTTTAGGATGACGTTGAAATTGGAAAACAGCAGGAAGGCCGGCCCGCGCGATCCCGCCGGCAGATAGATAGCGGCGCTGTCATCGGACGCGGCCAGCAGGTCGCCGCCTGCCGTGCGAACGCCGCGCGCCCGCCATTCGCTGACAGGCTTTTGCGTATCGGTGTCGGCGTCCTCATAGGCGAAATTGGCGGGCAACCGCACTTCATAACCCCAGGGCTGGCCGCTCTTCCAACCCTGCCGCGCCAGCAAGCTCGCCGCCGAGGCCAGCGCATCGGGCGCGCTTTGCCACAGGTTGATCTGGCCGTCGCCATCGCCGTCGCTGGCGAATTTCAGGAAGGTGGTGGGCGTGAACTGGGTCTGGCCGAAGGCGCCCGCCCAGGACGAGATCATCTCGCTCACCGGATATTGCCGATCCTGATAGATGCGCAACGCGGCGTGGAATTCCGGCACGCCGAACGACGTGCGGGGACCGTCATAGGCCAGCGTCGCCAGGGCCGCGAACAGGTTGTAGCTGCCCTTGGCCGCGCCATAGTCGGTCTCGATTCCCCAGACCGCCACCAGGATCTCCTTGGACACGCCGCTGGCGCGTGCGATCCGGTCCAGAACATCGCCATGGCGGCTCAGCATAATCTTGGCGTCGGCGACGCGGCGGGGTGATGCGGCGCTGTCGAGATAGCTCCATACGGGCCGCGAGAATTCCGGCTGATTGGCATTGGCGGCGGTGATGGCGGGAATCGGCGCCAGCCCCGCCGTGGCGCTGTCGAACACGTTGGCGCGAATCCCCTGGGCCAGGGCGGTGGTGCGGGCGCCTTCCAGGAAGGCATCGAATTTGGTGTTGCCGGAGGTCGGCCGGGGCGGCTGTACCGGGATCGAAACCACCGGGGGCACGGGCGGGGTGGGCTTGGGCGCGGTGGTGGCGCAGGCCACAGCCACCAGCGCCCCGCAAAGGGCCGCCAGCCGCTGCAGGCCGGTCAGGGGTCTAAACAGCCGCGTCATGCCGTCTTATACCCAATTTTCGAAACTTTTTGGCGGAAATCCGCCATTTTCGACCCAGCCGGGCGGGTTGACAGGGTGGGGGTGCTTGCATAGTTTCCGCGCCTCTCGAGAAACCCGGCCTTTGGGCCGCATTTTGGCTGAAAAAGGCGTGTCATGAAGGTTCGCAATTCCCTCCGTTCGCTCAAGAAGCGTGACAAGGATTGCCGCGTGATCCGCCGCAAGGGCCGCGTCTACGTCATCAATAAGAAGAATCCGCGGTTCAAAGCCCGCCAGGGCTAAGACATACTGCGCCGCGTTGGGTTATAGGCGCGCATGCTTCTTCCGGTTACCGATTCCAAGATCGTCGCCCGCCGCGCGGACATTGTCGCGGCGCTGGAGGCTATCGTTCCCGGCGGTGTGGTGTCGGACAAGTCCGGCCTTTCGACGTTCGATTCCGATGCGCTCAGCGCCTATCACCAGATGCCGCTGGTCTGCGTCTTGCCGGCCGACCGCCACCAGGTCAGCGAAGTCCTGAAATATGCCAGCGCCGAAGGCATCCCGATCGTGCCGCGCGGCGCCGGCACCTCGCTGTCGGGCGGCGCGCTGCCGCGCGAGGACGGCATTCTGATCGGCATGGGGCGCATGAAGCGCATCCTCGACATCGATTATGAAAATGGCTGCGTCGTGGTCGAGCCCGGCGTCACCAACCTCACCATCACCAAGGCGGTCGAAGCCCAGGGCTTCTATTACGCCCCCGATCCCTCCAGCCAGATCGCCTGCACCATCGGCGGCAATGTCGCGGAAAATTCCGGCGGGCTGCACTGCCTGAAATATGGCCTGACCACCAACAATCTTCTGGGCGTCACCATCGTCCTGCCGGGCGGCGAGATCGTCACCCTGGGCGGCAAGTGCGGCGCGCAGGGCGGATTGGATCTGCTGGGGCTGGTCACCGGTTCCGAAGGCCTTTTGGGCATTGTGGTCGAAGTGGTGGTGAAGATCCTGCGCAAGGCGCCGGTGACGCGCACCCTTATGGCCTCGTTCGATACCGTCCAGGCGGCCGGCACCTGCGTCGCCGCCATCATCGCCGACGGCGTGGTGCCCGCGGCGATGGAGTTCATGGACGGCCGCGCCGCCGCCGCCATCGAATCCTACAACCAGCCTGGCTATCCCGCCGGCGCCGAAGCCATCCTGATCATCGACGCCGATGGCGTGGAGGCCGACGTCTCCCATGCCGTGTCGCGCATCGTCGCCATCGTTGCCGAGAGCGGCGGCAAGTCTGTCGAAGCCACCGACGAAAAGCAGCGCGCCCGCATCTGGTCGGGCCGCAAGGCTGCTTTCGCCGCCATGGGGCGCCTCGCCCCCGACATGATCTGCATGGACGGCACCATTCCCCGCCATGCCCTGCCGCAGGTGCTGCAGGAGATGGAAAAGCTTTCCGAACAGTATGGGTTGGGTTTCTGCAACGTCTTCCATGCCGGCGACGGCAACCTGCATCCCCTGATCATTTTCGACGTGATGAAGGAAGGCGAGTTCGAACGCGCCGAAGCCTTCGGCGCCGACATCCTGCGCCTCTGCGTCAAGGTCGGCGGCGTCTTGTCGGGCGAGCATGGCGTGGGCATCGAAAAGCGCGACCTGATGACCGAGATGTTCAGCGAAGCCGATCTGGACCAGCAGCACCGTGTGAAATGCGCCTTTGACTCCCAGGGCCTGTTCAATCCCGGCAAGGTGTTTCCGACCTTGTCGGCCTGTGTCGAGCAGGGCCATATCCATGTCCATGGCGCGCAATTGCCCCATCCGCACCTGCCGCGTTACTGATGAGCGGGATTTCCACGGAAAGCGGGATTGTTGACTTCGTGCGCGCCGCGCGCGCCGACAAGTCGCCGTTCGAGATCGTGGCCGGCGGCACCCGCCGCAGCGTCGGCAGGCCGCTCGATGGCCTTCCGCAGCTCGATGTCTCGGGCCTGTCGGGCATCCTGAAATACGAGCCCGAAGAACTGATCCTCACCGCCGCGCCCGCCACGCCGCTGGCCGAGATCGTCAGCGTGCTGGCGGCGAAAAACCAGCGCCTGGGTTTCGATCCCGCCGACTGGTCGCAGTTGCTCGGCAGCAATGGTGTCGCCACCCTGGCCGGTGCGGTGTCGTGTGATGCCTCCGGGTCGGGGCGCTTGCGCCATGGCGGAGCGCGGGATTCGCTGCTGGGCTTTCATGGCGTCAACGGGCAGGGCGCGTCGTTCCGCGCCGGCGGCAAGGTGGTGAAGAACGTCACCGGCTTTGATCTGCCCAAGCTGGTCTGCGGCGCCTATGGCACGCTGGTCGTGCTGACCGAACTCACCTTCCGGGTTTATCCCCGCCCCACCCATTTCGCGGTGCTGTCCTTGCCGGACGTGTCGCCGGAAATCGGTTTCGCCGCCTTGCGCAAGATCGCGCAAAGCGCGCTGGAGCCAGCAGGCCTGGCCTATCTGCCGGGCAATATTGCCCCGGGCACGGGCCAGGGTTCGGCTTTCATCCGCCTGGAAGGCGCCAGCCAGCCGCTGGAAGAGAAGATCGCCCTGCTGCACGGACTGCTGGGCAACGCCGTGACGCGGTTCGATGGCGAGGATCCGTTCCCCACCATCGGCAATGGCGAAAAATTCGCGCGCACCCCCGGCGATGTCTGGCGCGTGATGATCGCGCCGTCCGATGCGCCGCGGGTCGCCAGGGAACTCGGCGCGAAATTCTGGCTGGGCGACCTGGCCGGCGGGCTGTTGTGGCTGGCCGCGCCGTCCTCCAATGCGGTGCGCATCCGCAAGATCGCGGCGGCCGCGAATGGCCAGGCCATGCTGCTGCGCGCCGATGCGCAAACCCGCGCGGCGCACGGCCTGTATGCGCCGCAGCCGCCTGCCTTGGCGGCGCTGAACCGCAGCGTCAAGGCAGCCTTCGATCCGCTGTCGCTGTTCAACCCGGGCCGCCTGTAAGATGAAATACGCCTTCACCCCTGAGCAGCTTGCCGATCCGCAGCTTGGTCCCGCCGCCAAGGCGGTGCGCTCCTGCGTGCATTGCGGCATCTGCACCGCCACCTGTCCGACTTACGTGGTGCTGGGCGACGAGCGCGATAGCCCGCGCGGCCGCATCGTGCTGATGAAGGAGATGCTGGAAAATGGCGGCGCGCCCACACGCGAAACCGTGCATCACATCGACCGCTGCCTGTCCTGCCTGAACTGCAAGACCGCCTGTCCGTCCAGCGTCAATTACCAGCGGCTGGTGGACCAGGCCCGCGCCCATATCCAGGACCACTACAAGCGCCCGCTGGGCGACCGGCTGCTGCGCTGGGCCATGGCCACGGTGATGACGCGTCCCAAGCTGGTGCGCATCGGCCTGCTGCTGGCCAGGATCGGCGCGCCGATTGCCGTCCTCCTGCCGGGACGGCTGGGCGCCATGGCCAGGATGGGCCTGATGGCCCGTCCGCAAGGGCCCGAGCCGCTGAACTTTCCCAAGCCGGCCATCGTCAAGCAGCGCATCGCCATCATGCCGGGCTGCGTGCAGGGCGCACTGGCGCCGCAGATCGACTCCGCCGTGGGCCGTGTTCTGGCGCGGCGCGGCATCGAACTGGTGGCGCTGGAAGGGGCGGGCTGTTGCGGCTCGCTGCCCCATCACATGGGTCGCGACCATGAGGCCAAGGAATGGGCCAAACAGGCCATCACCGCCTATGAGCAGGGAAAATATGACGGTGTGCTGATCACGGCGACCGGCTGTTCGGCGGCGATGAAGGATTATGCGCACCAGTTCGCCGGCGACCCGGTGTGGGAGCCGCGCGCCGCCAAATTCGCCGCCGATTCCCGCGACTTTGCCGAGCTCTGCACGCCGCTCGCGGTCACGCCGCCCAATCCCTTGCGCGTCGCCTATCATCCCGCCTGTACCCTGCAGAACAGCCTGAAGCTGAACGGCGTGGGCGAGGCGATGCTGGAAGCCGCCGGTTTCACGCTGACGCCGTTCCTGGAATCGCATCTGTGCTGCGGTTCGGCCGGCACCTATTCCATCCTTCAGCCGGAACTTTCCGGCACGCTGCGCCAGCGCAAGCTGGGCAACATCGCCGCCGCCCAGCCCGATGTGCTGGTCAGCGGCAATATCGGCTGCCTGCAGCACCTGGCGGCGGGCGAGGGCCTGCACCAGCCCATCCTGCATCTGGCGGAGTTGCTGGACTGGGCCGAGGGTGGTCCAAAACCGGCCAATCTCGATCTGCCGCGCGCCTAGAATTGCCACATTGGCGGCATTACACTGCCGCCATGCGCTTGAACCTGGTGCTTTGCATTTTGCTGATGTCCGGCGTGGCGGCAGCCGCGCAGGCGCCAAAGCCCGCCCCCAAGCCTGCCGCCAAACCCGCCCAGCCGCAAAAGCCCCTCAGCGAAGCGCAATTGCTGGAGCAGTTGAAAAAGGCCGACTCGCCTGACGCCGCCAAGCTGATCGAGGAAAAGCTCGCGGGACTGTACCGCGCTTCCGGCAGCCCCAGCGTCGATCTCTTGATGACCCGTGTGCGCATTGCGGTCGCTGCCTCGGACAAGGCGGCGGCCAAGAAGCTGATTAACGCCGTCACCAATATCGCGCCGCGCTATGCCGAGGGCTGGCGTACCCGCGCCGCGCTGGAAACCGCGGGCGGCGATGACGCCGCCGCCATGGTCTCCCTGCAAAAGACCGTGCAGCTCAATCCGCGCCATTTCACGGCGATGATCGAGCTGGGCGACCTGCTGCAGGAGTATGGCGACAAGGCCCAGGCGCTGAAACTCTTTCGCCGGGCCGCGGAGCTGAACCCGCAGATGGAAGGCGCCGAGCGCCGCATCCGCGAACTCACCCGCGCCGTCGAAGGCCAGGATATCTGACACGATGAAGTGGCTGGCCGCGAGCCTTATGATGCTGCTGGCGCCCTCCACGGCTTTTGCCGCGACGTCGATGGCCGGAAACTGGTTCGGCTATGGCCAGCCCGACGACAAGGGCGCGATGTATCTCGACCGGATGACGCCCGATGGGAATTTCCGGGTGCATCACCGCACCTGCATCAAGGGTAAGCCGTTCGATCAGCATGCCACCGGCCGCTGGTCGCAGTCGGGCAACAATTTCACTATCAATATCCAGACGGTGAATGGCGAGCCCAGTCCCCGCACCGACCTCTACCGAATTGTCTCGATGGACGCGAAGGGGCAGCGTTATGTCTATCTGCGGACAAACTTCGCTTACGATGCCAAGCGGGTGCCGGACAGTTTCCAGATGCCGCCCTGCGACCTGGTCAGCTAGCTATTTTTCGTCTTCAACAAAAGCCACCCGCAGCATGTTGGTGGCGCCGGTGGTGCCCAGCGGCACGCCCGCGGTGATGACGATGCGTTCGCCCGCCACGGCAAAGCCTTCCTGCCGCGCAATCGAAGAGGCCCGTTTCACCATGTCGTCGAAATCGCGGATGTCTTCGGTCAGCACGCTGTGGGTGCCCCAGACCAGCGTCAGCCGCCGCGCGGTTTCGATGCTGGGGGTCGGTGCGATGATCGGCGCCGAGGAGCGCTCGCGCGCCGCCCGCATGGCGGTGAGGCCGGACTTGGTCCAGCAGACGATGGCGCGCGCCTCGATAGTCTCGGTCACTTCATGCACCGCCGCCATGATGGCGTCGGGCGTGGTCTTTTCCGGGGCGCCGCGCTGCGCCTCGATATAGGATTGGTACAGCTCGTCATCTTCGACCGTGGTGGCGATGCGGTCCATGGTCTGCACCGCTTCCACCGGCCAGGCGCCGGACGCCGATTCCGCCGACAGCATCACCGCATCGGCGCCGTCGAACACCGCCGTCGCCACGTCCGAAACTTCGGCGCGGGTGGGAACCGGCGAGGTGATCATGGATTCCAGCATCTGGGTGGCGACCACCACCGGCTTGCCGGCCTTGCGCGCGGCGCGGGTGATCTGCTTCTGCAGGCCCGGCACGCGTTCCAGCGGCATTTCCACACCCAGGTCGCCGCGCGCCACCATCAGCGCATCGGCCAGTTCCAGGATGCCGGCCAGCGACGACAGCGCCTTGGGCTTTTCGATCTTGGCCAGCACGCCGGCGCGACCTGCCACGATCTTCTTCAGTTCGGCGACGTCCTCGGGCCGCTGGACAAAGCTCAGCGCGATCCAGTCCACGCCCAGTTCCAGCGCCGCATCCAGGTCGGCGCGGTCCTTGGGCGTCATGGCCGACATCGGCAGCAGCGTGTCGGGCATGTTGACGCCCTTGCGGTCCTTGATTTCGCCCGCCACTTCCACGATCGCCTCGGCAAAGGTGTCGGCCTTGCGCAGCAGCCGGAGGCGTACCTTGCCGTCATCGATCAACAGCGCATGCTTCTGCTTGATGGCCTGGAAGATTTCCGGATGCGGGATCGGCACTTCTTCGGGCTTGTCGCTGGTCTCGCCCAGGATCAGCTTGATGCTCTCGCCTTCCTTCAACATGCGCGGGCCGCCATTCAGCTTGCCCAGCCGGATCTTGGGGCCCTGCAAATCGCACAGGATGCCGACGGGGCGTCCCACCTCGTCCGCCAGGGCGCGCAGGTCCGCCACCATCTGCTTCAGCAGTTCATGGCTGGTGTGGCTCATATTGATGCGGAACACGTCGACGCCGGCATCGAACAGCGCCCGCATCATGGGCTTGGTGTTGGAGGCCGGACCAAGCGTGGCCAGGATTTTTGTTTTTCTGCGGCGGCGCATGCGTGATCCTAATTGGAGAGGTTTTGAGTCCAGTCGGCTTTCTTGCCCGTGTCCACTTCAAAAAAACCGCGGCGGTCGAAGCCGCGCCTGGCGCAGTTGCCCCGGCCCGCCGACTTGAAGCGGCTGTCGGGCGCGACGCAGAAGAACGTCTTGCCTTCCCAGGTCCCGGCGCCGCCATCGGTGGCATAAAGGTAATAGAAGCGTCCCTGCAAGGGGCCGGTGAGGATTCCGGCGCAGCTTTGGGGCTTGATCGTCCACCAGCCTTCCGAGGTCCAGCTGGTGCCGTCGAACCGGCCGATGGAGACCCGGGTGGGCAGGCTGGTCTTGTTGCAGACATTGAAGGCGGCGAGCGCCGGGGTGGCGCAGCTTGCGCCCAGGGCCACAGCCAAAATCAGGGTCATGCGACGCATCTTGAAGTCCGGTTTGGCGCGAAACCGCTTGGCCGTCAACGGGACGGGGCCCTATATGGCAAACCCATGACGCAACCTGCTTTTGAAGCTCTGCCGGCCCGCGGAAAATCGCCCCTTCTGCTGCTGTGCGACCATGCCTCCAACGCCCTGCCGCCGGGTTTCGGCACGCTGGGCCTGGATGCGGGCCTGTTCGCCACCCACATCGCCTATGACATCGGCGCGGCGGCGGTGACGCGCGCGCTGGCACGGGTCTATGGCGCGCCGGCCCTGCTGGGGCGCTGGTCGCGCCTTTTGATCGATCTCAACCGCGGCCCCGAAGACCCCACCTTGGTGATGAAGCTGTCGGACGGCAGCATCATCCCGGGTAATCGCGAGGCCGATGCCGAGGAGGTATCGCGGCGCATCGCGCAATTCCACGCGCCCTATCATGCTGCCATCCGAGACGAACTGGATCGCATCGGTCCGGATGCCGTGGTGATTTCGATGCACAGCTTCACCCCGTCCTGGAAGAAAGTGCCGCGCATCTGGGAGGTTGGCATCCTCTATGACCGCGACACCCGCCTGTCGGCGCCGCTGATGACAAGGCTGGCCGAGGCCGGATTCACCGTGGGGGACAACGAGCCCTATACCGGCGCGCTGGAAGGCGACACGCTCTATACCCATGGAACGATGCGCGATCTGCCGCATGTGCTGATCGAGATGCGGCAGGACTTGATTGCCAGCGCTGTTGACGCACAAGGTTTTGCGTTGCGCCTCAAACCCATCCTGGATGCGGCTTTATTGGATATGCACAGCCGGGCCTAACTTCCGCGTTGCGCCGCTTCGCGCGGGCGGGCTAGGGTCCGCCGCTTTTCAAATTCGAGTTCCATTATGGCCAAATCCGGCTTCGCCAAGGACCAGCTCAAATCCTTCATCAACCGCATTGAGCGGCTGGAAGAAGAGCGCGCGGCGCTCAGCGCCGACATCAAGGAAGTCTATAGCGAGGCCAAGGGCACCGGCTTCGACACCAAGATCATGCGCCAGGTGATCCGCATGCGAAAGCTGGACAAGGCCGACTTCCAGGAACAGGAAGCCATGCTGGACCTGTACCTGACGGCGATGGACATGCGCTGAAGGCGCGACACCAAAGAAAAAGGCCCGCTCTCGCGAGCGGGCCTTTTTTGTTTCTGGCCGACTGTTAGCCTGCCTTGCGAACCGCCGGCTCCACCGACTCGTCGGTGTCCAGCGCCACGCCAGCCATCGGCTCGTTCTGCAGTTCCGGCTCCAGGCCGAATTCCTTCAGCTTGCGATACAGCGTCGAGCGGCCGATGCCCAGACGGCGCGCCACTTCGGACATATGGCCTTCATAGCGGGCAATGGACATGCGGATGATTTCCGATTCCATGTCCTCGAACTTGCGGATATGGCCGGAACTGTCCGTGGCATTCAGCGAATAGGCCGAGCCGCTGGGCAGAACCGGCGTATAGCCGGCGGCAGCGGGCGCTGGCACGTTCTGGCGTACCAGCGTGTCCACGCCCAGGGCGGCGGCGATCTGCGGGAAATCGCAGACATCCAGCAGTGCGCCGTCGCACAAGACGACCGCGCGGAAGATGGTGTTTTCCAGCTGGCGCACGTTACCCGGCCAGTTGAAGGTTTCCAGCAACTGGCTGGCCTGCGGGGTGAGGCCGGAGACCGGCTTGTTCTCTTCCGCCGCAAAACGCTCGATGAAGTGACGGGCCAGCGGCGCGATGTCGCCGGTGCGCTCGCGCAAACTCGGCACCATCACCGGGAACACGTTCAGGCGGTAATACAGGTCTTCGCGGAAGGTGCCTTCCTTGGCCATCTGGCCCAGGTCGCGGTTGGTGGCGGCGACGATGCGCACATCCACTTTCACCGGGCGCTTGGAGCCGACCGGATCAACTTCGCCTTCCTGCAGTGCGCGCAGCAGCTTGACCTGCATGTCCAGGCGCAGCTCGCCGATTTCGTCCAGGAACAGCGTGCCGCCATCAGCTTCCTGGAATTTGCCCAGATGCTTGTCGGAGGCGCCGGTGAACGAGCCTTTTTCATGCCCGAACAGGATGCTTTCGATCAGGTTCTCCGGAATCGCGCCGCAGTTGACGGTGACGAACGGCTTGCCCGAACGGCCTGATGTGCCCTGGATGGCGCGGGCAATCAGTTCCTTGCCGGCGCCGCTTTCGCCTTCGATCAGCACCGGGATGTCGGACTGCGCCGCGCGGCTGCCCAGGCGGAACACCTGTTTCATTTCCGGCGAGGAGGCGACTAGGTCATCGAAGGTCAGCTTGTTGTCCGCCTTCTTCTTCAGCTGCTTCACTTCACCTGACAGGGTGCCGATCTTGAGCTGGTTGCGGATGGAGACGGCGATACGCTCCGGGCTGGCCGGCTTGACCAGGAAGTCGTTGGCGCCGGCGCGCATGGCTTCGACGGCGGAGTCGATGCCGCCCTTGGCGGTCAGCACGATCACCGGCAGGTCGGGATTGGTCGGGCGCAGCTTGGCCAGCACGTCCAGGCCGCCCATGTCGGGCATCACCAGGTCCAGCATCACCAGCGTGATCTGGTCGCCGCGCGGGCCGCCGATCAGGTCGAGGGCGGGCTGGCCGCCGGGCGCGGTGACCACCTGCATGCCGCTGCGGGTGATCGCTGTTTCCAGCAAACGCCGCTGAACCGGATCGTCGTCCACGACAAGAATGGTCTGCGCCATGACAAAGCCTTCCAGATTTGAAGGCTGCATTCTCGCCAGGACAGGTAAATGTGGCGTTTAAGCCTGTCCTTATCCGGCACAGCGCAAAGCTGCGATTCGATGCTTAAGCAAAGCTGAATCTGTGCAAATCCTCAGGCCGGGGCCGCAAAAGGGGCCGCCAAACGCGGGTAACAAAGGCTTAATAAAGCCCGTTGCCGCGGGGCCGGTGTTTGCTATATTCCGGCCACTTTCAAAGACAGTTGGGGAGCCGAAATGGCGCACGACAACGACTACCATATCGGTTCCATGGACATCAGCCAGCACAGGAAGTCCTATGCCGGCTTTCTGACCTTCAGCAAATGGTCGTTCGCGGGGATCATGCTGATCATGATTTTCCTCGCCATTTTCCGCACCAACTAGCCGCGATCAACTCCGATGCGGCTCGCGGTCCCCAAGGAAACACGAGCGGGCGAGACGCGGGTTGCCGCGACGCCGGAGTCCGTCAAGAAGTTCAAGGCCCTGGGGCTTGAGGTGGTGGTGCAGTCCGGCGCCGGCGCCAGCGCCCGCGTCAGCGATGCCGATTATACCGCCGCCGGGGCCATCGTCGCGCCGGATGCGGCCAGCACCCTGAAGGACGCCGACATTGTCCTCAAAGTGCGCGGCGCCGAAAGCGGCGAAATCTCCCAGATGAAAAAGGGCGCGGTGCTGGCGGCGCTGCTGTCTCCGCATGCCGAGAAAGACGCCATCGCCGCGCTGGCGTCGCAGGGCGTCATCGCCTTCGCCATGGAATTGCTGCCGCGCATCTCCCGCGCCCAGGCGATGGACGTGCTGTCCTCCCAGGCCAACCTGGCCGGCTACAAGGCGGTGATCGATGCCGCCGCCCAGTTCGGCCGCGCCATGCCGATGATGATGACGGCGGCCGGCACCATCGCGCCGGCGCGCGTGCTGGTGATGGGCGTGGGCGTTGCGGGTCTTCAGGCCATCGCCACCGCCAAGCGGTTAGGCGCCATCGTCAGCGCCACCGACGTGCGTCCCGCTACCAAGGAACAGGTGGAGAGCCTGGGCGGCACCTTCGTGGCGGTGATGGACGAGGAATTCAAGAACGCCCAGACCGCCGGCGGCTATGCCAAGGAAATGTCGGCCGAGTATCAGGCCAAGCAGGCAGCCCTGACCGCCGAGACCATCAAGAAGCAGGACATCGTCATCACCACTGCGCTGATCCCGGGCCGCAAGGCGCCGATCCTGGTCAGCGAAGAGATGATCAAGTCGATGAAGCCCGGTTCGGTGATCGTCGACCTGGCGGCGGGCGCGGGCGGCAACACGCCCTTGTCCAAGCCCGATGAAGTCATCGAGGTCCATGGCGTCACCATCATGGGCTACACCAACCTGCCGGGCCGGCTGTCTACCGACGCCTCCTCGCTCTATGCCCGCAACCTGTTCAACTTCGTCTCGCTGATCGTGGACAAGAAGTCCGGCGTTCTGGCGATCGACTGGAATGACGAGATCGTCAAGGGCGCCGCCGTCTCCGGCGCGCCGGCGCAGGGGGGCTAGACATGGAAGCCGTAGCCATCGACCCCTTCATCTTCCGCTTTTCCATCTTCGTGCTGGCGATCTTCGTCGGCTATTTCGTGGTCTGGGGCGTGACGCCCGCGCTGCACACCCCCCTGATGGCGGTGACCAACGCGATCTCCTCGGTGATAGTGGTGGGCGCGCTGATCGCGGTGGCGGTGCCGGTCATCAATGACGCGTCCTGGATCTCCAAGGGGCTCGGCTTCTTCGCCCTGATCCTGGCTTCGGTGAACATCTTCGGCGGCTTCCTGGTCACCAGCCGCATGCTGGCGATGTACAAGAAGAAAGAGAAGAAATGAGCGCGAATCCCAATATCGCCGCGCTTCTCTATCTCGTCGCCGGCTCGCTTTTCATCCTGGCGCTGAAGGGCCTGTCGTCGCCGGCCTCCAGCCGCGCGGGCAACCGCAACGGCATGATCGGCATGACCATCGCGGTCCTGACCACGCTGTGGATTTCGGGCGTCAGCGATCTGGTGACCTGGGCGCTGGTGCTGGGCGGGCTTGGCATTGGCGGGCTGATCGGTGCGGTGATGGCCAAGAAGATCGCCATGACCGACATGCCCCAGCTTGTGGCGGCGTTCCACAGCCTGGTGGGCATGGCGGCGGTGCTGACCGCGGGCGCGGCGCTCTATTCGCCCGAAACCTTCGGCATCGGCGCGCCTGGCGCCATTCATGTCCAGAGCCTGATCGAAATGAGCCTGGGCGTCGCCATCGGCGCCATTACCTTTTCCGGCTCGGTCATCGCCTTTGCAAAGCTCAACGGCAACATGTCCGGCGCGCCCATCCTGCTTCCGGCGCGGCACCTGCTCAACCTGGTGATCTTCGTCGCCATCATTGGCTTGATCGCCTGGTTCGCCCTGGATCAGGCCTATTGGATGTTCTGGGCCATCACCGTCCTCAGCTTCATCTTCGGCATCACCCTGATCATCCCCATCGGCGGCGCCGACATGCCGGTGGTGGTCTCGATGCTCAATTCCTATTCGGGCTGGGCCGCCGCCGCGCTGGGCTTCACCCTGGAAAACACCGCCCTGATCATCACCGGCGCGCTGGTGGGTTCCTCGGGCGCGATCTTGTCCTACATCATGTGCAAGGGCATGAACCGCAGCTTCATTAGCGTGATCGCGGGCGGCTTCGGCGGCGAAACCGGCGGCCCCAAGGGCCCGGCGGAAACCCGTCCCGTCAAGCAAGGCTCGTCGGACGACGCGGCCTTCATCATGAAGAACGCCGCCTCGGTGATCATCGTGCCGGGTTACGGCATGGCCGTCGCCCAGGCCCAGCACGCCGTGCGCGAAATGGCCGACAAGCTGAAGAAGGAAGGCGTCAAGGTCTCTTACGCCATCCATCCGGTGGCCGGCCGCATGCCCGGCCACATGAACGTTCTGCTGGCCGAAGCCAATGTGCCGTATGACGAAGTGTTCGAGCTGGAAGACATCAATTCCCAGTTCGCCCAGGCCGATGTGGCCTATGTGATCGGCGCCAATGACGTCACCAATCCCTCGGCCAAGACCGATCCCAAGTCGCCCATCTTCGGTATGCCGATCCTGGACGTGGAAAAGGCCAAGACCGTGCTGTTCATCAAGCGCGGCATGGGCTCGGGTTATGCCGGCGTGGAGAACGAGCTGTTCTTCCGCGACAACACCATGATGCTGTTCG